>CAZJZQ010000011.1:19462-25720 GCA_964550535.1 uncultured Rhizobium sp.
GAGCTGATCGCCGAACGCCTCCACTTCCTCTCCCCGCGCTGGGACAAGCCCTTCGTAAAGGTGAATTGCGGAGCCCTCTCGCAGGACCTGCTCGATAGCGAACTCTTCGGCCATGAGGCCGGCGCCTTCACGGGAGCGACAAAGAGACGTCAGGGCCGCTTTGAACAGGCCGACAGCGGCACCCTCTTCCTCGACGAGATCGCCACCGCCTCGTTGCAGGTGCAGGAAAAGCTGCTGCGCGTCGTCGAATACGGCGAGTTCCAGCGGCTCGGCGGCGAGGACACGCTACGCTGCGATGTCCGCGTCGTCGCCGCCACCAATGTCGATCTCCCCGCGCGTGCAGCGCAAGGCCGCTTCCGCGCCGACCTGCTCGACCGTCTCGCTTTCGACGTCATCACCGTTGCGCCCCTGCGCGCCCGGCCCGAAGACGTGACATTGCTCGCCGAATATTTCGGCCAGCGTCTGGCGCGCGAACTCGAAGGCGATTTCCCTGGCTGGTCCCGCGCCGCGCTGGAGGCGATGCACGGCCACGCCTGGCCCGGCAATGTCCGGGAACTCAAGAACACGGCGGAACGCGCCGTCTTCCGCACCATGGCCGCGCAAGCCAACGGCGCCCCGCTCGGTCCCGTCATGCTGACGGACGACATGCTCGACCCGTTCGCCTCGCCCTGGCGTCCCGCCGGCGAACTCCACGCCACGCCCGCCGCGCCCGAACCCAAAGCCCCCGCCCCGCCGCCCGCCGCCGCAAACGGCTACAGCGTCGATCCGCAAAGCTGCACCGATTTTGAAACCGCCGTGCGCGGCCTCGAACAATCCCTGCTCGAAGCCGCCCTCGCCCACTGCCAGGGCCACCAACGCAAAGCCGCCAGCCGCCTCGGCCTCAGCTACCACCAGATGCGAGGCCTCCTCCGCAAATACGCCTACGGCCGCAGCCGCAAAGCCGACGCCGACGAAACCGAAGAAGAAACCGGCGCACCACCCTCGCCCTGACCCCGCCCTACCCCCCGCAAAGCGGCGGGGTGAGCCGCGTCACCCCTCTTGGGACTTAAGTCCTGAAGCTAGGCCAACCAATGAGGGCCATGTCCATTCCCATCTGCCAGCCCTTCCCCTTCAACTGAACTTGGCCTCTTGGGCGCGCGCAAACGGTCGCGTGGAATGGTCGTGATGTTGAGCGCTGCCGCCCCAGGCAATCGGCGGGGCCGTTCCGTGGCAACCGCTCATCGACGACCGGCAACCTCCGATCAGTCAGATACGCGGTCAGCACTCCTGGGCTCACAACGCTTCCCGACGTTGCCTCTCGTTGCCGCTCATCTTGGCGCCTCGTTGGCGCCTGGAGCAGCACCAGACGAGGGGGCCGTTTCGACGCCCTCGCAACTATCGGATCTTACTGAGAAAATGGTGGGCGGTACAAGGATCGAACTTGTGACCCCTACGATGTCAACGTAGTGCTCTACCGCTGAGCTAACCGCCCACTTTTCCGCTGGCTGGAACTGGGTCCAGCCCGGGAGGGATGCCTAATGCCCCGCCCGGCGGGGCGCGTCAATGCCGGGTTGAAGATACCCGCAAGCCTGCTTTCTAGGCCGCCATGACCCGTTCGACCTCGTCCACCAGTTCGCGCAGGTGGAAGGGTTTGGACAGGACTTTCGCGCCGGCCGGGGCGGGGCCGCCCGACGACAGGGACACGGCCGCGAAACCGGTGATGAAAACGATCTTCATGGCGGGGTCCAGCTCCGCTCCCCGGCGGGCCAGTTCGATCCCGTCCATGCCGGGCATGACGATGTCGGTCAGCAGCAGGTCGAAGACTTCCCGCTCCAGCGCCTTCAGGGCGGTGCGGCCTTCGTCGAAATCCTTCACGGCATGGCCCGCCCGCTTCAGCGCGCTCACCAGGAAGCCGCGGAGGCTGTCGTCATCTTCAGCGAGCAGAATCTTGGCCATGGCCAGCCAGCCTCCCGGAACCCCAGAGATACGATTACTGCACTTACAAGGTAAAGCCGCCATGAACACAGCCCCATACGCAGCCAAGAACGCAGCTTGACCCGGCGAACAGCTCCGAAAATATGGGCGGATGTTCCCCGGCTTCATTTTCAGCGAGTTTGCAGCGCGAAAGGCGGACGCCCCGCCCGGCGCGCCCGGCGCCCAGCCGGGCCCCACCTTCTATATTGATGAACCCGTATCCGTGGTTTCGCCCGTTGTCTTCGCCTCCCCCCATTCCGGCCGGCTCTATCCCGCCGCGTTTCTGGAGACGGCGTCCGCCAATCTGATCGACCTGCGCCGGATCGAGGACGCCTATGTCGACCGGTTGCTGGCCGGGGTGCATCTCAACGGGGTTCCGGTGATCTGCGGCCTGATCGGACGGGCGGTGATCGACCTGAACCGGGCCGAGAGCGAGATGGACCCGGCCATGTTCGCCGATCCGCTCGCGGTCTGGGCGGCCAACCGCTCCCCCCGGATCGACGCCGGGCTGGGCTGCATCCCCCGCGTTGCGAGCAATGGCGTGCCGATCTACAACCACAAGCTGCGCCGGGCCGACGCCGAAACCAGACTGGAACATATCCACAGGCCCTATCACCGCGCGCTCGACGCCCTGTTGCGGCGGGCGCAGGCCATGTTCGGGCAGGCCTGGCTGATCGACGTTCACTCCATGCCCGCGGAAAATGGCGGAACGGCCCGTTCGCCCGACATTATCATCGGGGACCGGTTCGGCGCCGCCTGCCGCGGGGAGTTCGCGGATTTTGTGGAGCAGCTGTTCCGCGACCGGGGATATTCCACCGCCCGCAACGCGCCCTATGCCGGGGGCTACGCCACCTCGACCCACGGACAGCCCTTGCTGGGCCGCAGCGCCCTGCAGATCGAGATCCGCCGTAAGCTGTATCTGAACGAGGCCACGGTCGAGCCGGCGGAGGGTTTCCTGCCCCTGCGCCGCCACCTGGAAGAAATTGCGTCTGAAATCTGTGACTTCGCGCGTCTCAGCGCAGGACAAAGCGCCAGTCAGCCCCGAAACGGGAGCCCTGAAAGAAAATGGGCCGCGCCGGAGGCCGGCGCGGCCAAGGTATTAGGGAGGAAACGCCCATAAGGGCAGCGCCGCCGAAGCGGCACATGACCGTTCTACGCTGCACCGCAAAAAAGACAAGCCGAAAATGCTGCCCTGCGGCGAAAATGCGCAGGCGCCTGCTAAACAGGCAAACCGCCAAAACGCTACACAAATTGCCGGTTTTTAACCCAAAATCGCCATTGTTGCGCCGCAACAAACTAAACCAACCTTCCCTTGCGTCACTTTTGACGCGCCGCACCAGGCGATTCATCCCCCCGCCCTGCGCAACCGTGGCGCGCTCGCGCAACTGGCGCGTTGCTTGCTCCCATTCCGTGCATCGGTCCCTGTTTGGCACGGGCCGGCGTTACGGGAGTAGAGTGCAATGGCCACGGACGTGGATATCTATGTCGGCAAGCGGCTGCGCCGCCGCCGTCGTCTTCTCGGTCTCACCCAGCAGGACCTCGCCGGTCAGGTTGGCGTGCGGTTCCAGCAAATCCAGAAATACGAGTGCGGTGCGAACCGCATCACGGCGAGCCGGCTGTTCAGCCTCTCGACCGCCCTCAATGTGAATATCAATTACTTCTTCGACGGGCTCGCTCCCGACGGCCAGCAGGCCCCGGCGAACGACAGCGCCGACCGCCTCTCCGGCGACATCCTTTCGCAGAAAGAGACGCTGGAGCTGGTGCGCGCCTACTACCGTCTCGGCGAACGCCCCCGCCGCCGCCTGCTCGAACTGGCCAAGTCGCTGGAAGGCGACACCGCCGCCGATTCGGGCGCAGCGTAAGCCTGACCTGACGATCTGACGTCCTGGCGCCCGCCCCGCAGCCATCTGCGGGGCGGGATCAGGCATGTCCGGGGCCCGCCCCCCTCGCGGTTGCCCTCGCCCCGCATAGCGGGCAAAGGTCCGGCGATGACCGGCCCTGTTGATCCCGAATTCGCCCAATCCCTTTTGCCGGTCGCCCGGCGGATGGCCGATGCGGCGCGCGCCGCCGCCCTTCCCCATTTCCGCTCCGCCGCCATCCTGGCCGACAACAAGGCCAGCAGCGGCTTCGACCCCGTGACCGAGGCCGACCGCGCAGCCGAGCGGGCGATGCGCGAGATCCTCTCCGCCGAACGCCCGGACGATGGCGTGGAAGGCGAGGAGTACGGCCCGCAATCCGGCACGTCCGGCGTCGTCTGGCACCTCGACCCCATCGACGGCACGCGCGCCTTCATCGCCGGCCTGCCGTCATGGACCACGCTGATCGGCGCCGCGGTCGAAGGCCGCGCCATCGCCGGCGTGATCGACCAGCCCTGGATGGACGAGCGCTATATCGGCGCGGGCGGCGAGACATGGCTTGAAGGCCGTGGCGACCGCATCCGCCTGCACACGCGCGACTGCCCGGTTCTCACCGACGCCATCCTTTCCACCACCGACTATTTCATCCTGAACGCGCCCGAGCGCGGCGCCTTCGACCACATCCGCGCAACCGCCCGCGTGACGCGCTATGGCCTCGACGCCTACGCCTATGCACGCCTCGCGGCGGGCACGATCGACATGGTCGTCGAAGCGGGCCTGAAATCCTATGACGTCTGCGCGCTGATCCCCGTGATCGAAAGCGCTGGCGGCGCCGTCACCGACTGGCGCGGCCACCCCCCCCAACTCGGCGGCCAGATCGTCGCCGCCGCCAACCGCAAAATCCTCGACGAGTCCCTGATCTCTCTGCGGCGGTCGGCGCTGTAACGCCAACCTCTCAATCAACACCGCTATCTCTTTTCTCCCCCGATGAAATCGGGGGAGGTGCTGAGGGAGCGCTCGCGGCCGAAGCGGAGGGGGCCGCCCTTCGCAGACAAAGTCAAAAGCAGCCGGCGCCCGCCTCCAAAATAACTATACGGCATTGCCATATACGGCATTGCCATATATATACACAGATCATGAAGACGGTCGTTGAACTCGGCGCCTATATCGCTGCGGCCGATGAAGCCGGCATGACGGACGAAGTTCGCGCTGGCATCGCCCTTGCGCTTTCGATCAATCCACTCCTCGACGACGTGATGGCGGGAACCGGGGGCGCTCGCAAGTTTCGCTGGGCGCGGAAGAATGAAGGCAAGAGCAGCGGCTTCCGCGTTGTGACCTACTATCCGGGGGCCGAGCGCGTTTATCTCATCGACGTGTTTGCGAAGAACGCAAAAGCCAATCTCAGCAAGGCCGAGCGGAATGACCTGAAAAAGCTGACAGCAGCACTGGAGGCATAAGATGAAAGCAAAGGCCAAAAAGGCGGGCGCCAGCCGTTACGCCGCCGCGCTGGCGGAGGTGGAAGCGATGAAGCGCGGAGAAAAAACCGCCGCGCGCATCATCACGCCTGCGGACATGGTGAAGGGACTGCGGGCGCAACTCGGACTGTCGCAAGCTCAGTTCGCAGCCCGGTTTGCCGTCCCGGTCGGAACCCTGCGCGACTGGGAAAATGGACGCCGCCAACCGGAAGGCGCGGCTCTCGCTCTCCTGCGTGTGATCGCCTACGCGCCCGACGTCGTTGAAAAAGCGCTTGAAGCAGCTTGAAAGATCCGCGCTGCGCACGGGGAAGGAAAACCCAACCGTCAGCGCCTCCCTTCGCTGTCTCTTTCCTCCCCCGATAAAATCGGGGGACGTGCTGAGGGAGCGCTCGCGACCGAAGCGGAGGGGGCCGCCCTTCGCAGACATGGCCGAAAGCGCCCCCGTCTTCCACCGCTCGTCCCGGCGGAACGCAACAAACAACCGCAGCACACCTTCACCTGCCCAAAAATTTCTTCCCCGGTAAAATCAACCGCTTCACCCCAATCCGCCCCACACAAACCACGCGGAAAACCAGTTTTCTCCGGCGGACACGCCGCCCCATCCATACTGCCTCCCGCAACACACAACGCGGAAAGGAGGGCGTGAGATGGAGCAGACGGCGACCAACACCATGACCGCCCCCAATCCGCTCGACGCCATCATCGCGGGCGTGCGCGAGGCGGCGGACCAGCTTGAGAAATACTGCGGCGACCCCTCGGCGCTCGCGCAGCGCGAGGTGATGCGCTACCGCGAGCACGCGCGCGTCTCCGATTGCGTGCGCCAGCTTGAGCGCGCGCTGGGCTTCATCCTCATCATCCGTGGAAGCGAGATGATGGACACGCTGCCGCCCGTGAAACAGCGCGCGCCGGACAACAGCAGCAGCGCAAGTGCAACCGCTGACGCCGCCGCCTCTCCTCCCCCGGCTTCACCGGCG
>CAZJZQ010000011.1:25730-28113 GCA_964550535.1 uncultured Rhizobium sp.
TCACCGGCGGGATGCGCCACGAGCGCGGCGGGCGATCGCGAAGCGCAGAGCAACGAGACGGATGAGGCCGCCAGCGCGGAGCACCCCGCCGCACCAACACCAGCAAAACAACCCCGCCCCGCTTTCCACCCCGAGACGCCGTCCAGCGCATGGCCCGTCGTCTTCCGTGTCCGCACCGGCCCGCCCCTGCCGCGCAAGACCGGACGCAAGCCGTCGAGGCGCGAGTTGTTCATGCGCGAACAGAAAGCGCGCAAGGCCAGGCTCGAAGCCGGCGGCATGCGCCGTCCCTTCGTTCCGCGCTATCGCCCGCTGCAATTCACCGGCACGCGCAATGTCGCCATGAGGTTCGAGGCCGCGCGCCGCGTGATGGCCGGTATCGACGTCTTCGCCCGCCGCGTCGCGCGCCGTCTCGCCCGCATCCGCGAAGCGAACCGCACATCGAACGCGCGCAGATACATCCCGGCGTATAGCGAGCCGCCGGACCGCAAGAACTCCCTCGGCTGGCTCTATTTCCAGCCGCTCATCGCGGAGCTTGCTCCAATGGCGCGGACCGCGCTGCAAAAGCTGGACACCGGATAGCGCCTCGCGCGCCCGCCAGACCCTGATCCCGCACCCCGCATCCCTGCGGCCGCGCCCCCGTGCGCGCTTCAGATGCGCTCGCGTTTCAGCATGTCATCAAACGCCTTCCAGAACGCGTCGCGGCGGTCGTCTGTTTCCATCAGGATTTCGTGGCGGGCGTTCTTGATGGTGATGGTCTTCGCAGCCTTGAGGCGTTTGGCGAGACGTCTGGAGGCCGGGCCGTTCACCACCTCCTCGTCCTCCGCGACGGCGACGAGCATCGGAATGTCATGCAGATGATCGAGAGCGCCGGTCCAGAAGAAAGCGCCCATGACATTCAGCGAGGCGACCACCCAGCCGATCGTCGGTTCGCCAAGCCGGAGTTTCGGTTCGGCGGCGACGAGATCGCGATAAACCTGCCAGCGCGCTTCATCGTGAGTGAGAAGATTGCCGTCGAAAACCTCTTCCGGCCCAGCCTTGCGCGCGGCCATGCCCCCTGCCCCGGCCCAGCGCGCGAGCCGCGCGAACCAGCGCAGATAGAAGGGAATGCGCAGCCCCCACATCGGCGCCGAGAATGCAGCGGCGGCGACAGATATCCGCCGCGTCCGCATCGCCTCAAGCGCAACCGTGCCGCCCATGGAATGCGCGAGGATGACATGCGGCTTCGGCGCGCGGCGGCCGAGCTTGTCGAGCCCCCGCACCAGCGCATCGACATAGGCGCCATAGGTGCGGACATGCCCCGCCAGCGGGTCGCGGTGCATCCGTTGCGACAGGCCCTGGCCCGGCCAGTCGAAGATGACGACGGCGAAACCGCGCGCCTGGAGGTCGCGGGCGGTCTCGAAATATTTCTCGATGAACTCGGTACGGCCGGGACAGACGAGAACGGTGCCGCGCGTTTTTATGCCGTTGGCTTTTGGCTCGGGCGCAAAAAGCATACGAATGCGCCGGCCGCCGCGCCCCTGATACCAGACGGCCTCCGCGCCATCGGGCGGCGGGTTGCCGGGAAGCAGGACGAAGCCGGTCTCGCCAGCCTCCGCCATCCCGCTTCCCGCGCCATCATGCATTGCGCCCGCGACCGCCTAGCGCAGTTTCGAGAAGAGGGATTGCAGCTTCATGGCGACGCCCATGTCGCCAGCAACCTTCAGCTTGCCCGTCATATAGGCCTGCATCGGATCGAGCGCGCCCTGGGCGAGTTTCAGGAAGTCGTCAAAGTTGACGGTGACGGTGGCGTCGGCGGCCCCATCTTCATTCGTGGCCTTGCCGGCGGCGCCGTCGATGAACAGCTTGCCGATGGAGCCGAAGTCGAACTTCACGCTCTTGTCGAAACCGGATGCGCCGGCCAGCGCGGCCTGCACCTTTTCCGTAACGGCGGCGAGATCCATGTCGTTCTCCCTTGACTGGACTGTCCCCGACTTGTCGCGCAGGGGAGCCCCCAAGGCAACAGCAAGCGTTGCTGAACGCCGGACAGCGCAGGCGACGGGCGCCGGGGCGTGCGAGGGCGCCCACGCACGAGGCGGCGGATCAGTTCGCGAGGGCCTTTTCCGTGTCCTCAAGCTGGCGGCGGGTGCGGGTGAGTTCCTCGCGCAACGCCTCCTTCAGGGCGGACCATTCGATAGCGGTATAATCGGACGGCGGCGCCGAGCCGGAGATGATGGCGTAGGACAATTCCAGATCGGCCAGCACGGTCTTCAGCGCCTGGACTTCTGGCGGATCGACGCCGTCATAAAGCGGTTCAGTCGAATCCGGCGGGGGCGGCGGCGCTCCGGCGCCTGGATTGGAGAAGCCGAACCCGGAGCCATGCGAGAACGCCGCCTCGGCTTCCGGA
>CAZJZQ010000011.1:28123-31805 GCA_964550535.1 uncultured Rhizobium sp.
TTCCGGATAGACGGGCCGCGTCAGCGAAGCGAGCAGCAGGCGGCCATGGAACCCATCGGTCAGCTGCTCCCCGATGGTAATCACCGGATCATCCTCGCCGCCCTTCGCGATAATAAGGCTGAGGACCTGCCCCGCGGGAAGGTGCATTGGCATCCGGTCATAGCCGGCGAAGCGCTCGCCCATCGGCTCGGCCGGGGCGAGGACCGCATCGTCGTGCGGAAGCAGAAGCAGCGCCCGGACGGCGCCGGCGGCGGACATCTGCGCGATTATGGATTCAGCCCAGCGGCGTTCGGAACGGCTGCGATTGTTGCGGTCGATCTCGCGCCCGGTCTCGCCGATGACGCCAATGGCGATGGGCGCGCCTTTCACCGACAACCCGGACAGGCGGTCGCGCATGGCCGTCTCGGCGTCGGTGTTGCCGCCGAAATAGTCGATGACGCCGACGAAGAGGGTTTCATCCTCGCCCTCCAGCCGGGCTGCGAGGTGGCAGGCCAGTTCGGCCGCGGCGGCGGGGCCTTCCCGTGTTTCGGTGGTTTCGCCGATGAGAATGAAACTGGCGGCGTTTCTGGCGGTCAGCGGGCGGAAACCATCAATCGGACCGCAGCCAAGCTGCGCCGCGCGCTGGTCGCCGGGATCGCTACAGGCGGCGAGCGACAAAAGCGCCAGACCGGACGCCAGACCGAATGCCGAACCAGACCGCATCTCAGCCTCCCCAAACCATGGCGAAACCTAACACGCCCCCGGCGTCTCCAAAACTTCTCGCGCGCGGCGCCCTGCCCCGCTAGGGTCGGCCAAAATATCGGGAGAATGCGGGGCATGAGCTGGAAGCCGAGCATCGAGGAATTGCGCGCGCGTGAAAGGCTGGCCGAACAGATGGGCGGCGAGGAGCGCGTGGCGCGCCAGCGCAGCCAGGGCAAGCTGACCTGCCGCGAACGCGTCGCCTATCTGGCCGATCCGGGGTCGTTCCATGAAGTCGGCAAGATCGCGGGACGCGCGGGCTATGCCGAGGATGGCTCAATAGCGGAGTTCCTGCCCGCAACGATGGTGTTCGGGCGCGCCACGCTGGACGGGCGCCCGGCGGTGCTGCTTGCGGATGACTTCACGGTGCGCGGCGGAGCGTCGGACGCGTCCATCGCGGGCAAGATGCTGATGGCCGAGCAGATGGCGCATGAGTACGGAATGCCCATCGTGCGGATGGTGGATGGCACGGGCGGCGGCGGCAGCGTGAAATCGCTGGAGCAGAATCCCCGCACCTACATCCCGACCACGCCGGCGTGGGAATGGATCGTCGCGAACATGGCGAAGTCGCCCGTGGTGTCGCTGGCGCTGGGACCGTGCGCGGGTCTGGGCGCGGGCCGTGTCGCGGCCAGCCACTTCTCGGTGATGGTGAAGGGGCTGTCGCAGGTGTTCGTCGCGGGTCCGCCGGTGGCGAAGGCGATTGGCGAGGATATCGACAAGGAAGGGCTCGGCGGCTGGGAGATCCAGGGCCGCAATGGCGTGGTGGACAATGTGGTGGAGAGCGAGGCGGAGGCGTTCGCGGCGGCGCGGCGCTTCCTGTCCTACCTGCCCTCCAGCGTTGATGAGCTGCCGCCGGTGATCGCCCCGGACGACGATCCGAAGCGGCGGGAGGAATTCCTGATCGACATCGTGCCGAAGGACGGCAAGACGCCCTACAAGCCGCGCCGCATCATCGAGGGCGTGTGCGACAGGGACTCGTTCTTCGAGATTGGCGCGCTGTGGGGACGGCCGGTGGTGACCGGTCTTGCGCGGCTGGACGGACACCCCGTGGCGATCATCGCGGGCGATCCGTTCTTCATCGACGGCGCATGGACGGCGGATGCGTGCGACAAGGTCGTGCGGCTGATGGATCTGGCGGACACTTTCCATTTGCCCGTCGTGCATTTCGTGGACTGCCCCGGCTTTGCAGTGGGCAAGCGGCACGAACAGGCGGGCGTGACGCGCAAGGGCGTGAAGGCGATGGCGGCGATGTATCAGGCGCGCACGCCGATCTGCCCCGTGGTGATCCGCAAGGCGTATGGGCTGGCTGGATCAGCGATGTTCAACCCGACGCGCACCCGCTGGCGGTATTGCTGGCCGTCGGGCGACTGGGGCAGCTTGCCCATGGCGGGCGGAATCGAAGCCGCCTACAAACGCCAGCTCGAAGCATCCCCCGACCCCGAGGCGGAGCTGAAGGAGCTTTACCGGAAATTCGAGGCGATGCGCTCCCCCTTCCGCACAGCGGAAGCGTTCATTGCGGAAGAGATCATCGACCCGCGCGACACGCGCCCCTTGCTGGCCAGCTTCGTACACCACGCCTATCGCGTGTTGAAGCCCGGCCCCACGGCTCACGGCATGCGGCCATAGGTCAGAAGAAAAAACGTTGGACAAGGAAATAGCAGGCGACACCCAGGAGGCCGATGGCGATGGAAAGCACCACGCCGTCCCGGGCCGTCACGCCAAGGCCGATCAACACCACCGCCACGCCCGGGATAAGCGGCGCAAGTGGAATGAGGCCGAGCGGGAAGGTGATGAGCGCGGCCGCCGCGGCGGCCAGAGCGATCAGGACCAGCCATGGCTGTTTCGCGAGGAATTGCAGGCGCGGGCGGATGATCTTGTCGAGAACCCTGCTGGCCGGACGCAGCTTGCGCAGCGCGCCCGCAACCTTCTCCTCCGGGAATTGCGCATCCAGCATCTGCCTGGGAAGCCAGAGGCGGCGCGAGCTGACGGCCATCTGGAGCGCAATCAGAAACGTGATGGCCGCAAACAGCCATGTCAGGCCCGGCAAGGCCGTGAGCGGCGAGATCGAAAGCAACCCGACGATCAGCAGGATCGGACCATAGGCGCGGCGGCCCACCACATCCATGATCTCGCCAAGGCTGATCCGGCCCGATGGCGAGCCGGAGCCATGGTTTTCGACGCGGTCACGAATCTTGTCGAGAAGGTTGGAGAGCGTTTCGGCCGCCATGCTTTACCCACGCGTTGGTCTGATCTGGAACGCCTTGGCCGTAATCCCTGTTCCGCCAGACGGCGGACGCATGACGGGCGCGTACGCCTTGCGATCATCGGAATGCGCGTAGGTCAGGCGCCGGCGCAACCGGGAGCGCCTGTCGCGAAGGGCAGTCGCAGCGTTGCGAGCCGCGCGCCTGTTTCACTCCGGGACGTGTTGCCCGGACGCGACGTGTGCGGCGTATTCGTTCGCCTTCAAGCCCTGATGGCGAATGATTTTCTTGCAATTCTTTGGTTGCGTCTGCAATCATGTTCCTGGCTTCACGCCTTCCCCAAGACGGATTTCAAACGATAGTGCCACACGATACGCCGCTCATTTCCATTATCGCTATCGGCATCGGTCTGGCGTTTGTATTCGGCACTATTGCGGCCCGTCTGCGGCTCTCCCCCCTGGTCGGTTATCTGCTTGCCGGCGTTGTCGTCGGCCCGTTCACGCCTGGCTTCGTGGCCGACGCCCACCTTGGCGCGGAGCTGGCCGAGATCGGCGTTATCCTGCTGATGTTCGGCGTCGGCCTGCATTTTTCGTTGAAAGACCTGCTGTCGGTGCGCGCCATCGCGATCCCCGGCGCGCTGGCGCAGATCGCAGCGGCGACCGTGCTGGGCCTCGGGCTGGGCCTGTTGCTGGGGTGGGATGTCGAGGCGGGGATCGTCTTCGGTCTCGCCCTGTCCGTGGCCA
>CAZJZQ010000011.1:31815-43307 GCA_964550535.1 uncultured Rhizobium sp.
GCCAGCACCGTGGTGCTGCTGCGCGCCCTGCAGGAGCGGCGCATCCTCCAGACGGAGCGCGGCAAGATCGCCGTGGGATGGCTGATCGTCGAGGATCTGGTGACCGTCCTGGCGCTGGTCCTGCTGCCGACATGGGCGATGGTGCGCGACCAGGTAGGCGAAACCGGCGCATTCACCGCCGGACAGGCGCGCGAGATTGGCGGGGCCATCCTGCTGACCTTCGGCAAGGTGGTCGCGTTCATCGCCATCATGCTGGTGGTCGGAAAGCGGGTGGTTCCGTGGATCCTGCATCGCGTGGTGCATCTGGGATCGCGCGAGCTGTTCCGTCTGGCGGTTCTGGCGATTGCGCTGGGCGTGGCGCTGGGCGCGTCCGAACTGTTCGGCGTGTCGTTCGCGCTGGGCGCCTTCTTCGCCGGCATGATCATGGGCGAAAGCGAGCTGTCGCATCAGGCCGCAAACGAGACATTGCCGCTGCGGGACGCGTTCGCCGTGCTGTTCTTCGTATCAGTCGGGATGCTGTTCGATCCGATGATGCTGATCCGCGACCCGATCGCCATTCTGGGCGCGGTTCTGATCGTGGTGGTCGGCAAGTCGGTGGCGGCGCTGGCGATCATGGCGCTGTTCAAGCAGCCGAAGGACGCATCGCTGCTGATTGCGGCCAGTCTGGCCCAGATCGGCGAGTTCTCGTTCATTCTCGCCGGCCTTGGCGTCGCGCTGAACCTGCTGCCGCCGGAGGCGCGCGACTTCGTTCTGGGCGCAGCTTTGCTGTCGATCCTGCTGAACCCCGTCGCCTTCGCAGTGGCGGACAGATTCTCGCCCAAGCCATTGCCTCAACCACAGACAGCACCGTTGAACCCGGAGCCCGAGCCCACGGCGGCCCCCGTGCTTCCCGATCCCACGCCAGCGTTCAAGGCGGTGGTGGTGGGATATGGCCGCGTCGGATCGCTGGTCGGGCGCGGACTGGCCAAGGCGGAGGTGGAATACGCTGTCGTGGAGGAGCGTCAGGATCTGATCCAGGCGCTGGCCGACGGCGGCGTGACGGCCGTGGCGGGGAACGCTGTTTCGGCCGATATGCTGCGCGATGCCGGCATCGAGAAAGCGGGGCTGCTGTACGTGACCGTGCCGGATGGGTTCGAGGCCGGACGCATCGTGGAACTGGCGCGGCAGATCAATCCGGCGCTGCGAATCTTTGCGCGCGCGCACAGCGAGGCCGAAGTCGAACACCTGAAGAATTTCGGCGCTGACGTCATCATCTCGGGCGAACAGGAAATCGCCCAGGCGATGATCGACGCGACGCGGCTGTAGCCGCCGCTATTGCGTGGGGGCGGCGTCTTCCGGCGATGTGGGCGGGAGTTGGGGCGGCGCAGCGGGTTTGCGGAAGCGCAGGGTCATGCGGTCGCTTTCACCGATCGCGCGATAGGCCCCGGCGCTATAGCTCGCGGCCAGCTCGCTTCCCGCTTCGGGCGCACGCAGGTTGGGCGGCAGCATCCAGACGCCGAGCGGGTGATCCGCCGTGTCGTCCGGATTGGCGTTCACCTCGGACGCGTCCTCGAACACGAAGCCGGCGGATTCAGCGAGCTGTTTCACATAGGACTCGTGAACATAACCGGTGGAGGCCGTGAGGTCTTGATCGACGCGCGACGGGAGGCGGTGCTCCACCACGCCCAGCACGCCCCCAGGCTTCAACGCGCGATAGGCGTCGGCGAACATTTTCGGCGCGTAGCCGCCAGCCATCCAGTTGTGGACATTGCGGAAGGTGAGCACGACATCGGCCGATCCATCCGGCGCCAGACCCGGACCGTCGCGCGTCGCAACCGTCAGGGTGATATCGCCATAGATGTTCGGGTTGTTGACGAAGGCGGCGGTGAAGGCGTCGACATTCTGGCGTGCATAGCCGGACGACGCGGGATCGACATGCGCCGCATAAAGCTTGCCCTCGCCCGACTTGAGATAGGGGCCGAGGATGGCGGTGTACCAGCCGCCGCCGGGCCATATCTCGACCACGGTGTCGGAGGACCGGACGCCGAAGAAATCCAGCGTCTCGACCGGGTGGCGCCACAGGTCGCGCGCTTTCTCATCCGGAATGCGCCAGTCGCCGGCCACCGCCCATTGCAGCGAGCCCTGGGCGGCGGATGACGCGGACGATCCGGAAGCCGGGTTTTCGGCGGAGCCGCCTTGCCCGCCGCAAGCCGCCGCGAACAGGAGCGCCGCCGACACAGCGCTGGCGAGACGAGCTTTCATTTCCGGCATTCCCTGTTCCGTCATGTTTTTTGCCGCCGGGTCAGCGCCCTGCCGCTGCGCCGACTTTATCCATTCGGAGCGTCTTGACCATGCCCGGCGGCATTCCCAACTCCAAGAGCGAGGCGCCGCGAAGCGGGCCTCAGCGCCGGGCGAGGACGCTTGTCGCGCCCGGTTTTGGACCAGCGGACCAAACGCGGAAAGGGCATGGCGCCCCGCCCGTACTGTTGCTTGAATGAGGACAGACACAATGAGCAATTTCGATTTTTCGCCCCTTTACCGGACGGTGGTCGGCTTTGACCGGCTCGCCAGCATGATCGACACGGCCCAGCGCCTCGACGGCGCGCAAGGCTATCCTCCGTACAATATCGAGCAGTCTGTCGAGGACGAGAACGCGTATGCGATCGAACTCGCAGTGGCCGGTTTTGGCGAAGGCGATCTCGACATCGAGGTGAAGGAAGGCCAACTGACAGTTGTCGGCAAGAAAGACACGGGCGAGGAAGGCAAGCGCCGTTTCGTCCACCGCGGCATTGCAGAACGCGGTTTCATCCGCCGCTTCCAGCTTGCGGATCATGTCGTGGTGAGCGGCGCGGACCTGCACAATGGCCTGCTTCGCATCGAGCTACGCCGCGAGATTCCCGAAGCCATGAAGCCTCGCAAGATTTCCATCGGCGCAACGGCCTCGCAGGCTGGCGTGATCGAGGGATCGATCAAGGCCCGTCCCAAGGCGGCCTCGGCGGCCTGACCCCTCCCCGCCGGACCGCTTCAAGCGAAAGGCGCGCTCGTTCCCCCGGAGCGCGCCTTTCTGCGTTCGCGTTGCCGATGTCAGAACGGCAGCCAGCCGGTGATCTGGCCCCAGAGATCGCGGATGGCTTGCGGCCAGAATATGCAGACCAGCGCCACGCCCATAAGCGCGCCGCCAAGGTGAGCGCCATGGCCGATGCCGTCACGCACGCGGCCGGAGGCCCAGGCCGACCAGCCGATATAGACAACCGCGAACACGATCGCGGGCATCGGAACGAAGAACACCAGCAGCCAGGTGAATGGCGCGAACAGCGCGAAGGCGGTGGTGACGCCGGACGTCGCCCCCGAGGCGCCGAGCGCGCGGTAATCCATCTCCCGCCAGTGATCCATCAGCGCCCACAGCGACCCGGCCAGCAGCGACGCGAAATAGACCAGCGCCATGCCGGTTGAACCGATGAGGTATTCAACATACGGCCCGATGAAGAACAGCGTGAGCGCGTTCACGAACAGGTGCATCGGGTCCGCATGGACGAAGCCCGATGTGATCAACCGATACCACTCCCCGCGCTTGCGCATGGCGTGCATGTCGAGCAGCAGGGAATTGACAAGGCCGGGGCTGGAGAAGCCGGCGACGCTGACGGCGATATTCGCCGCCAGCAGCACCAGCGTCACATGAGCCGCCATGATGAGTTCGGTGTTCATCGGCGCGGCTCCCACCCTGCGGCGTCAGGATTAGCGGGTTTCGTCTTCATCCACAGCCGGGATGGCGCTTTCCTCCGCGTCGCTGTCATCGTCTGCCGGAGCAAGGGCTTCGGATTCGCCCGCAGTTTCAGCCGCACTGGCCGGGGCTGCTTCGCCGACGCCTTCATCGCCCTCGTCCGCGTCGTCACCAGATTGGGCGTCGCCGGAAGCCTGCGCATCGCCCGCGCCACGGCGGCGGCGGCGACGGCGGCGGCGTCGGCCGCTGCCGTCGTCATTGGCCTCGCCATCAGCGGCAGCGGCGGCATCCGCAGCCGCTTCGCCATCGGTTTCGGCGGCGGGGGGGACGGCTTCTTCTTCCTGCGGTTGCTGGCGCGGCGCCTGTTGCGGGCGCAGGAGATAGACGGTGGCTTCGGCGGCGTCGGTGAAGGCCTTGAGCGTCTCGACGCCCTGGGCGGTCACGAAGCGGCGGCGCAGTTCGCGGAAAGAGCGGGCGGCCGAACGCATCGGCGTCAGCGTGAAGCTTTCCTTGCCCAGCGTGACTTCAAAGGTCTCGGCGCCAGCGAGCGAGCTTTCAAGGTTCTCCGCCGCCCACGGCAGGAAGGCGACGGCGATCTCGGCCGAGAAGATCGGCGCGAGGGTTTCCCGCAGGTCTTCAAGCGCGGCGAACGGGCCGCCGGGCACGGGGTTCTCAAGGAACTCGCACCATTTAGCGACGAACTCGCCTTCCTTCTCGATGATCTTCGCCGGGGTCGGGTCCTTCATCATCTGCACAAGCTGGCCGGCGATGGCGAAGTCGGCCATCGAGGGGCGGCCGCCGAACAGGAAGAGATGTTTGCGCAGGTGATCGTCGAGCAGTTTAACGAAACGCTTGAACGACTTTTCCAGTACGCCGCCGAGTTCGCCCTCAATGCCGGCCGACTTGAGCTGGCCGAGCATACGTTCGATGGCGGCGTCTTCGAGGGCCTTGCGGTCGCCGGGCGCTTCGCGGTTGTAGTAATCCTCGATCACGCGCTGAGCGGCGAGGCGCTGATCCTTCTTGCGCGTCCAGCGGTAGTGATAGCCGGTCTTGGCCAGCCAGTTGTCGGCGTATTCCTCCAGCACGAAGGCGAGGAAAGCGAGCGCGGGGTCGGCCGGCAGGGCGCTGGGCTCGGGCGTGTCGGCTTCCAGCGCTTCCATCATCGGCGTGGTGTCGTGCACGGCGAAGCCCGAGGCCGTCACCAGAACGGGCAAGGTGCCGAAGCGCGAATGCTTTTGCAGTTCTTCCTCATTGTCCTGGTTACGGGGCAACCAATCGAACGATACCCCCTTATAGCGCAGGTAACCGCGCATCTTGGTGGAGTAGGCCGAGGTTTCCGCCCCGAACAGACGATAGCTGGCGTTCATCAAATGTCTCCGGATCGGGCGGGACGCTACTTGGGATGCCGCCCGGCTTCAACCGGCGACTTAGCCGCAAAAAGCCCCGCAGCGCCTTGATTTCCGGCGCCCGGCCCCTTCCGGGGCGCCAATTCGCACCGCCGGAGAGGGCGGATGGCCTTCAGGCGCCCACCCTGCATCCTGTGAAACATCACAGGACCCCCGGGGCGGCAGTGTGCCGATCCGGCACGGGCGTGTCCTGCGAACGCCGGGGCCGGGCCCGGCGGCATGGAGCAGAAAATGGCCGACAACGCCAATAACAGCCCCCCTGAGGCCGGACGGATGCGCACCCTGGGCGCACGGTTTCTGACCGGCCGCAACATCCTGACCGCCGCCGCCGGACTGGCGCTGGCGGGCGTCCTCGTCGCCGGGGGAGCCGCAGCGGGCGTCTTCGCCCAGCGCGCCGGCCTGCCCGGCAAGGCGATGGACAAGGTGCAGGCCGGCATGGCGGACCTGTCTTCCAGCATGGGCTGGACGAAACCCTCGGACCTGCGGCCCATCACTTATCGCGAGTTTTCCACCCATCTGGTGGACATCAACGAATACACGATCCCTGTCGGCCCGTTCGACGGCGGCAGCGGCGGCGCCATCGAGGAGTATGGCGACGGCATCCTGTTCATGGAGCCGAAGGGGCCCATGGGGTATGTCGGCTATAATGGCGCGGTGACGTATCTGGACGAACGGCCGCCGATGAAACTCGCCGAGATGATCGCGTGGATCGACGCTTCACCGGTCGGCATCTATCTCGAACACTATCGCATGATGGACACGCTGATCGTGACGGAGCCGTCCGGTCAGGACTTCCTCTATGTCAGCCACCACAAGTTCAACAATGACTGCATCCTGTTTGCGATCAGCCGCATCGGCGTGAGCATGCAGGACGGCAAGCCGGCGTTCAGCGACGCGGGCTGGGAAGAGGTTTTCACGGCGCGCCCGTGCGTGCCGATCCCGCCGAACGCCAAGGGCTTTGCGGGTCTGGAAGGCGGCGGCCGGATGCTGTCCGCGGGTCCGGGCAAACTGATCGTCACGGTGGGCGACTTCGAAATCAACGGCATGCACGGCATTCCCGCCGTGGAGCAGGACCCGAACTTCGACCTCGGCAAGACGATCGAACTGAACACCGAGACGGGTGAATCGCGCATCATCTCCATGGGCCACCGCAACCAGCAGGGCCTGCTGATCGACAGCCAGAACCGCATCTGGACGACCGAGCATGGCCCGCGTGGCGGCGACGAACTGAACCTCATTCACGACGGCAAGGATTACGGCCACCCGATCACCACGTTCGGAACCGATTACGGCAACCCGCGCGAGGACTGGCCCACCAACGAAACGCAAGGCTGGCATGACCGCGCGTTTGAATGGCCGGTCTATTTCTATTCCCCCAGCATCGGCCTGAGCGGCATGGTGGAAGGCGGCGGACCGCAATTCGACCTGTGGAAGACGGACCTGCTCATCACCACGCTGGTCGGGCAGAAATTCCTGCGCATGCGGCTGAACGGCGATGCAGTAATCTCGGTCGAGACGCTGGATATCGGCGAGCGCATGCGCGATATCATCTGGCTGAAGGACGGATCGCTGGCGATCCTGACTGATGGCGGCAATATCCGCATATGGCGCAACCGCAAGATGGCGGATGATCCGCAGATCGTGAAACTGCCTGTGGAAGCGTCCGGCTATATCGGGCTCGCCGCCGCACGCGCCGCTGACCCCACCATGGGCAAGCAGATGACGCGCTATCAGGTTGGCGAACGCCGGTTCCGCCAGCACTGCGCATCCTGCCACTCGCTGGACGGCGCGCCGGGACCCGGACCGAGCCTGAACAATATCGTGGGCCGCAACATCGCCTCGCAGAGCGGGTATGGCTATTCGCAGGCGCTCAAGGAGATGCCCGGCAAGTGGACCGAAGGCCGCCTGCACGACTTCATCTATAATCCGCAGGCCGTCGCGCCGGGGTCGAGCATGGGCCAGACGGCGATCTATTCGTCCGATATCGGCAACCTGATGGAATACCTGCGCAAGCAGTAAACGCCGCAGCGCCAGCAAGCGACGCGTCCAGTTCGTCCGGAAACACACAGGTTTCCGGGCGGGTTGTGCGTTTCAGGGGGCCGCAGCGTGAAAATCCGGCGACCGGCTTAATCCAATTCTCACCATGTCGGGACACCCTTGAGCAGGCACGCAGCACGCCGGCGCAAGAGATGTTTCTGGACGACGAAGACAGCCCGCCCAACGGCCCCAACATGGCCGAGCGCATTCGCCGTCTGGCGAATGGCCGGATGACGCTGGACGTCGCACAGTTCCAGTTCATCGGCATCGCAGAGGTGCGGGAGCGCTATGCCGAACGCTGGCCGGAGCGGCGCGAGCGCGTGCACAAGGTGGCGCGCGATTTCATCACCAGGCGGATTGCGCGTGACGACGTTCTTATCCCCGGCGCCGACGGGTTTCTGGTAGTGTTCGGGGCATCCGCCGGGATGGATGCGGACGCGACGGCGGCGCGCATCGCAGGCGAGCTGAACGCCTTCTTCGTCGGCACGGGCGATGGCGACCTGCAAATCAGCACCGAACGCCGCGAGATGAGCGTCGACGATCTTGCGCAAGCGTTTGGCAGTCTGCTCGCCAAGGATCAGGGAGATGAACCCGCAGCGCCTGCTCCGACCAAAGCGGCGCCTGCGGCGCGTGCGTCCGCGCCCCCGCGCCTGATGGCCATGCCGATGTGGGATGCGCGCAAGAGCGTTCTGGGCGCCAGCATTCTGGTTCACGCGGATGCGCAGGGGCGAATGCTGGAGACGCCGGGCGAAGACAAGCCCGGCGACACCCAGCGTTTCCGGCTGGAGATGGACGAGTTCAAGCTGCGCCAGTCCGAGGTGGTTCTGCGCCAACTCTTCGGTTCGGGACGGCGCGGGTATGTCGGCGTGTCGCTGCATGTCGCCGGGCTGAACAGCATGGCGAACCTGACGCGGGTGTTCTCCGTCATGTCGAAGTTCGACAAGCGGCTGGCGGCCTATCGCATCGTGCAGGTGAACGGGATCGAGCCGGGCTTTCCGCGCATCTATCTGGAAGACATCGTGCGCACGTTGAAGTCGCGGGCGCCGATGGTGGCGCTGGGCGCGCACTGGAGCGAGCCGGATGTGGCGACGCTGCTGCGTCTGCAACCGGCCGCCATCGGGTTCAATGTCAGTCATGACGCCTTCTGGCCCAACGGGCCGCGCGCGGAGTTCCTGAACCGGGTTCGCGCGATGTGCGATGCGGCGCGTCCGTCCGGTACGCCCGTGTTCGCACATGGCGATATCTCTCCCGCTCTTGCCCCGAAACTGGTGGCGGAGGGCGTGAGCCTGCTGGCCTCGCCCCAGATCTGGCCGCTGGAGCGGGAACCCCTGCCCGCGCTGAAATGGCCGGCGTCACGCTTCGCCGAGTTGGCGACGCCGCCGCCCGCGCCAACGGATATCTTCAGCATTGACGCCTGACGCGTGCGTCCGCTTGTCGTTAAACAAGCATCATCTTCTGCGTTCAGCTCTGGAAGCGAAGGCCCGGCGCTGGTAATACGCCGCGCATAAACGATCCTCGGGACCCAGGAGACTCCCCAATGCGCAAACTGATTATCGCGGCCACGCTCGCCGCCTTCGCCGCGCCCGCCTTCGCCGATACGCTCGCCAACGTCACGGCCAAGGGTGTCGTTATGACCGTGCAGGGCATGGAAATCCCGATCGCCTACAAGCCGGACGGCACGTTCGCGATCGACGCGATGGGCCAGACCATCAACGGCAAATGGCGCATTGACGGCTCGAAACTCTGCACCTCGTCGGACATGTCGCCGGAAGAGCGTTGCACCGAATATCCGGCCGACAAGAACCCGGGCGACGAGTTCGAGGTCCAGGGCGCGATGGGCGCCGCGAAGATCAAGATCAACCCGTAATCGCCTGCGGCGACGGACAGAATCAGGGGCCGGAGGCGATGCGCTTCCGGCCCTTTTTCTGTTTCGGACCGTTGATCCGGCGGACCCGTTCAGCGGGCGTTCAGAACCGGCGGAGCGATATGGCGCCTTGTTGGGAGGACACCATGCGCACCATCATCTTCATGACAGCCTTCGTCACCTTCGCCGCGCCTGCCTTTGCGCCCGCACTGGCGCAGGAGCCTTCGGATACGTTGCGGGCGGTGATCGCCAACGGCCAGAGCATGAGCGGGTCAATGCAGGGCATGGACCTGCACTTCACCACGACATATTCTGCGGACGGCGGCTATACGACCGTGCTGGAAGAACTGGACCGCACGATGAAAGGCGCCTGGCGCATCGACGGCGACAAGCTCTGCACCAAGGGCGCTAGTGGCGGGCCGGAAGACTGCGCCGTCTATCCCTCCGGCAAGGGCCCGGGCGACACGTTCGACATCGACCATCCGCGCATGGGCGCCGCGACAGTCACAATCAACAAGGGAGAAGACCAATGATGCGTTGTTTCATGGTTGCGGGCGCGCTGGCGCTCATCTCCGCGCCTGCCCTGGCGCAGGAAGCGGCGACCACGCTGCAAGAAGTCACCACCAAGGGCATCGTGCTCACGGTGATGGATATGGATATCGACGTGAACTACACGCCGGACGGCAAATGGGTCGCCAGGAATGACGACCTGACCGCCATGCTCGGCTCTCCGCTGACCGGCACGTGGCGCATTGACGGCGACAAGCTGTGCTCCGTCTCCACCATCGCGCCGGACGAGGACTGCGCGGTTTATCCGGCCGGCAAGAAATCGGGCGACTCGTTTGAAGTCTCGGGCGCGCAGGGCCCGGCCATGGTCCGCATCAAGTAAGAGACGGCTGCTGCGCCGTTACGCCGTTTCATCGCGCCCGTCTCATCGCGCCTTGACGCCGCGCGAGCCATAGATAGGGGTCTGTGCGTTCGACACGCGGAGACTCCCATGGCCCTTGATCCCGAAACCCGCCAGCAATTGATCGAGACGGTACGCCGCTTCGTGCAGGAGGTGTGCGTCCCCAATGAACAACGCGTGTCGGAAGAAAACCGCATGCCGGAAGAGATCGTGCAGCAGATGCGCGACCTCGGCCTTTTCGGTCTGTCGATCCCGGAAGAGTATGGCGGCCTCGGCCTGACGCTCGAAGAGGAGGCGCTGGTCATCCTGGAGATGGGACGCACCTCGCCCGCCTTCCGCTCCACCTTCGGCACCAATGTCGGTATCGGCAGCCAGGCGTTGGTGATGTTTGGCGACACGGAGCAGAAGTCACAGTGGCTGCCGAAGATCGCTTCGGGCGAGATCAACACCTCCTTCGCGCTGACCGAGCCGGACTCGGGCTCCGACGCGGGCTCCGCCAAGACGCGCGCGATCAAGGACGGCAATCACTATGTGCTGAACGGCACGAAGCGCTTCATCACCAATGCCGACAAGGCGCAGGTCTTCACCGTGATGGCGCGCACCGATCCCAACACTCCCGGCCCGAAAGGCCTGTCGGCTTTCCTCGTCGAGCGCTCCACCCAAGGCGTCATCATCGGCAAGCCCGAGAAGAAGATGGGCCAGCAGGGCGCCAATGTCTGCGACGTGACGTTCGAGAATGCGCGCGTGCCCGCCGGCAACATGATCGGCCGCGAAGGCGAAGGCATGAAGGTGGCGATGTCGGTTCTGGATCGTGGCCGCCTGCATATCTCCTCGCTGAGCGTCGGCATCGCCGAGCGTCTGGTTTCAGAGATGACGCGCTATGCGTCCGAGCGCCAGCAGTTCGGCAAGCCGATCATCGAACACCAGCTGGTCATGGGCATGATCGCGGAAAGCTACGCCGAGGCCGCGGCGGGACGCGCCATGGTGCTGGATGCGGTGCGCAAGTACGACGCGAAGGAGAAGGTCACGCTTCTCGCCGCAGCGACCAAGATGTGGTGCACGGAGATGGTGGGCCGCGTGGCCGACCGCGCCGTGCAGGTGCATGGCGGCGCCGGTTATATCGCGGACTATGCGGTGGAGCGCTTCTATCGCGACGTGCGCATTCTGCGTCTCTATGAAGGCACGACGCAGATCCAGCAGATGGTCATCGGCCGCGAACTGCAACGGATGGCGAAGGCAGGCGAAATCTGAACCGGCCTGCGGCGCCCATCGCGATTTCCGGCATGGCGTGACCGGCTGCATTCGCGTCTTCGTGGACCTTTGTGTCTTCGTGTTTGCCTTTGCTGCGGTGAAGAGAAACACCAAGGCGCGAAGGGTTCACAAAGAGCACGAAGATGGCGGTGGGTGCGGCTTCTCCTTCGCACGGGTCTTGAGCCCTGCGGGATGCTGCCATGTTTTAGCTCCGGGCATGAGGGAGCGGGGCGCGCGATAGCGCGGTCTGCGTGGCGGTCAGCTTTTTGAGGGCTGAGCGCCGGGGGTAGTACGTAGTCTGGTGCGCATTCACGCGCCCCGGTGATT
>CAZJZQ010000012.1:0-40529 GCA_964550535.1 uncultured Rhizobium sp.
CCGTTGGACATCGCGACTGCCCTCCATGCGGAGGTGATGTGCGCAATATAGGCGGAGTGCGGAGGGGTAGGAGAAATGAGGGTCTATCCTGCGTTTTTGTTTTTCGGATTTCGCGCAGTGGATTGAATTGGTTGGGGAAGAATTTTCGGGGGGGGTCAATCTGTCCTGCGGATTGGGGTTAGGGCGGCGGCCCCCTCCGTCTCGCCGCGAAGACGCGGCGATCCACCTCCCCCGGCGGAGCCGGGGGAGGAAAGAGATAGCGGTGCTGGCCTCTCGGTTTTCCTCCCCCGTGCGGAGCGCGGGAGAGGACAATAGCGGCGCTTCCCTCGTCCTATTCCAGATCGCGGGCGGCGGTTGCGCGCACCGAGTCGTAGCGCGCCATGAATTCGCGTTCGGATTTGAAGGCGTCGTTGACCACGCGGGGCGGGACTTCAAAGAACATCTGGGAGCGTTTCGCGAGGTCGTAGGCAGGCCAGTGCGGGAGGCCGGCGTGGTTGGGATCGCCGTCGCGGGCAAAGGCGATCCAGGCGTTGGCCATCGCTTCTGTCATGGCGCGGGTTTCGTCGCTGGCGGGACCGGTGAGGTTTTCGGCGACGCTGACATTGTCGAACATGAAGGGCAGATCGAGCGTGTGCTGGCTGTAGCGGCGTCCGCCTTCGGCCGGCGACTTCCACGTCACCTGATACATCCATGTCGGATTGCGCGCGCCGTTCAGCTCCGCACGTTTTTCCGCCATCGTGGTGCAGTTCTTCACATAGGACCGCCAGCTCGTCATGATGAAGAACAGTTCCGTGGGCGAGGCGCCGGGGTTGGACGCCTTGAACACCGGCAGCGCCTCATTCAGATCGTCCTCCGGGAAGTAGCGCAGCAGACGCTCTTTCAACTGTGCTTCGTTGATCGTGTAGATCGCCGGGTCGCGGCCGAGCTGGTTCGACAGTTCGGTGCGCGTGACGCCCAGCATCATCGGCACTTTGGCCGTCTGTTGCGGAGCGTTGGGGATGAACGGATCGGCCTTGAAGCTGATCCCGTCCAGCACCGGTTCGAAGCGATAGCCCGCCGCGCCGATCACCTTGCGCTGCGCGGCGGACAGGACTTCCTGCTCCACCTGCTGCAACTGGCGCGCGTTCGCGGGGGCGATGTTCAGTTCCTTCAACAGCGCGGCCGTCAGCGCGCTGGACTGTTCTCTCGTCTGGACGCGCAGGTGCGATCCCGACTGCACCACGCCCTTGGCGAACAGGCCGTTGGCTTCGGCGCCGGCGAAGCAGACGCTCACCTTCCGGCCGCCGCCGGACTGGCCGTAGATCATCACATTGTTCGGGTCGCCCCCGAACTGGGCGATATTGGCCTTCACCCATTTCATCGAGGCGACGAGATCGAGATAGCCGGCATTGCCCGACTGCGCGAAGTCCTGCCCCAGCACGCCCGACAGATCGCAGAAGCCGAACACGTTGAGGCGGTGGTTG
Source organism: uncultured Rhizobium sp. (assembly GCA_964550535.1). Classification (GTDB taxonomy): domain Bacteria; phylum Pseudomonadota; class Alphaproteobacteria; order Caulobacterales; family Hyphomonadaceae; genus UBA7672. The sequence continues at coordinate 1,464 of CAZJZQ010000012.1, forward strand.
ATGGTGCACACGACCACGTCGCCGCGTTTCACCATGTTCGTGCCGTCATAAAGACCGCTGGAGCCGCTGCCCGCTTCGAAGCCGCCGCCGTGGAACCACAGCAGGACGGGCCGCTTGCGCCCGCGCCGGATCTCCGGCGTCCACACATTGATGCGCAGGCAGTCTTCGCTCATCGCGGTCGCCGCCGCGAGGCCGCCGCGCGCCTGGGGCGTCTGGTCGCCATATTCCAGCGCGTCGCGGACGCCAGCAAACTCCGGCGCCGCGCGGGGCGGCATGAAACGTCCCTCGCCCGCCGTGGACGCGCCATAGCGCATGCCCTTGAACACATAGACGCCGTTGGCCTGGACGCCGCGATATTTGCCCTCCGTCGTCTCGACCACGGGTTCGCCGGGAATGACGGGAGCGGACGACATGCAGGCGGTGAACGTCAGCGCGCCCCCGCCAGCCAGAAGCGTGCGGCGATTCCAGTTCATCGGTTTACTCCCTTGACGCTTCAGCGGCGCCTTCATTCCCCGTCGTCCGTGTGATTTGCACGTGTTCCGCCGTCCACGTCAAACGCGGTTATTGCAGATAGTTGGCGGGCACGGGGAAGCGCTCCAGCGCATCGCCGACCGGCAAGTGCGGACGCTGGATCAGCCCGTCGATGGCGCCGAACGCCGGAGGGGGCGGAACATCATCCGTCGCGGGATAATTGGCGCGGTAGCTGACCACCGAGCTTACGCGCTCGCTGGCGCCGGGCGTCACGACGAAAGCCGGAATGGCGTTGAGGCGCATGGCGTAAGAGATGTGCGTCTTCTCGCCCCCGGCGCCGGCGGCGCTGTAGTCGGCGTTGCGCTTCAGCGCGTAGTAGATCGCCGGAAGTTCGATCCAGCCGAGGCTTTCCACAACGGGTCCGCGCGCGTTGACCATCGCGGTGTAGATCGGCTGCCACGGCCGGTATCCGCCGAGATAGCCCGACAGCGAGCCGTCCTCCTTCATCTCCAGCCGCAGCTGCGCCTGAAGCAGTTGCAGGTCGCGCGCGCCGCCGGGCTCGCGGGTCCAGAATTCGGGAACCGGTTTTTTGGTGGTGATCACGCCGTTCACGGATTTCGCCCTGGCGATGCCCTCAAGCTTGCTGGGCTGGATGCGGAATGTGTAGTCGTGCGAGACCGCGCCATTCCCGTCCTTCACGATCTTGTCCGGGCTCATATAGAAGCCGACGTCGATGTTCTTGTCGTTCATCGGGTCCTTGCCGGCGCCGTGGAGAACGACCACGACCGTCCAGCCGCCATTGTGCATGCTGTCATTCGTGCCGACCGCGCTCTGCGAGAGGCGCGGCGGACCGCGCAGATTCTTGGTGCACCCCATCGCGCGGTAATACGAGTTGTCGACGCCCTTCTGGCCGGTGGGGCTGACGAAGCCGGTCTTCGTCTTGCCGTCGAGGTTGAAGCCTTCGGCGATTGTACCGGACACCTCCGCCATGCCCGGATCGGGGGCGGTCCAGGGCTGGGTATAGACGTTTTCGCGGTTCTTGCCCCGGAAGGCCATCTGGTTCTGGCCGTGATTGGGTTCGCGGCTGGGGTTGGCCGGATCACGCAGCCAGCGGGCCTCGGTTTCGGTGTAACCGGCGCGAACCAGGACCTGGACCCAGTCAATCTCGGGATTGCTGCCTTTGGGACAGTCGGAACCGGGGCCGGTCAGCCCGTCCGCGCCCCCGTAATACATGGCCGGTTCGTACCATTCGATAACGTAGGTCTTCGTCCATTCGGCGAAAGCCGGAGGAACGGCCACCCCAAAACCCAGCGCCGCCGCCGTCACAAGCCGAAGAAAACCCGTCCTCATGCGCCGGCCATCCCTTTTTTGCGTCTTTTAGCGTCTGTTTGGACGGCAAATATCAAATTCCGCCGGGAAAGGCGATCCCGGCGGCGCTGGGCGGGATACCCTTAACGCCCAGCCTTTGGCCCCTTAGCCGCTTTTGTCCCATGGTGTTTTTCCACAAGTCCGGGTAGAGCGGCCCGGCCAGACCCGGCCTTCTTTGCGGCTTGCCCCTCGACGGGCACGGCCGCCCGACAAGAAACATCGCTTCCCCATGTCCTTCCCGCCCTGCCATCCCGCGCTTGACCGCGCCCTCGCCGCGCGCGGCTATGCCGAGCCCACCCCCGTCCAGAGCGCTGTTCTGGAAGCGGACGCCGGCAATGCCGACCTGCTCGTTTCGGCCCAGACCGGGTCCGGCAAGACGGTGGCTTTCGGCCTAGCCCTCGCCTCGACGCTGCTGGGCGACAAGGAAACCTTCGGCACCGCCGGCCTGCCCGCCGCGCTGATCATCGCGCCGACCCGCGAACTGGCGTTGCAGATCAGCCGCGAGCTGGAATGGCTGTACGCCGAAACCGGAGCGCGCATCATCACCTGCGTCGGCGGGATGAGCGTGCGTCATGAACAGAACCGCCTGGCGGGCGGCGCGCACATCGTTGTCGGCACGCCGGGGCGCCTGTGCGACCACCTCTCCAACGGCCACCTGAAGCTTTCGGAGCTGAAAGCCGCTGTTCTCGACGAAGCGGACGAGATGCTTGATCTCGGCTTCCGCGACGAATTGGAAACCATTCTCGACGCAACGCCGGCCGAACGCCGAACGCTGCTGTTCTCCGCCACCATCGCGCGCGGCATCGCGGCGCTGGCGCGCAACTATCAGCGCGACGCGGTGCGCATCGACACGACCAGCCGTTCCGAACCGCACGGCGACATCGAATACCGCGCCATGCGTATCTCGCCCGGCGATACGGAACGCGCCGTCGTCAACGTGCTGCGCTATTTCGAATCCGGCGGCGCGCTGGTGTTCTGCGCCACACGCGAGGCTGTGCGTCACCTGCAAGCCAGCCTGCGCGAGCGCGGCTTCCACGCAGTCGGCCTGTCCGGCGAGATGGGCCAGCGCGAACGCAACGATGCGCTGCAATCTCTGCGCGACGGCCATGCTCGCGTCTGTGTGGCGACCGATGTGGCTGCGCGCGGCCTCGACCTGCCCGATCTTTCGCTCGTCATTCACGCCGATCTTCCCACCAACAAGGCGACGCTGCTGCACCGGTCCGGCCGCACAGGCCGCGCGGGACGCAAGGGCGTGTCCGTTCTGCTGGTGACGCACACCAGGCGCCGCCGCCTTGAAGGCGTTCTGGCCTCCGCCAATATCGAGGCGATCTGGTCGGGCCCGCCCACCGCCGCCGAAATCCGCGAGCGTGACCGCCAGCGCCTGCTGGATCACCCCGCGCTGGGCGCCGTGGTGGCCGATGAAGACGCCGCCATCGCCAGCGAGATTGCTTCGCGCCATACGCCGGAACAACTCGCGGGCGCGCTGGTCAACCTGCTGCGCACCGGCCTGCCGGAGCCGGAGAACGTGTCCGAGGATCACCGCATGCGCGACCGGGAGCCGTCCGCGCCGCGCGAGCGCCGCGAATATCCGGCCGCCGGCATCACCGACACGGGCGGCGAAGGCGTGTGGTTCCGCCTCAATGTCGGCCGCCGCCGCAACGCCGATCCGAAATGGCTGATCCCGCTGATCTGCCGCCTGGGCGACATCACCAAGCAGGAGATCGGCCGCATCCGCGTGTTCGACGAGGAAACGAAATTCGAGATCGTGCCGAACGCCGCCGCGACCTTCGCCACCGCGGTCGAGACGGCGTCCGAGCGCGACATGCAGATCACCCCGTCGACCGCCCCGCAGGCGCGCAGCGACAGCTCCGCGCCGCGCGCGCCGCGTGAGGATCGCGAAGACCGCCCGCGCGGCGAACGCAGCTTTGGTGATCGTCCGCGGCCCGAGCGCAGCGTTGGTGACCGGCCTCGTCCTGAACGCAAGTTCGGCGATCGTCCGCGCCTTGAGCGCACGTCCGAGGATCGTCCCCGTCCCGAACGCAAGTTCGGTGACCGCCCGCGCCCGGAACGCGGCGCGGAACGCAGCTATGACAAGCGCCCGCCGCGTGACGGCGCGCACCCGCCCCGCCGCGAACGCGCGCCCGCTGCGCCGGCGCCGTATGAAAATGATCCGGTGCTGACCAGCCTCACCGCCAGCGAGCGCGAATCCAGACCGCGCCGCGAGCACCCGCGTCCCGGCGCGCAGCCCGCCCCTGCGCCGTCGCAGACGCTCAATCGCCGCGCGCGCCGCGACGCCGCGCGCGCGGAAGGGTCGTTGACGGACACCACCACACAGGCTGGCGGCGACGCCAAGCCGGCCAAGCGTTGGTCACCCGATCAGAACGATATCGCCGCCATTGAGGCCGCCACGACGCAGCGGCGCTTCGAGCGGGTTGTGCCGGCGGCCCGGCCCGAGCGCGCTGAACGCTCCGGCCGTCCCGCTCGCAAGGATGGTCCGCGTCACGAGCGCGGCCACGATCCGGATCGCAAACCGTTCAAGCCGCGCGGCGCCAAACCCTTCCGTGACAAGCCGTTTGGCGAACGCAGCGCGACGGACCGTCCCGGCGGCGACAAGCCGTTCAAGCGCAAGCCTTCAAGCGGATCTTCCAGTGGTAAATCTTTTGGCGGCAAGTCTTTTGGCGGCAAGCCGTTTGGCGGACCGCGCGGCGAGGGCGCGCCGAGCCGCCAGCGGCCGGGCGGCAAGCCAAAGCGCAATTCGCGCGGTTAAGCGCGGAGCCGTTTCGGGCTGACCGCTTTGCGTTGAAGCGTTGCACTTCAAATTTGAACCCGCCTCCCGGCTTTCGCCGGGACCAGCGGCGCGCTCCTATAAGAATGCGGCCTACGAGATTGCCTGAGCTGCTATCTCGAAGCTGCGTTTGCGCTTTGCGTGGTCCCAGATCGAGCCGGTGACCATCAGCTCGTCCGCGCCCCAGCGTTGCGCGAACGCTTCAATGCCGCGTTGCACCTTGTCCGGGCCGCCGACAACCGAGCATGACAGCGCCTGCATGACGCCGGCCTGCAACAAAGGATCGAAGGCCGCGACGGCCGCCGCGTCCGGCGGCGGCATCTTGCCGGGGCGGCCCGAGCGCAGCCGTGCGAAGCTTTGCTGCACCGAGGTGAACAGCAACGCGCCTTCCTCGTCCGTTTCTCCGGCGATGACGTTGAGCCCCAGCATCACATATGGCTTGTCGAGATGCTTCGACGGACGGAAGCGCTCGCGATAGATCGCAATCGCACCTTCAAGGTCGCCCGGCGCGAAATGCGAGGCGAAGGCGTAGGGCAGCCCCAGATGCGCGGCGAGTTGCGCGCCGAACAGGCTGGAGCCCAGCATCCACATCTTCACGTCGCTGCCCGCGCCCGGAATCGCCTTCACCGCCTGCCCCGGCTCCACCGGTTCAAACCAGCCCATCAACTCCTGCACATCCTGCGGGAAGGTGTCGGCCCCCTGCGCATAGCGGCGCAGCGCACGCATCGTCGCCTGATCCGTGCCCGGCGCGCGGCCAAGGCCGAGATCAATGCGGCCCGGATACAGTTCCGCCAGCGTGCCGAACGCCTCCGCCACCATCAGCGGTACATGGTTGGGCAGCATGATCCCGCCCGCGCCCACGCGAATGCGCGAGGTGCCCGCCGCCACATGCGCGATCACCACCGCCGTGGCCGCGCTGGCGATGCCCTCGAAATTATGGTGCTCCGCCAACCAGAAGCGGTGATAGCCCAGCGCCTCCGCATGGCGCGCAAGGTCAAGACTGTTGGCCAGCGCCTCCCGCACGTTGGAGCCTTCGACGATGGGCGCGAGATCGAGGACGGAAAGCTTTGCCATTCCGGACATATAGGCGTTGCAGCGCGATGCGCTAGGATGGCGTGACGAAAAGGGGCCGCGATGAATCATGCGAAGGGAACAGACGCAGCGCAACCCTGGCGCGGCTTGTTCGGACTGCATTTCGATTACGCCGTGGCGTTATCGACGCGCAGCGGCCAGCCCGTCGCCGAGGCAGTGACCTGGCATACCAACATGCACCGCCTGTTCGGATACGGGCATCTGGGGAAGACCGAACCGGCGCCGGCGTTCAGTGCTCTGCTCGCAGAGGCGTTGGCGTCGCGTGATCGCGACGGCCAGCTTGATATCCTGGTCGCAGCCTTTGCGCAGCGCGCTTTTCCTTGGCCTTTCGCTGGCGCGCCGGCGCCAGCCGATCGGACGCAGGCGGGTTGTTTCGCGTGCGAAGCGCCGACGCCGGACGGGATTGTCCGCATCCACTTCGGACCACGCGACAAGGGCGGCGGCGTGGGTCCGCTGCATCATTCCAGATGCGACGCCCGGCGCGCGGACATGGCGGCGCTGACCCGTTTCATCGTCGCCACATATCCGGATGCGACAGCCATCATGGGTGGATCGTGGCTCTATAATCTGGAAGCCTATCGCCGCATTTTTCCGCCGGAGTTCGGAGCCTCGCGTACGCCGCTGACCGGGCCGCGCGGGACACACGGATTTTCAAGCTGGGGACAGTTCGTCAATCACCGCGGCGAGTTGAGACATGCCAATGCGGAAGTTTTCCGCGCCAATCTCGCGACGCTTGACCCGCACCAGCCATGGCTTGCCTTCCCGATGCAGGTATTGATGACGCGCGCGCCGTTGGCGGCGTTTGTGCGGCACTACGGGATATAGCCAGCGCCCGCCGATCCGCTAATCAATTCGCTTCAGGCCACGCGCGTAGCGTTTCCAGTTCTCGGCATAGTGGTGCGCCGAGAGGGTGATGCCCTGCACCTGCTGCGCGGTGAGTTCGCGCACCACCTTGCCGGGCGCGCCCATCACCATGGAGCCATCGGGAATCTCCTTGCCCTCGGTAATCAGCGAGTTGGCGCCGATCAGGCAGTTCTTCCCGATCCTTGCGCCGTTGAGAATGATCGAGCCGATACCGATCAGCGTATTGTCGCCAATCGTGCAGCCATGCAGCATCACCTTGTGTCCGATCGTGCAATCGCGCCCGATGGTGAGAGGCTGGCCCGCATCCGTATGCAGCACCGAACCATCCTGTACGTTGGTGTTTTCGCCGATCACGATAGGGTCGTTGTCGCCGCGCAGGGTGCAGCCGAACCACACGCTGGCATTGCGCAACAGCTTCACCCGGCCCAGAACGACCGCGTTGTCCGCGATCCAGCTTTCCGCATGGACCTCGGGCCGCGCTCCGTCGAGTTCATAGACCGCCATTTCGTTTCCTTCCCAGCACATGCGGGCCGAGGCGCACATGCATAATACAGCGCTTATCTACACCACATGGCCCTCAGCGGCGGAAGCCGAAAAGGCCGGCCGCGCTATGGTCGAGGCGAGGCTGTGCGCCTGTGTCAATATCCTGCCGGGAATGGTGTCGGTCTATGCCTGGGAAGGCAAGATCGAACGCGGTGAGGAGGCCGTGATGATCCTGAAAACGCGCCACGATCTCGCACAAGCTCTGATGGACGCTGTCGCCGCCGCCCACCCCTACGACACGCCCGCCATTCTGCTGCTGCCGGTGGACGCGGTCGCGCCGCGTTACGCCGCGTGGATCGCTGCGGCGACACGCGGTTGACGCGAAGTGACTCAAGATGAGTCATGTGCGTGCGCCGGTGCAAGTTTTTGCGCCACACCGTCGCAAAACATTCACCGCGTGAACCTTTTGCCCGGCTGCGGCATTATACTTCCGTTAAGTGCGAACTAGTCTATTCATAGAGACCAGCGATTCGAATGGCGACGTTCGACAGCAAGGGGACGAGGATTGCGGAAACCGGCTACGGTCCGACCAACCTCAGATGCAGCATTCGCCGCAAGGCGGCCGCCGCCGCCCAATGCACCGCTTTTTTCCGGCTTTATCCAACGCCGCAGCGCCTCTCGGGCCTGCGGCGTTTTTATTTCGTGCCTGACTCAAGCAGCAACTCAACCGTCATTCCAACTATCGTTCTTCAACGAGGAGTGCCCCCATGGCCAAGCGTTCCGCCATCCGTCGCGTCCGCGCCGACTACAGCACGCGTGACATGCACAATGATGGAGGCGCCCGCCTCAACGTCATAGACGGCGGATGGGACCCGGTTGCGAACGACGACAAGCCGCGCCGCCGAAAACGCAGTCACGAACTGGATCACCAGCGCCAGAAACAGCAAGAGCCCCAGCGCGATCAGGCCTATGTGAAAAACGTTCAGCCGCGCACAGAAGGCCAGGCGCGCCTGATGCAGGCGATCGACAATTCCAACCTTGTCCTCGCGCTCGGCCCCGCTGGCACGGGCAAGACCTATCTTGCCATCGCCAAGGCCGTGGAGGCGTTGCGTGCGGGACAGGTGAGCCGGATTGTGCTGTGCCGTCCCGCTGTCGATGCCGGTGAGAATATCGGCTATCTGCCCGGCGACATGGAAGAGAAGCTCGCGCCCTATCTGCGTCCGCTCTACGACGCGTTGCAGGATCGCATGTCGCCCAAGCAGGTGAAGGCGATGATCGCCGACGGGCAGATCGAGATTGCTTCTGTCGGCTTCATGCGCGGCCGCACGCTCAACAACGCTTTCGTCGTCATCGACGAGGCGCAGAACTGCACCTATGTCCAGCTCAAGATGCTGCTCACCCGGCTCGGCTGGGGCTCCAAGATGATCGTCACGGGCGACCCCGCCCAGTCCGACCTCCTGCCCGAACTCTCCGGCCTCGCGCCCGCAGCCGGGAAGCTGGAAGCGATGGGCGACGACATGTCCGTCATCCGCCTCGAACAACGCGACGTCGTCCGCCACCCGCTGGTCGCAAAGATGCTGGATGTGCTTTGAGGCGCAGGCGTCAACGTTATCGGCCCGGACTCCCCGTTCGCGAGAAAGTCCGGGCCAATTTCTGGCGGCGCCGGTAGTATCGCGCCATGCTTGACGATACAGCCGGCGCCGAACTCCAGACTCAATTCCTGCGCCTTGGCGTAGCGTTGGCCATTGGCCTTCTTGTCGGCGTGGAGCGTGGCTGGAAAGACCGTCACGAGGGCGAAGGCGAGCGCACCGCCGGGCTGCGCACGCACGCGCTGATCGGCCTGATCGGCGGCTTCGCCGGGCTTCTTTCGATGGAGCTGGGCGGGCTTGTGCTGGCGCTCGGCTTTGCCGGTTTCGCCGCGGGGGCGACGACTTTCGAGTATATGCGCGCGCGCAAGGATGGCGATCTCGACGCCACGCCGCTCACCGCGCAGCTTCTGGTCTTTGCGCTCGGCGCGGCCGCCGCGCTGGGCCATATCGAGATTGCGGGCGCCGCCGCCGTGGCCGCGACCGGCCTCCTCGCCTTCAAGGATTCCCTGCACGGCTGGTTGCGCAACATCACCTTCAAGGAGTTGCGCGCGGGCGTTCTTCTCGCCGCGATGACCGTGATCGTCCTTCCGCTGCTTCCGGCCGGACCTGTCGATCCATGGGGGGCGGTGAGCGTGCGGTCGGTGTGGCTGCTCACCCTGCTGATCGCCGGGATTTCCTTCGTCGGTTATATCGCCATCCGCGTCGCGGGCGCCGAGCTTGGCCCCCTGGTTGCGGGCGCGGCGGGCGGGCTGGTGTCGTCCACCGCCACCGTTCTCAGCTTCTCGCGCCTCGCCAAACCGCTGGACGCGAAGACCGCGCGTCCTCTTCTCGCCGGAGCCGTGCTGGCCAACACGGTGATGTTCGGCCGCACCGCCATCCTCGCTGCAAGCCTGCGCAACGAACTGATCCTGCCTATCTTCGCCACGATGATTCCGGCGGGGCTCGCCAGTCTCGCCTGCGCCTTCATCGTCGCGCGCGGATTCAAGAAACGCGAATCCACGGAGGCGGCCTCCGCCGTGCTTGGTCTCGGCAATCCATTTTCGCTGAAGACCGCACTGTTCTTTGGCGTCCTGCTCGCAGCCGTTTCATTGGCCACAGCGCTCGCGAGCGACATATTTGGCGAGTCCGCCACGCTGGGCGTCGCCGCTATCTCCGGCCTTGCCGATGTCGATGCGGTCACTCTGTCCATGACCCAGGTGAGCAGCGTGAGCGCCGAAACCGCGACGCTCGCCATCCTCATCGCCGTGGGCGCCAATACAGCGTCCAAGATCGTGCTGTCCTTCCTCGCGGGCGGCGTGCGCACCGGGTTCACCATTCTCATCACCTCTGCGATCACGCTGGCCGTGGGCGGCGCGGGCTATCTCGTGTGGATGGCCTTTGCGCCCTGACGCTGGCACACTGCCCGCGATGACGACCGCGAGGGACAGCGTGCCGCCAGACGATCTTCCCACCGCCAGTCTCGCCAGCCTGATGGCGGCCGACCCGCACGCGCGCGCCGATCCCCATCCGCGCCTCGCCGCCCTGCGCGCGGCTGGCCCGCTGCACCATGACCCGCAGGCGGGAGTCTATATCGCGGCGCGCATGGCCGAAGCGCGCGCCATCCTGTCTGATCCCTACAGCCGCAAGAACCCTGACGCCGCCGAACCCTCCGCCCGCGCCATCCGCCGCCGCCACGCGACCGTGCCCCAAGGGTTGACCCACCCGGACGACCAGCGCTCATCCATGCTGGAAATGGATGGGCCGGAACACGCCCGCATTCGTGGCCCCATCGCCCAGGCGCTCGCCGCACGCGCCGCACGCTTCCAGCCCGTCTGCGACAAGATCATGAAAGACGTGCTCGACAGCGTGCAGAAGAAGCGCGAATTCGACCTGATCGAGGAGATCGCCGCACGCGCGCCCATCGCGGTGCTCGGCGCGCTGCTTGGCGCCAGCGATGACGACCTGCCCCGCCTGCGCGGCTGGCTGAACGGTGTGGTGCAGACGTTCAACCCAAATCGCTCGCATGAGGATGTCGCCGGACTCGTCGCCGCCTCCAACGCTTTCGCCGCCTGGATATACGCCCGCATCGAGGCCGCCAGGGCGGCCGGCGGAGATGACCTCTTCGGCGATCTGGTGAAGGCTCAGGCGGCAGGCGTTCCGCTCAACGACGCCGAGATCGCCTATAACGTCCGCAACCTTCTCGTCGGCGGCTACTTCACCGTCGCCGACATGATCGGCAATGCAGTGCTGCTGCTGCTGACCCATCCGGACCAGCTCGCACGTCTTACGGCCGGCCCCGCTCTCTGGCCCAACGCCATAGAGGAGGTGCTGCGCTACGAAGGTTCGGTCGACTTCACCTGGCGGATCGCCGGGCGGGGTCAGGACCTTTCCGGCTGCCCGCTGCACACGGGCGCAGCCGTCGCCGTCTTCCTGCGTTCCGCCAATCGCGACGAACAGGTCTTCACCAGTGCGGACACGTTCGACATTGGCCGCGCCAACGCCTCGCGTCATGTCGGGTTCGGCGGCGGCGCGCATATCTGTCCCGGCGCCGCGCTCGCCCGCATGGAGGCGCGTACGCTGCTGCCGGGATTGTTCGCGCGCTTCCCTGCCTTGCGCCTCGCCCGGCCCGCGGAGCCGCCAGACTGGAATGTCATGCCCGGCTTCCGCGGGCTTGCGAGTCTGTGGGTGCGAACCTCGCCCTAGAAAGCAGTTTGCAGACTGAAGTTCACGCCAGGCATGTGATCGTCAGTACGCGCCTCCAAGCGGGCAGTCGCTCGGCATCACTCGCCGGACGACTCGTGCGTCGTGAACCCGGTCGCCGCGCATACGGCGGAAAATGAAATTTACAACACATATTCCGCGAAGCGCCGCGCGCTGTGCCGCTACGGGATTCGTCGTCGATGCGAAATTCCGAGCGCGTTCGGGCGAATACCGGAAAATCGCACAACAGCACGCGGAAATCCTGGACGCAGCCAGCGTCCGTGTGAATAGCCGTTCACGGAACCACACCCGCCCCCTCCCGTTTCAATCTGCGCAGGACGACACGAGAAACAGGAGACATCCATGTCACCGATGCGAACGATTTTCTGCGCAGGCATCGCCAGCCTCTCGCTGGCGGCTTGCGCCACTGACGACTGGTCCCCTTCGCAACGCAACGCCGCGATCGGCGGCGCGCTTGGCGCGGCGGCAGGTGTGGCCGTGAACGATGACGACGTTGAAGGCGCGCTGATCGGCGGCGCGCTCGGCGCTGCTGTCGGTTACTACACCGGCTGCCGCGAACAGGGCGGCTGCTATGTCGGCGGCAAGCAGGTCGCGAACCGCACCGACATGATTTATGACGAACGTGCGCGCCGTTACTATTATGTCGACCGTTCGACCGGCCGCACCTACTGGGACAATGGCGACTACCGCGGCTAGCCGCCGGTCAAACGGCCTGTCAAACCGCCACTTCAAACCAGAACGGAATTATCGCAATCTCCGGTTACGGCCGGGGAGTGCGAAACGTTTGGGACGCTGCTCCGGCCCAGCCATCGGAGCCGATATGCGTCTCTCTCTCATCCTTGCCGCCCTGATGCTCGCCGCCTGCAAGCCGGAAACGGTGGTCGAGCCGCCGCCCGCCCGGCCCGCCATTCCGCCCGCGCCCGAAGGGCTCACGCCTTCGCCGGCCGAGATCCTCGACCCCTCGCCCGCGTCCGACTGGCGCCCGCTTGATCCCGAGAACACGCTCTACATGGATTTCCCGCAGGGCCGCGTGATCATCGAAATGGCCCCCGCCTTTGCGCCGAAGCACGTCGCCAATGTGAAGGCGCTCTCGCGTGAAGGATATTTCGCCAATGGCGGCGTCACCCGCGTGCAGGACAATTTCGTCGCCCAATGGGCGCAGGCCGCCGATCCGGCGCGCGCGCCCGCCGTGGGCGCCGAACGGCTGGACAAGGAATTCACCGTCCCGCGCAACGACGAGGGCTTCACCGTCCTGCCCGATCCCGACACCTATGCGGACAGCGTTGGCTTCATCGGCGGCTTCCCCGTCGCGCGCAATGCGGACGCGATGTGGATCGCGCACTGCTATGGCGTCGTCGGCGTGGGACGCGAGGAGGACGAGAATTCCGGCGGCGGCACGGAGCTTTACGCGATCATCGGCCAGGCGCCGCGCAATCTCGACGCCCAGCTGACGGTGCTCGGCCGCGTGCTCCAGGGGATGGAAATCCTCGCCGCCCTGCCGCGCGGTCCCGCGCCCATCGGCTTCTATGAGGACCCCGCACAGATCGCGCGCTTCGCCGACATCAAGGTCGCGGCCGATGTGCCGGAGGACCAGCGCACGCCGCTGGAAGTCCTGCGCACGGACTCGCAGACTTTCGATACGCTGGTGAACTCACGCCGCTGGCGCAAGGACGGCTTCTACAAGAACCCGGTTGGCCGTATCGGCCTTTGCAACATCGCGGCGCCGGTGCGCACGCCGTCATAGGCTCGCGCGGCGGGCTCATGGTCCGCTCCTTCCTCGCCCGAGCCCGGATGACAGGGCATTCCGCAATGGCTCTTGCAAGCTGTTGCTTCCATGGCGCTTCCATACCGGAAGCCAAAGCCGTATGAGGTGGCGGCCAATCGCGCCGCGCCAGCAGGGAAGCCGCCATGACCGTCTCCACCGCCTCGGTTCTCAAATCCTCCAGCGGCCAGATGCTGGGCGCGCTCGGCGGCATCCTGAAAAAAGGCGCGGACCATGCAACGGCGCTGAAAATTCCGGAATCCGTGCTGCTCGATTTCCGGCTCTTCCCCGACATGTTTCCGCTGGCGCGTCAGGTGCAGATCGCCTGCGATCAGGTCACGCGCGGCGCCGCCCGCCTCGCCGGCCAGGAGCTTCCGTCCTTTCCCGATGTGGAAACCAGCTTCGCGCAATTGATCGAGCGCACGCAGAAAGCTAACGCCTACTGCCTCGCGCTGCCCGACGCCACGATCAACAACCGCACGGACACGGACATCACCTTCCCCATCGGCGGCGGCGCGGAGATGACGCTGACCGCAGGCATGTTCCTGCAATCCTACATCCTGCCGAACCTCTATTTTCACGCCGCGACGGCCTACAACATCCTGCGCAACAACGGCGTCCCCCTCGGCAAACGCGACTTCCTGCGCCCGCCGGGCTGAGCGTCCTACTCCGTCAGCGTCTTCAGCACTGAGTTGTTTTTCACCGCCTGACGCCCGGCGGCGATCAGCGCGTCGATCTGGTCTGCGGGCAGGCTGACGCGCGTGGGCGTTGCGCCCAGCTTCTTTGCATCATCGTCCGGCAGGTCTTCAAATGAAACCATGCTGATCGCGAAGCTGACATTGCCGCAATCCCATCCGTCGTCCGCGCCCAGCTCTCGCGCACGCTCCGGCGGCAGGGCGCAGCGCCAGGCGATCAGCTCGCGCTCCCAATCCTTCAGCACCACGCCGAACGCCTCCAGCGCCACACGCTTGGGCGCGTTGATCGCCGCATCCAGCGACGCCAGGATCACGGCCAGCACGCCCGGCCCCTCGGGTGTCAGCGACCAGTCCGCCGCCGGCGTCATCTCGGCGTTCACCACCAGAAACACCATGCGCCGCACCCGCACCGCATCACGTTCGGCGAACGGCCCGTAGGGCGTCTGCGAGGCGCGGCGCATGGTGATCAGGCTCGACAACCCGAAATTATCCGACAGGCCGCCATCCACCAGATGCAGGAACTTCATGCGTTCGGGATCTCGCCACACCTCAATCGCGCGCGCCGTCGCCTGCACCATCGGATCGCTGTCCGTCGCCTTGGCCCAACCCGGCGCGGGCGTGCTGCACCCTTCGGCAAAGGTTCTTGCGACGACAGGCCGGAAGGCCAGAGGCACCGCCATCGACGCCCCCACCGCATCCGCCACACGCACCGCGCCGAGATCCGCGCAGATCGCCTGGAAATACGGCGCGGCGAAAGCGAATTGCATGCCGGTATAAAGATCAGTCGCGTTGATGATCACGCGCGGCCGCGCCCTCATGTCGCTGATCCGCGCGCCGTCGAACACATTGGCGTTCAGCCAGTCGCCCAGCTTGTCCCGTCCGTTCATCCCGCCGCCCAGCAGACGCGCCAGATTATTCGGCACGAGCGGATGCGTGGTCAGCTGCGCCTCCCAGTCCACATCCAGCACCGCCGCGCGGAACGTCGCCAGACCCGGTACGCCATAAAGACCGTGATACGCCGCCGTGATCGCCCCGCCCGATACAGCCGTGATCAGCGCGATCCGTTCGCTCAGCGCGCCGCCCTGCGCCGACTGCATGTCGTTCAACCCGAGCAGCACGCCATGCGCGAACGAAGCCGCCCGCGCGCCGCCGCCGGAAAAGGCCAGCGCCACCACATCGCCATCCACGCCCAGCTCGATAACCGGAGGCGCGGCGGCCACGGGCATTCTCTGCGTCACGGACGAAACATCCGGCGTTCCGGCGCACGCCGCCGTCATCACCGCAACGCCCGCAATCACCGCCTGCCGGAAAATAGACACGCTCGCCTCCGCCTCATGCCGGGCAAAGGTCTAGGGCGGCGCAATGGCGAACGCCAGAGCCGTCAGTCCGCCGCGAAATAATCCGGCCGCCGGTCCACATTCATCAATGCCCCGGCGCGGCACCAGCCGGTGGGGGAGCCTGCCTCGTTCACATCCACCTGCGCCCAGCCATTGCTCTGCGTCACCAGGCGCACCATGCGGCCCTTGCCGAAGCGCGTGTTGGCGATCTCCGCCGCGCCATCGTCCGGCCCGGCGCGCAGCTTCGCGGACTTCAGCGCCACGAAACGCCGTTGCGCGCGCAAGGCCGCCGAAATGTCCGCCGGAATCCCCGCGTCGGCGCCGCTGCGCGTCCACTGCCCCACATCACTGTGCGAGGGGTGGACGAGGTTCGTGTCCACCTGCAACCGTCCGCCCGGAATGCGCGTGTCGAGACCGTTCTGGAACATGCGCCAGCGCCCGGAATTGTAGAATGCCGCCGCACCGCCATGCCCCGGCGAATTCACCAGCCACGCCAGATCCGCCAGCCCGGCGTCCAGCACCAGCGCGCAGGTTTGCCCTGATCCGTAAACACCCACGCGATACCCCGCGCCCTTCACCCGCGAACTTACTTCGGTGAAATAGGCGAGAATGTTCGCGCGCCTGGCCGCATCGCTGGCCAGCCAGTCAAAGTCGATACCGAAATAGATCGCGCTGCCCTGCGGCTGTCCCAGAGCCGAGGCGCGCGCCAGCGACGCATCGCCATCCTGCTTGCCGCGCTCGGCGTGAATATTCTCCGGCACGTTGGAATAGTGCTGGAACACCGACCCGATCGCCAGCCCGGCGCCGAGAATGGCGCCGGCCTCCGCCGCCATGAGTTGTTTCTCCGGCGCCTCCGGCTGCGGACCAAGCGCGTAGTAGCGGAACACCACCCGCACCCCGAGCGTCTTCAGCGCCGCGACGAACGGCGTCACATTGCTCGCCGTATCGATGATCCCCGGATAGGTCTGCCCGGCCGCCGGCGGCTGGGGCTGCGGCGTCGCAGGTTCAGGCGCCGGTTCCGGATCGCTGGCGCATGCAACCAGCGGCGCCGCCGCAGCGGCCCCAAGCAGCAGACGTCTCGAAACAGAAACCGTGTTCATGCTGGCCTCCCACGTCGCGGCGCAGGTTAACCGCAGTGCGCCGCATGACAACGCGCGGACTGCAACACGGCTCCCGCCGCCATGGACCTCCCGGCACGAACCTGCACATCAGGATAGACAGCCACAGCCCGGACTGCGGGCCGCGCAGTTTGCGATCACGGCGCAGGGGCCTCAGATGCGGCCGCCGGTCTTGAACTTCCCGCCGCCGCCGATTCGCCCGCCGGTCTTGAAGCCGCCGCCGCCGATCCGCCCCCCGGTCTTGAAACCGCCAGACCCGCGCGATCTGCCTGACGAGCCGCCGCCGCCCATGCCGCCCCCCATGCCGCCCCAAGGCCCGCCGCCGCCCCAGCGGTCACGGCTTCCGCCCCGAAGCGCTTCCCGGAGGATGGCTCCCAGGACTGCCCCGGCGATTTCCTCAGCGCCGTCGGGCAGTCCGATCGACTTTCCCCTTGGGGGTCCTCCGAAATACCTGTCGTCGCGTCTTGGCGCCTGTCGCACCGTCGCCGCCAGCGCGCGCCACAGCTTCTCGCCGTCCGCATCCAGCCCGCGCCCCCAAGCATCCAGCGCCGCTTCAAACGCGCCCAGCCCAACGGCGACATAGGGACTGTCCAGCCCCGCCTCCTTGAACCGCCGCCGCGCGTGTTCCAGCGCTTCAAGCGACGCCCGCCGCCGCCCCGGCAGCGCCTCGATGGAGCGCGAGTTCACCTCCATCTGTAGTTCTTCGGTGCGCAGCTTGATCAGCAGATCGACAATGCGATCATCTTCCAGCGACGTCGTCTCCGCCGCCAGCACGCGCAGGTCCGGGAAACTCGCCGCCTCCAGCGATTCCGCGATCAGGCGCCGCGCCTTGCCCTGTGGTCCCGCATCGCCGCTCACCGCCGCCTCGTGCTGGGCGCGCAGTTCACTGCGTTTCGCTTCCGCCGCTGCAAGCCTGTCGTCCAGACCTTTCAACGCCGCCCGCGCCGCATCCAGCCTATCCTTCAGCGGCGCAGCCGGAGAGTTCGCCAGCTTCTCCGCCTCGAACCGCTCCATCGCGTCTTCGGCGCCGCCGGCCTCACGCTCCATATTCACCTGATGCTCGGCCAGCCGGTCCGGCAACTCCATCAGTCGCGCATAGTTGAGATAGGCGGTGTCGTATCCGCAGACGCGCGCCACCCATTCGTCCATCGAACGGATCATGCCCCTGCCTTCATACTGCGCCGTGCGGAATTTCCGTTGCCACAGATACGAGAACAGCGGATCGGCGTGATAGGGCGCGCCCTTCGCCTCGCGGTCCGCTTCGGCCAGATCCTGCTTCTGCGCCGCACGCGCCGCAACGGCCCGCGCCTCCTCCACCGAATTGCGCAACGCGACATAGGCGGGGTCGGTCTGCACCGCCTCCTCCACCTTCGCAACTTCCGCCTCATAGGCGTCGAGCGCCGCGTCCGCCTCATCCTCGCCCGCGCGCCGCGCCGCTTCGGCTTCCGCCACAGCGGCGTCCGCCGAAGCGATCTGCGCGTCGAACGTCGCGAGGAACGCGTCATGGCCATCCAGCAGGTTGGCCGCCTCTTTCTCCGCAACGCTCAGCGCTTGAGATGCGCCCGCTTTCAGATCATGCAGCCGCAAGCGCGCCAGTTCGCGATATCCTTCGGCGCGCAGCTTGATGATGTCGCTGCGCCGCTTCTTGTGACCATCGGACGCCGCCGAGGCCATCGCGTGATCCTCGCGCGAATGCTCCACCCGGTCGTCGAGACGGTGCAGCGCGTCGCGCCCGGTGATGAGATCGTTCGACGCTACCATTGCGTGATCGCTCCGCCCGGCGTCGCCACATCCCATTGCGGCTCAAGCTGGCCGCGAGGCTTGCGGCCGAGAAGATCATTCTCGATCAGGCCCGTGTTTTCGCGTTCCGCCGCCACGCGATCGAACACCGTCTTGTCCACCCGCTGCGCCCAGCGTGTGACGTTTTCGGTCTGGCCGGTTTCCGCACTGACGATCGGCACGCTCGCCGTCCCTCCGCCCGGGGTCACCGCCTCGACCACGAGATAATAGCTACGTCCCAGAGGATTATCTTCGGTCGCGCGGTAGAAGCCTACGCTGCCCTCGTCATCCAGACGGATACGCACATCGTATTCCTGCGCCAGTTGCGTCTTGATGCTCTCCAGCGCGGCCAGTTGCTGCTTTGCTTCGGCGCGAACGCGGTCCTCCACCGCCTGGCTGCCCGCGCGCTCGATCGCCGCGATACGCGCATCGACGCCGGGATCGTCCGACAGCGCCTGCGCCTCGTCCGACATGCGCGCGATTTCCGCCGGCATGGCGTTCCATTCCGCCGCGCGCGGCATCGCCCAGAACACCTGCCAGCCGGCCACCGCCGCCGCCACGGCGCCAACGCCCAACACGGTCTGCGGGAACCAGCGCTGGCGGTTCACATAGGCCCGCGCCATCTTTACCTGGAAACTGTCCTTCGGCGGCTGATAGACAAACCGCTGCTCGTCCAGCGCCTTCACGCCATCCTTCAGTATCCGGTCCGGCACCTCAATGCCCTGCGCGTGGTAGATTTCCTTCAGCCGCGCCACCAGCTCCGCCTCACGCTCCTCGGCGTTCAGCTCCTGCGCCGCGATGCGCGTGCGATGCCGCAGCGTGTCGACGACATCCATCGCCAGCAACACGTCGTCGAGCTTCTTGGGCTCGTCAGTAGCGGCGGTCGCCGTTTGAGGTGAAACAGGAAGATTGCTCATCTGGATCGGAAAGACCCCGGAGGAATTTCCTCCACCGCGAAGCGGGGGAGGTGGATGAAACCCTCATCCTGAGGAGCCTTGCAAAGCAAGGCGTCTCGAAGGACGAGGGTTTCAGACGGAGGGGGCACGGCGCCAGCCACGCCATCAACGGATTGCGCAAACGGAGAGAGGCGGCCCCTTCCGTCCCGGCGTTTCACGCCGGGCCACCTCCCCCGGTCCTGCGGACCGGGGGAGGAAAACCGCGCCTCACCCATCAACTCGAAACCGTCAGCGCCGACGCGGCGCCCTGCTCGATCAGGTGAGCCAGACGTTTCTTTCCGTCTTCCACCGCATCGCGGATCTCCTCGGAGTTCTGCGTCGCCAGCTTTCGCATCTCGGCGATGATGCCGATGCTGCGCTCCTGATAGTTCACAACGGAATCCACCAGTGTCTTCACAGCCGCCGCGGAGATGGTGGGGCCGTAACCGGCGCGCAGCGCGGCTTCCTGCACCTTGCCGCCGATCTCGGCGAGCGTTTCCAGCGACTGGTCAACGCCCTTCTTCATCGCTTCCAGCGTCTGCGTCGATTCATGCAGGCCATACATGCCCGTGAACGTCGCCGTCAGCGCCGTCAGCACGACTTCGTTGGTGCCGAAGAACGATACGGATTGCGAATACACGCGCTCCTTGGCGTTCGTGGTCTGCACCAGCCGCGCCATGATGACTTCGGATGTGTTGTAGCCAACCGTGATATTGTCCGAGAGGTCCTTGGCGATCTGATAGCGCTTCTCTTCCGCCTGCAATTCGCGCAGGCGTTCATCGCGCTTCAGTTCAAGGTCTGCACGCGCCGCCGCGTCGTCGCCCTGATAGGCCGACACCTCGGCTGCGGCAGCCGTCATCTCGGCCTTCTTCGCCTCAAGCCCGGCTTCGGCGGTCTTCAGAACTTCCAGCGCCAGCACTTCCGACTGTTTCAAGGCGCCCCGGAAATCCATATAGGCTTCCAGGATCATGTGCTCCTTGTCGATCTGGCTCTTCGTCTCTTTCTGCACCTCGATATAGGTGTCCTTGATCTTGTCGAAGCGCGCGGCGATGTCTCCGCGCGAAAACTTCATCCACACATTGCCGAGACGCTCCACCGTCCCGACCTTGCCGTCGGCGTATTGCTGCACGAGGCCCTTGGCGTCGTCGCGGATGGAATTGAACGCCTTGGTGATCTCTTCATAGCGGTCCGACGCCTTCATCGAGGCGACGTTCTCGCGCACCACATCGTTGAACACGCTCATCTGGTCCAGCGTGCGCGCGATGGCCGCCACCTTGTCCGGCTCCATGTGCGAGATACGGCCGAGCAGCGCGGTGATCGGGGCGACCTGCCCCTGCTTGTCCGGCAGCAGTCCGAGATTGCGCAGGCTGCCCATCGCCTTGTCGAGATACTGCAACGCGCTCGGGCTCTTGGTCACGACTTTGGTGTCCGCCATGGTTCTGACCCTCCAACTGGGGCGCGTCGGGAGCACGCGCATACGGCATGCAGATACGTGTCCCCGCCCGCTCCCGCACACAAGACCTTGCGTAGATTTTTTTAGCGATTATCGATAATGGCCACGCACGACGCAGCCAGAGACCTTTGGCTTGCGCCAAAGAACCCATGGGGGGCCCAAATGTTTCGTCACACCCTCGTACTGGCCGCGCTCCTCGCCGCCGCCTGCACCGCCGCGCCTCACTCCGGTTCGCAAGGCGCCGCCACGCCGGCCGCGCGCCTGCTCGAAAATGTCGCCGCCTACGCCAAGCCGACGCGCGAAGAACGTCTCGCCGTGATGAAGGCCCAGCTCGACGCCGCGGGCCTGCCCTACAGGACCGAAACGTTCACCGGGCCGAACAATCTGACGGGCGCCAATATCATCGCCGGCGCCGATCCCGCCGGGCGCAGCGAAATCCTGCTCGTCGCGCACTATGACGCCATTGTCCTGCGCGGCGGCAAGCTTGCTGACGGCGTGGTCGACAACGCCGCATCCGTTGTTGCGATGATCGAAACCATGCGCCGCGTCAGCGGCAAGACGAAACACCCGGTCCGCCTCCTCCTCGCCGATCAGGAAGAACTCGGCCTCGTCGGCTCGCGCAATTTCGTGACCGCGCACGGCGTCGCCAACCTCGCCGCCGTCATCAATGCGGACGTCAACGGCAATGGCGACACGCTGATGTACGGCCTCAACAATGGCGACCAGTCCGCCTTCATGGTGAAAGCGGTGCAGGAACTGTGCGCCGCCCGCGCCATGTCCTGCCTCGACTTCCCGCAATACCCGTCCAGCGACGACCGCGCCTTCTCCGCCGCCGGCGCTCCCGTCATCTCGCTCGGCCACCAGCCCAAGGCCGAAGCCGCAAAGATGCGCGCCTACCTGTTGACCCCGCCCACCGGCGCGCCGGACCCGGCGGCGATCCCCGCCGTCCTCGCCCTGATTCACACCCCCAACGACCGGATCGAGGCCGTGGAAGCTGCGACCCTCGCACAAGCCGCCGATGTCTTTACGGCGCTGGTGCTGAAACTGGATGGGGAACTGCCGTTATAGTCAGCCGCGCTACGCAACGAGAGCAGACGATTAAGCGTGCTTCACGCCCAACGCACCGAGGCGCGCGCGATGCTCCTTCAGCAAACGTATGACCTCGTGGCGGCGCATCGCACTATTGTAAACCAGGTTTGACGCCCAACCCTGTCCTTTCGGCGTTCACTCCATCGGCGCACGGTCATGGCGCCACCCAATACCCGTTGACCAGCTTGCCATGGCCGGATGCCGGCGCGACAACATCGCAGCCCAAAGAAGGAGCGCTCCCCATGCCCGCAGCCCGCACCGCACCGAGAACGGCCATCGTCACAGGCTCCACGTCCGGCATCGGCGAGGGTATCGCGAAGGGGCTGGCGGCGGCGGGTTGCAACATCCTGCTCAACGGCTTCGGCGATGCCGCCGCCATCGAAAAGCTGCGCCAGTCCATCGAGACGGACCACGGCGTAAAATGCGCCTACTCCGCCGCCGATCTCACAAAAACCGAAAAGATCGAGGAAATGTTCGCTTACGCCCGCGAGCAGCTCGGCGTCATCGACATCGTGGTCAACAACGCCGGCGTCCAGCACGTCTCGCCGGTGGAGGATTTCCCGGCCGACAAGTGGAACCTCATCATCGCGCTCAATCTCACAGCGGCGTTCCATACCACCCGCCTCGCCTTCCCCGAAATGAAGGCGCGCAAATGGGGCCGCATCATCAACATCGCATCCGCCCACGCGCTCGTCGCCTCGCCGTTCAAGAGCGCCTATGTCGCCGCCAAGCACGGCATTCTCGGCTTCACGAAATCAACCGCGCTCGAAGGGGCCGAGCATGGCGTACGCGTCAACGCCATCTGCCCCGGCTATGTCCGCACGCCGCTGGTGGAGAACCAGATCGCCGGCACCGCCAAGGCGCGCGGCATCTCCGAAGACGCCGTGGTGCGCGACGTGCTGCTCGCCGCCCAGCCCACGAAGGAGTTCGTGAAGGTCGAGGACATCGCCGCGCTCGCCGTCTTCCTGACGACCGAGGCGGCGAACCAGATCAACGGAGCCGCGCTTCCGGTGGACGGCGGCTGGACTGCGCAATAGGCGCGCCCGCGCCCCAATCCGGCTCGACGCGGCGTTTCCATGCGCCGCGCTTCACCCAGTCCTTCACCTTGCGCATCGCCACCCGGCGCACCGGCTGGTCAACCCACCGCTCCACCACATAAGCGACGGCAAGGCTGAGAATGAGCAACAGCAGCCCGCTCGCCGGCTTGATCGTATAGAGCCACGGCAGCTTGTAGCTGATCTTCATCATCAGCACGTAGAGCGGGATGTGAATGACATAGAGCGCGAACGAAATCCGCCCCAGCGTCGCCAGCGCAGGCGCGATCCATTGCGGCGGCTCGAACCGTGCGCCCAGCCAGATCATCGCCGTGCCAAAGATCAGCAGGAACGTCATGTCGATTGCGGGCCGCCATTCGGCCGATGACGGGGCATACGTCATCACGGCGACCATCAGCAGCAACCCGGCTGTCCACCATCCGCTGCGGCGCTGGCTCGGGCGCTCGGGCGATCCCGACAGGCGGAAGATCAGCACGCCGCAGAAAAAGCCGAAGAAGGAGCGCGTGAAACCGCCGATAAATGTCCGCCAGTCGCCCCCCATGCCGATATTGCCGTTCCAGACAACCGTGACGCCGAGCAGCACGGCGCACACGCCAACCAGCGCGATCAGTCGCGGCGTCGACAGCCAGCGCCAGATCGCGACATAGACGAGGTTGACGATCAGTTCGAAGAACAACGTCCACGCCGGCGGGTTCAGCGGATACAGTATGTCGCCGGGCGCCGGGATCATGAACAGCTGCAACGGCGCGTCCATCACCCGGTCCCGCAACACGATCTCCGCATCGCTCTGCGGGCCAAGGACAGCCGCCATCATCATGACCGCGAAGCCCAACAGGGCGCCGGCAAGATACAGCGGATACAGCCGCACAACGCGGTGCAGCGCGAACTCGCGCATGCTCATCCCGGCCGCGAAGCGCCGCTCATAGACATAGGCGATCACGAAACCGCTGAGCATGAAGAACAGATCGACCGGAATGGCCGACGCCGGCTTTCCCCATCCGCCCCAGTAATCATAGGTGTGGGCGATCATCACGATGATCGCGCCGACACCGCGAATGCTGTCGAGCATGACGAACACGCCGTCACGCTGCGCCGGGGCTGCCTGGCTCATGTAAAAACGCTCCCTGCATCCCTGCAATCAAAGACAAGGCGCGAAGCGCAGAAGGCCGGGCGGCGAGCTTCAGCACGCACGGGCTGGCGGATGCCGCATGTCGCTGTGGCAATCGCTGGTTGTCCCAACACCCAAACCTCTTTGGTCCCGTCTCCGGCGCCATCAGGCGCTTGCGCGGGAGCATCGCGCGAACATCTGTATTTTTTATTGCTTTTAGCACATAAAAGAACGCGTTTCTTCCCGTGGGTGAGCAAGCTTCCCGTGTCTGGATTGTTACGGCTCGGCCTCAAACAGCCGGAGACGCAGACCGGACGGAGCCAGTTCGCGCCTCGCGGACAGAGACATCGCGTTACTCGGCGGGAGCATCCGCCCGGCGGCGGCTCGACTGCGGCGCGGGCATGCCCGCCGGCCACACCGGCTTCGCGCGGCGAGTCCATTCGCCGCCCTTCACCCAGGATTTCACCTTGCGCATCGCGATGCGGCGCACTGGCTGGTCGATCCAGCGCTCGGCCACATAGGCGACCGCCAGGCTCACCGCGAGCAACAACAGTCCGCTGAACGGCTTGATATCATACAGCCAGGGCAGCTTGTAGGTGATCTTCATCATCATGAAATACAGCGGAATGTGGATCACATAGAGCGCGAATGAGATCCGCCCCAGCGTCGCCAGCGGCGGGACCAGCCATTGCGGCGGCTCGAAGCGCGCACCGAGATAGATCAGCGTCGTACCGCCCACCAGCAGCATCAGCATATCGACGACCGGCCGAGCAGCGGCGGACGCCGGCAGATAGGTCATAACAACAACCGCGCCGACCAGAGCGATGGTCCAGCTCAGGCTGCGCGTCTGGCTCGGGCGCTTCGGCGAACCGGCGAGACGGAAGATCAGCACGCCGCAGAAGAAACCGAAACCCGAACGCGCCAGTCCGCCGGAGAACGTCGCCCAGTCGCCGCCCATGCCGAGATGCCCGTTCCACGACACCGCGACGCCAAGAAGGACCGCAAACAGCGCCACCAGAACGATAAGGCGCGGCAAGGTCAGCCACCGCCACAGCGCGACATAGACAAGATTCACGGCCAGTTCAAAGAACAGCGTCCAGGCCGGCGGGTTCAACGGGTAAAGATAATCACCCGGCGCCGGCAACATCAGCAATTGCAGCGGCGCATGAACCATCTGCTTGCCCAGCGCCTCGCCTGCACCGTCACCTGTTCCGCCGATAACGACGGTCAGCAACAGCATGCCGATGCCCAGCGCCATGCCCACGAGATAAAGCGGATAAAGCCGCACGATCCGGTGCAGCGCGAATTCGCGTACGCTCATGCCCGCAGCGAATTTCGCCTCATAGACATAGGCGATCACGAAGCCGCTCAGCATGAAGAACATATCGATGGCGACGGCGGACCCCGGACGGCCCCACGGCCCCCAGTAATCATAGGTGTGCGCGATCAGCACCATGACCGCGCCAAACCCCCGAAGACTGTCGAGCATGACGAACAAGCCGTCGTGCTGTTTTTTCACCGCGGCGCTCATGAAGGCGTGTCCCCTTTTAAGCCTTCCTCTGCGTAAGCAATCGCCGTGCCCGAGGCGGACGGCCGTTGCCGGAGTTGCACGGTGAGGGTGCGCATTCTCATGCGGCGCCTTTACGGACGTGAAGGTTCGCCGCCGGTTCTCCCGTCACCCGTCCGAGCACAGCGCGCCGCAGCGGCCGGTCGATCCAGCGGTCGATCACAACCGCCGCCGCCGCCGTCCCCGCGAACAGCGCCAGCCCGCTTGCCGGAGCAATGCTGTAGAGCCATGGCAGCCGGTAGGTGAGCTTAACCATCATCTCGTAGAGCGGCAGATGGATCAGCAACAGCGCGTAGGCGATCGTCCCCAGCGGCGCCAACGTGCGCGCCAGGAAGACCGGCGGCTGAAAGCGCGCCGCCGCCGCCACCAGAACAATGTTCAGCACCAGAGCCATGGCGAGATCGGCGAACGGCCGCGCGGCGCCTGTCACCGGCGCCCACGCCATCGCCGCCGCAACCCCCAGCACCACCAGCGCCAGCAAGGTGCGCCGCGTCTGCGGCGCCTGTGCGCCTGCCTGTGCGCCCGCCAGCCGGAACAGCAGCAATCCCGCAACAAAGCCGAACGCCGCACGCGCAACGCCGCCCGCCGCATTCGCCCATCCCGCGCCCATGCCGATCTGGCCGGTGCTGAACACCGCCAGCCCCAGCAGCACAGCCGCGACCACGACAACGCCCGCCAGAACGGGCATCGACAACCAGCGGCGGGTCAAGGCGTAGGCGATGCTGACCACCAGCTCCGCGAGAACCGCCCACGCGACGATGTTCCACGGATACAGCGCATCCCCCGGCGCCGGCAGCATCAGCAGCTGCAACGCCGCCAGCCCGCTGAACGCCTCGCGGCCCTCCGACAACACGACGACACAAAGACCCAGCAGCGCGCCGATCAGATAGATCGGGAAGAACCGCACAATCCGGATGAGAATGAACTCGCGCGCCGTCATCCCCGCCGCGAAACGCGGCTCATAAACATAGGCGATGATGAATCCCGCCATCACGAAATAGGTGTCGAGCGTGATCGCCGAAGCCGGACGCGCCCAGTCGCCCAGGAAGTCGTGCGTGTGCGCCACGAACAGGATGATAGCCAGCATCCCCCGCAATGCGTCCAGCATCGCAAAGCGGTCATGCCCCCCGAAGGTCACGCGCTGCCCCACCAGAAAACTCCATTAACCGGAATCTTCAGGAGCATGTCCCATGCCGCCGCGCACCGGCCGCCGTCCCGGAAAGCGCTTCGGCGGACACGGGTGATTTCACAGGCGCGGCAGGGCGGACGCACGCTTTCGTCCAATCCGCGAGACGCAGCCCGGCGTTCCTGAATCCCGGAATGGCACGCCGCACAAACAGGCGCCGGTTCACACGAACGGCACGACCTTGTTGTCCGCGTCGTGGCCGATGTCAGCGCGCCCCAGATAAGGAACGCCCGCCCGCGCGCACCAGTCCTTCACCACGCCGCCTTGGGGTTCGCGGAAGACGGCGGTGGGGTTGGCATCCACGCTGAACCGCCCTTCGCGTATCCCGGCGCAGCGGCGTACATTGGCGTTCGACGTCACATGAAACAGGAAGCGGTCATAGCGATAGAGATAGTCCCCCACATCCTCGATCATCAGCACGCGCCCGGTGAAGTCCGGCTCCAGCGCCGTGCCGAGCAACTGGCTCAGCACGGTGAGGTTGAACGCCAGCTTCGGCGTCCCCGGCGCTTCGCTCGCCTCGATCCCGCTATCGTCGCCGCACAGCCAGCGCAGCGCGCGCGCCACCGCCGCATGCCCGCCCTGCCTGTCCACATCCACCGGCATCGGCCCGTGCGCCACCTGCCCGAACCCCGCGCGATGCAGGCCCGCCAGCAGGAAGCCCGCATCCGAATACCCGAGCCAGCGTTTGCCCCGCGCCGCAGCCCCCATCCGCGCAACCGCCGCCTCCGCCACGCGGTTGGAACCATACCCCCCGCGCAGCATCCACATCGCATCAATGTCCGGACGGTTGGCGTACTCGGCCAGCGCTTCGATCCGCTGGCTGTCCGTCCCCGCGAAATGCCCGTCCGCCAGCAGGCATTGCGGATGCAGCACCAGTTCCGCCGCCCCGCCCAGCACCTCGCGCGCCGCCGCCTCGACCCGGCCGGTCACCCCGTGATCCGCCAGGAACCCGCCCGGCGCGACCACTCCGATCCGGGTCACCTTTTCACTTGACCCCACGCGCGCACCTCCCGACTTTCCGGCCATGTCAGACACCGCATCCGATCCAGCATCGGCGCCGGCCGGCCTCGCCCACACGGGACCCTATTTTCTGTGCGGCGTGGGGGGTAGCGGAATGTTGCCGCTCGCCCTGATCCTGCGCGCCAAGGGCTACAGCGTCGAAGGGTCGGACCGCTCGCTCGACGCCGGGCGCACCGCCACGAAGTTCGACTTCCTGCGCGCACGCGGCGTCGGCCTCCACCCGCAGGACGGCTCGGGCCTCACCTCGCCCGCCCAGATGCTCGTTACCTCCGCCGCCGTCGAGGATACGGTTCCGGACGTGGTGAAGGCGAAGGAACTTGGCGCCCCGCGCATGGGCCGCGCCCAGCTTCTGGCTGAACTCGTCAACTCCGCGCCGGTCAGCGTCTGCGTCGGCGGCACGTCGGGCAAGTCCACCGTCACCGGGATGATCGGCTGGATCCTGTTCGCCACGCGGCGCGACCCCACGGTGATGAACGGCGCCGTGATGAAGAACTTCGTCGCCGGCGACGCGCCCTTCGCCTCCGCCATCGTCGGCGAAGGCGAGCATTTCGTCGCCGAGGTGGATGAAAGCGACGGCACCATCGCACTCTATGATCCCACCATCGCCGTGCTCAACAATATCGCGCTCGACCACAAATCGATGGATGAACTTCGCCGCCTGTTCGGCGACTTCATCACCCGCGCCCGCACCGCCGTCATCAATCTCGACAATGACGAGACGCGCCAGCTTTACGAGGCGCTGAAACCCGCCTCCGCCATCACCTATTCGTTGCAGGACGCATCGGCCCAGCTGCACGGCCACGATATCGTACTCCAGCCCGATGGCGTCTCCTGCCTCGTCACCCACACGCCGACGGGCCAGCAGGCGCGCATCTGCATCGCCACGCCGGGCCGTCACAACCTCTCCAACGGCCTCGCCGCGATCGCCGCCAGCATGGCCTGCGGCGTCTCCCTGCCCGAAGCGGCGCGCGCGCTGATGGGTTTCCAGGGCATTCGCCGCCGCATGGAAGTGGTGGGCTCGGTGAAGGACATCGCGGTCATCGACGATTTCGGACACAACCCGGACAAAATCGCCGCCACGCTCTCCACCCTGCATCAATTCCCCGGCCGCCTGCTGGTGATGTGGCAACCGCACGGCTATGGCCCGATCCGCATGATGAAGGACCAGTTGGCCGCGTGCTTCATCGACAACATGAAACCCGCCGACGTGCTGCTGATGCCCGAGCCCGCCTATTTCGGTGGAACGGTTGATCGCACCATGGGCTCGAACGTCATCGCCGAAGCCGTCGCCGCCACCGGCCGCAACGCTTACGCCCTTCCCGACCGCGCATCGTGCGGCGACAGGCTCGTGGAGCTGGCTCAACCCGGCGACGTCATCGTGGTTATGGGCGCAAGGGATGACACGCTGTCAGAATTTGCGGCGGATGTGTTGAAGCGGGTTGAGGCGAAAGAGTTCTAACCCCACCGCCAGCGTGCCCCCACCGTCTCGCGTGCAAGAGCACGCGATCCATCTCCCCCGATTTCATCGGGGGAGGAAAACGCAAGCGCCGGTGGATTTCCTCCCCCAATGAAATCGGGGAGGGGGCCGCGACGCCGCCCCTAAGCCGCCACCGGCTCCGGATTGGCCGCGAACTCTTCGCGCCACGCCTTCACCAGCGCGCGGTTGTCGAGGTCCCACGGGTGGAAGCCGGGGCGGAACCACGCCAGATAGCTTTTCCAGCCACGCGAGAAGAGGCCCGGCTCACGCCACAGATACCGCTTCACCGCCTTCAACGCGGCCTTGGGCTCATAACCATCGGCCTCCAGCAGCTTCGCGGCGTAGAGACCGATATTGCGCGTGAACAGGAAGGTGATGATCGCCATCGAAATGCACCGGCGCAGATACCGCCGCACCGGCCCGATATCTTTCGCGGCCAGCATGTAGATGTCGTACGCTACCGCCTTGTGCTCTGTCTCCTCCAGGGCATGCCAGCGCCACATGCGCTCAATGCCCGGGTCCGCGCCCTTGAACATTTCGGGGTGAGCCGCGAACAGGTCGGCCATCATCGCTGTGAAATGTTCCAGCGCGATGGTGGACACCAGCATGCCCATCGGCCCGCGTCCGCGCGCGAAGGCGATACGCTCGCGCACTTTTTCCTCGACCCAGTCCACCGCGTATTTCCGCCGGTCGATGAGTTCGTTCATCAGGTGATGCTCGCGCGAGTGGATGGCTTCCTGTGCGATGAAGCCGCGCACGTCCTCCGCCAGCTTGCCCGTGGCCAGCCCGCGATAGTGGCGCACCGCATCCATGAACAGCCGCTCGCCATCCGGGAAGGTGAGCGACAGGGCGTTGAACACCGCCGTGCCCACCGGGTCGCCGCCCAGCCAGTATCCCTTGCCCGCCGCATCCACCTCGAACCGGATATCGCGCGGCGAAACGATGACGTCGCCGGGGGTCTGTTTGCCGGCGGCGCGGCCAGTATCGGTGGCGGTCATGTGATTGGTCCTCTTCAGGTTCCTGTCACGCCGGGCGCAAGCTAAGAACAGCGACCCGGGGAACCATGGACACTATCGACAAAAATGTCAATAAAGAAGACCGCTACGAAACCTGCCCAGAAAACTCTCAAAAAAGCAGGGCCTAAGGCCGCAACCCCAAAGGCCGCGGCGCCGCGCATCCGGCGTTCGGCGGAGGCGGCGCGCGACAACATCCTCGCCGCCGCTGAAAACCTGCTGGTCGAACGCGGGCCGCAGGCGCTGAAGCTCGCCGACGTGGCCGCCGCCGCCGGCGTCGCCAACGCCACCGTGCTCCACCATTTCAGCTCCATCGACGGCGTCGAAGCGGCGCTGATGGAGCGCATGGTCCAGCAACTCGTGGACGCCATCCTCGATGACCGCCATCAGGCGGCCGACCTCGCCACCACGCGCGAGATGACGATGAAAGCCCTGTTCGACGCCTTCGAGACGCGCGGCGCCGCCCGCCTCGCCGCATGGCTCGAACTCACCGACGAGGCCTTCCGCCTCACCACCGTCCGCGAAGCTGTCCAGAAAGTCGTCGCCAACCGCATGGCTCTCGCCGGTCTCTCGCAGGCGAAAGCAGAGAACCTCGTCCTCGTCAGCGTGGTGATGGCGCTGGGCGTCGGCCTGTTCGGCCGCACGCTGGGCGAACTTATCGGCAAACCGCCCGAAAGCGCCCGCACCCTCGCCATGGATGTCCTCCGCAGCCATATCGACACGCTGCTGGACGAAGTGAAGGGGGATTAGCAGCTACAGTCTTCGTGCCTTTGCGCCTGGCTTTGCGCCTTCGTGTTCGTCTTGCGCATTCAAACGAAACACAAAGAAACAAAGGTCCGCGAAGATCGCAAAGGGCCCGCCCCTACTTCTTCGCCAGCTTCTTCTCCAGCTCCTCAAGGCGCGAGCGCAGCGCCTTCAGCTCCGCCGCGTCGTTCGCGGCCGGCTCGGCTGCCGGCGTCCTGGCTGCTGGCGCGGGCGCGACCCCCGGCATGGCCCCGCCCCAGAAGCCCGCGAGCCTTTGCTGGTACTGGCGTTGCAGTTCCTGCATCGCCGCCGGATCGAACACGTTCCACGGCTGCGTCAGCCCCGCCGACATCTGGCTCGCAAGCTGTTCCTGCTGCGTGCGGATGAACGCCACCGACTGCTCGAACAGCCCGGTCATCATCTCCGAGGCCTTGGACTGGTTCAGCCGGATCATGTCCATCATCAAGTCGGCGGACAGCATGGCGCGGTCGCCATGGTTTTCCTGCTCCATGATGATCTGTAACAGCACCTGCCGCGTCACGTCCTCGCCCGTCTCCGTATCCTCGACACGGATGTTCGCGCCCTTGCGCACCATCTCCGCCACTTCGGGCAGGCGCACATAGCTGGAGGCGTTCTTGTTATACAGCTTCCGGCTGGGATACCGGCGCAGCTCGATGATCTCGGGTTCAGACATGGTTCAATCCGGTCGATGCGGCGCCGGAGCTATCTCCGGCCCAGCCAGTCGCACATGGCAGTGTAGAAGAGTTCCGTCTGGTCGAACATCACATAGTGACGAGCATTGTCGATCCGCGTCCACCGCCCCTGCGCCAGCCCCGCATAGGAAGATGCGTAGATCTGGTCGAGACCGCCCTTGGACGACGAGCCGCTGCGATCCCACGCATAGACCACATCCACCGGCGCCTCGATCTGCGAGAGGTCGCCGCGCAGGTCGGTGGTCATCACCTCGGCCATCACGTCCGCCACCGTCTCGTGATCGGAGGCGAGGCCCCAGCGCGTCACCCGCTCGACATTGTCCGGATCGCCGACCAGCCGCTCGTTCGCACGGCGCAGGTCGTCCTCCAGTCCGCCCCGGCTCCGCTCGATATACCGCCGCCGCGAGATCTCCGCGAAATGGGAGATCGAGCTGGCGGTCGCAAACGGATTGATGAGCACCGAAAAGAACGCCGGCACGTCCACCACCATCAGGCGGTCCACAACGTCCGGATGATCGCGCGCCACCATCAGCGCCACAAGCCCGCCCATCGAGTGGCCCGCCACCGCCGCCGGCCCCCGGCCCTGCGCGCGGATATGATAGGCGATGCTGTCCGCCATCGGTTTCAGGAAGTCGCCGGCCGCCCGGAACGGCGTCGCCGGACTGCCTGCAAAGCCGCGCATGTGGATGTAGTGGGCCCGTGCATCGATCCCCGGTCTGGCCCGCACGCCTTCCCAGGTTTCCGGCGAAGCCGCCAGCCCGTGGATCAGCACCAGATCCTTGCCCTGACCCTCAACCGTAGCCGAAAAAAGCTCCGCCTCACGCGTAGAGGTTTCGCCTTTCATCCATCGTGCGAAGGAGCCGAGCTGCATTAAGGACGACGTCTCCGCGGAAGGCGTTAGCAGCCGCAGCATGGCCCGGCCCGTTCCTGTACCGTCTTCTGACGATTCAATGAAGCCCAGAATTGCTGCACTGCGTCACGACACCGCGATCCGTTCTTCTGTGAGGCGTTTTGAACACCGCCCTTAACAGGGCGTTACAGGTATCCGGCTAACGCCTTCTCTGCTGGCCAGCTTGGGCGGTTTGACCCGCCGGTTCATAGTGTTACGCTTGCCGCTTCAAGGACTTGGGACCCTTCGATGACTGGAAATGACGGTCTCGGCTCAGCCGGCGTGTTCGAGCTGGGACAGAACTTCCAGCGCATCAATTTCCTGCTCCAGCGCCTGCTGATGGCGCTGTCGAAGCGTGAGGTCCGCAATCCCGGCGTCGAGGGTCCGGGCCAACCCTTCTTCCTGCGCGCCGCCATGGGCCACGCCGCAGGCGTGATGGCCAACCCGATGAAGGCGTTCAACACCCACCTTCAGTTCTGGCAGAACACCACCGCCCTCTACGCCGAACTCACCCAGGCGATGCTCGCCGGCGGCAGCCATGTCCCCCGCCACGACGGCGAGCCGGAAACGCCCGACGCCCGCTTTTCGGACGAGGAATGGGAAAAGCACCCGTTCTTCTACTACCTGAAGCGCCAGTACCAGATCATGAGCGCCTATCTGGAAAACATGGCGGAGACGGTCGATCTCGGCGATGACGAGAAACACACAGAACAGCTGCACTTCTTCACGCGCCAGCTCGTCGATTTCTTCTCGCCCACCAACTTCCTCGCCTCCAACCCCGTCGCGATCCGCAAGGCGGTGGAGACCAACGGCCGCTCGCTGGTCGAGGGGCTGGAGAATTTCGTGAAGGATCTCGAACGCTCCGGCGGCGACCTTCTCGTCACCCTCTCCGATCCCGAAGCCTTCCAGGTCGGAACCTCGCTCGCCACCACAAAAGGCCACGTCGTCCACGAAACGCCGCTGTTCCAACTCATCCGCTATGAGCCGGCGACCGAGAAAGTCTGGTCGCGTCCGCTCCTGCTGATCCCGCCATGGATCAACAAGTTCTACATTCTCGATCTCCAGCCGAAATCCTCACTGGTGAAATGGCTCACCGAACAGGGTTACGCCGTTTACATCGTGAGCTGGAAGAACCCGCGCGAGGAGCTGCGCGACTACGGCATGGACAGCTACGTCACCGAAGGCATCATCCCGGCCATGGAGAAGGTGGACGAGCTGCACGGCAAGGACGGGATCAACGTCGTCGGCTATTGCATCGGCGGCACCACGCTGGCGCTGGCGCAGGCCTGGCTCGGCAAGACCAAAGCCGAGAACCCCGCCAAATCGATCACCTTCTTCACCGCCCTCACCGACTTCGAGGACCCCGGCCCGCTCAAGGTCTTCATCGACGAAAGCTTCGTCTCCGGCATCCTTCTGGAAGCCCAGAAGAAGGGCTATCTCGACCATCGCATCATGGCGCGCACCTTCAGCTTCCTGCGCCCCAACGACCTCGTTTACGGACCCGCCGTGCGCGCCTACCTGCTCGGCGAAGCGCGCCCGAAATTCGATCTCCTGTTCTGGAACGAGGATTCGACCCGCCTGCCCGAGCGCATGGCGTACGAATACCTCACCCACCTCTACCGCGATAACCACTTCGCGAATGGCGAGTACGAGATCAACGGCGTGAAGGTCGCGCTCTCCGACATCAAGCAACCGCACTATGTCGTGGCCTGCGAGAAGGACCACATCGCCCCGTGGCGCGCCTCGTTCAAAGGCCTCTCGCAAGCCAGGGGAGCCGGCCGCTTCGTACTGGCCCAGTCCGGCCACATCGCCGGCATCGTGAACCATCCCGCGAAACAGAAATACGGCTATTGGGTCAGCGACGAAACGCCCGGCGATCTCGATGCCTGGCGCGCCGCCACCGAGGCGCACGAAGGCTCCTGGTGGCCCGACTGGTCCGCCTGGCTCTCACGCCGCTCCGGCAAGAAGATCGACGCCGCCGAAAGCTTCCCCGAATCTACGCCGCGCATTGAACCTGCGCCGGGACGATACGTGCTGGAGTAGGTTGAGACGCTCGCCGTCCTCATCTCCATCCGCACGCCCCTCTCGCAGGAGTCATTCTCGGGCTTGACCCGAGAATCTCTGTTCCAACGACAAAGGGAAAAGCAGAGAGTTCCCACTCAACCCGCAGCGCAGATTCTCGGGTCAAGCCCGAGAATGCCTCCGCGGGTGGGGACACAGCGCGCAAACGGATCGCGCTCACCGCCCCTACGGACAATTCCCCGCAATCGCTTCACCCGCAAACGCCTTCGCCACAAACGGCGTCGAGTCCGCCAACGAGCCGTTCACCGTCCCCGAGTGATCGAGGTCCGCATAGACGTGATGCTCGATCACGGTTCCCGCACGACACGCATCCACCTTCAACCGCTCCTGACCCGCCGGCGGCACGTCGTGGTCCTGGCCGCCCGTGCCCATGAACACCGGCCCCTTCACGCCCAGCGTGTCATACGCCATCAGCCGGAAATAAGGCGCGATCTCCAGCATCGGATCGCGCGTGAACGCCTTCGCCTGGCTCAAGCCCTGCGCCTCCACCGCCGTCCACACATCGCCGAGACAGGCCGTGCGCGTCAGTTCAAACACCGGCTTCGCAGCCTCGGTCAGCAGGCCGTCAACATCATAGTCCGGGTTCGCCTGCTTCACGAGGTGAAGGATATAGAGCGTGTACGCGAACACCCCCTCCACCGCATTGGGGTCTCGATCCGCGGGCGCCGAATCCAGCGTGAAGTAAGGCGTGCCCGTCGCCACCGTGCCGCGAATGTCGAGATCGGGCGCATAGGTCTTCGCCGCGCCTGCCGTTGCGAACGCCGCGCCGCCGCCCTGGCTCTGGCCCACCAGCACCACGTTGTCCGACACGGGGAAGTCCGCAGCCTGCACCGCGCGGATCGAGTCGAGCACCGAATACGCCGCCGGCTTCGTCGCCAGATACGGATGCCCGCCCGGCGCGCCCAGCCCCTGATAGTCCGACGCCACCACCGCATAGCCCTGGCCCAGCCAGTGGTTGAGATAGATCGCATCGCGCTCCGAGCGCGCATTCCACGACGGCGCGCACACATCGGCCACGCCCACCGTGCCATGCGCCCACGCGATCAACGGCCAGCCGCCCTCCGGCGCCGTGCCCGGCGGCAGAAACAGCGCGCCCGACACGGGCAGGAAACCAACGCCCTTCACCCCGTCCGTCGAGGTATAGAGAATGCGCGTGTTCACCGCCGCGCCCGAGAGCGATTGCTCCGCCGACAGAGGCTCGCTCGCGATCAGCACGCCGGCGCGGCCGGGAATGTATTGCGGAGCATAGAAAGCCGGCACGCCGCCATCGCCATGCGCCGGATCACCGGCGACGCTTGGCGAAGCCTCCGGCCCGCTCGCCTCCGGAGCGGTGTCCGCCGGCCCGCACGCAGCCAGAACAGCCAGCGCCGCGCCCGTTGCCGCGCCTGTCATCAACACGTTGCGAACCCAGCGATTCATGCACAGCTCCCATATCCTGCGTGGCGAAACCTATACCCTTCCGCACTGAATGCGCTATCGGCGATAGCTCACGGTTTCGTTCGTGCGAAGCCGCTGGCGGGGCCCGATCGCGGAGCGGCTTGTCCAGCAAGGACACGTCGCGCAATCCCGGCGCCCGAGGTATGATGCGTCGATGCGAACGTTGTATGACCCTTCGGCCCTTTGGCGGCGCCTTCCCCTTGCGGAGGCCGAATGAACGTCTGTCCCTTCTGCGGAACACGCGTCGAGGCGCGCGTCAGCGTCTGCCCGACCTGTGACGCAAGGAAATGGGGTCGCATCCCATGGCTGCTCACACTGGTTTTCGGTTGCATCATGCCGGCGGTGATCGCGCTGGGCTGCGTCGGCTGGTATTTCCTGTTCGGCAGCCAGCCCATGCTGGGCGCGGCGGTTCTGTTCGCCCTGCCGCCGGTGTTCACCTTCCGGCTTGTGCTTGCCGGGCCGCACTGGGTCCAGCAATGACAGCCTTATCGTAAGGTCACGGCTCGCAAGGCGCCGTCATTCTGTTACCCTTCACGTCATGCCAGCCGTCGCCCGCACAGACCCGAAGTCGATCTTCTCCGCCGAGGAATGGGCGAGGCTTTCCGCGCACTCCGCCTGGCGCGGCCCCGCTCTCGTCCTGTTCGCCTGGGCCGTCATCTTCGCAGCGGGCGCACTGTTCATTGCGTGGCCCAATCCGCTCACCTACATCCTCGCCGTGATGCTGATCGGCGCGCGCCAGCTTGGCCTCGCCATCCTCGAACACGACGCCGCGCATGGCGGCCTGCACCCCAACCCAAAGCTGAACGACTGGATGGCGGAGTGGCTGTGCGGTTCAGCCGTCGGCGGCAGCCTGAAACGCTATCGCCCCTATCACCTCACCCACCACAAATTCACCGAGCAGGCGGAAGACCCCGACCTCGTCCTCTCTCGCCCCTTCCCCGTCACGCGCGGATCGCTGGCGCGCAAATTCATCCGCGATCTGACCGGCCAGACTTTCTACAAACAGCGCATCGCCCCCTTCATCGCAAAGCTGGGCGGCAAGCCGCAAAAGCCGCCGCGCGTGACCGACAATCCCGGCCTGCGCTTCTGGATCGTCAACGGCGCGCTGATCGCGGGCACGACGGCGCTGGGCTATTGGTGGGCGTGGCCCGCTCTATGGATCGCGCCAATGGCGACATGGTTCCCGCTGGTCACCCGCATCCGCTCCATGGCCGAGCACGCGATGGTCGAAGGCACGCGCGCCGACGATCCTTTCACTCACGCCCGCACGACACTGGCCAACCCGGTCGAGCGTCTGCTGATCGCGCCCTTCTGGGTGCACTATCACTGCGAACACCACATGTTCATGTACGCCCCCTGCTACCGCCTCCCCGCCATCCACCGGGCGCTGAAAGCCAAGGGCCTGACGGACCGGATGCAGATCACAAAAGGTTATGTCGACGTCCTGAACCGCTGCGCCAGCAAACCGGCGGCGACGGCCGCCTAGACGACCTCGCTCGCGATCATGAACTCGGCGCCGTCCACCTTGGACATGAACTGGCCCATGATGTCCTGCACCACTGGACCCGGCACATCCTCGGCGCCGAAGCCCGCCAGATCCGGAATATCGAACAGCTCGACATACTGCGGCGTGACCGCGCCATCGGGGAACAGCGGCCCCTCGATCCTGTAGGTCGTGAAGCTCTTCACCCGCTTCAGCCCGCGCATCGCCGGATAGTCGGTCGCCCGCACCCAGGCCTCGAAATCCGGCAGCGTCACGCCCGGTTTCAACCTGTAGGTCAGGATCACATGCGCCATAACCGCCCTCATCTCGATGTTGCCGCCATCATAGGAACAGAGTCCGGCGCGCGACGCCAGCCGCCATTTGAATCCGCGCCCCGGCTGGCCTACCTATGCCTCATGGAATCGCGCGATCCGCCCGAAAACGAGGACCCGCCGGAAGACCCCGAAATCCTCGCGGAAGACCTCGACGCCGGGGCCGGCGAGGGTGAGCCTCCGCCGGAAATCGAAATGGAGCCCGAGGAGATATCCTCCGGCGTCGATCTCGGCGCGCCCGAAGCTAAGAAAACACGCGTCTCCGGGCCGGACGTGATCCGGGACCAGGTCACGCGCCTGCCGCTCAAGCCTGGCGTCTATCGCATGTATGACGAGCGCGGCGAGCTTCTCTATGTCGGCAAGGCGCGCAGCCTGAAGAACCGCGTCAGCTCCTACACCAAGCTGGGCGGCCACACGCAACGCATCGCGCGCATGATCTCCCTCACCCGCGCCATGGAGTTCGTGGTCACCGCCAGCGAGACCGAGGCGCTGCTGCTCGAAGCAAATCTTATCAAGCGGCTCAAGCCGCGCTTCAACATCATCCTTCGCGACGACAAATCCTTCCCCCACATCCTGATCCGGCAGGACCATGAGGCGCCGCAGGCGCTCAAGCATCGCGGCGCCAAGAAGATCAAAGGCAAGTATTTCGGCCCCTTCGCCTCGGCCGGCGCCGTCGACGCCACGCTCGACACGTTGCAGAAGGCCTTCCTCCTGCGCACCTGCACGGACTCGATCTACTCCACCCGCTCACGCCCCTGCATGCTGCACCAGATGGGCCGCTGCTCGGCGCCGTGCACCGGCCTGATCTCCCTACCCGACTATGCCGAACTGGTGAACGAGGCCGACCAGTTCCTCTCCGGCAACGCCGAAGCCCTCCACGCCCGTCTCGTTTCGGAGATGGAAACCGCCGCCAATGCGATGGAGTTCGAGCTGGCCGCCCGCCTGCGCGACCGCATCCGCGCCCTCGCCTCCGTCCGCGCCACGCAGAAGGTGAATCCCGAAGGCATCGTCGAGGCCGACGTTTTCGCCATCCACGCCGATGCGGGCCAGTCCTGCGTGCAGGCTTTCTTCTTCCGCGCGGGCCAGAACTGGGGCGCCACCGCCTACTATCCCAAGCACGACCGCGACGACGAACCGGGCCAGATTCTCGCCGCCTTCCTCGCCCAGTTTTACGACGACCGCCCCGTGCCGAAACTCATCCTGCTCAGCCACGACATCGAGGACGTGGAGCTGATGCAGGAAGCCCTCGAACTGAAAGCCACGCACCGCGTCGAACTGCGCACGCCCCAGCGCGGCGAGAAACGCGAAGTGATGGCGCAGGCCCTGCTCAACGCCCGCGAAGCCCTGGGCCGCAAGCTGGCCGAGACGCAGAGCCAGCAGAAAATTCTCGCCGCCGTGCAGAAGGTGTTCGACCTGCCCCAACCGCCGCGCCGCATCGAG
>CAZJZQ010000012.1:40539-40806 GCA_964550535.1 uncultured Rhizobium sp.
CGAGGTCTATGACAACTCCCACATCATGGGCACGAACATGGTGGGCGGCATGGTGGTGGCGGGACCCGAAGGTTACGAGAAATCCCAATACCGCAAATTCAACATCAAAGACGACGGCCTCGAACCCGGCGACGACTACGGCATGATGCGCGAAGTCATGCGCCGCAGATTCTCACGGCTGAAGAAAGAAGCCGAAGACTACGCCGCCGCCGCTCCGCCCGCCGGCGCCTTTCCTCCCCCGGCAAAGCCGGGGGAGGTGGATCGCGC
>CAZJZQ010000012.1:40816-41106 GCA_964550535.1 uncultured Rhizobium sp.
GGGGGGGGCCGCCGCGCTTACAAATACCAGCGGCAGCGAACCTGCATTCACCCCCCCCTCTTCCCACAAGGGAGAGGGGCTGAGCGCGTCGCCATCGGACTCAACACAAACCACCCCGCCCCGCCCTTCCACCTGGCCCGACCTCGTCCTCATCGACGGCGGCCTCGGTCAACTCGCAGCAGCCAGAGAGACCATCGAACAACTCGGCTTCGCTCCGGGCGAACTGAACCTCGTCGCCATCGCGAAGGGTCCGGACCGCAATGCCGGACGCGAGCAGTTCTTCCGCCCCG
>CAZJZQ010000013.1:0-16489 GCA_964550535.1 uncultured Rhizobium sp.
AAGGCCAGTTCGACGCCAAAGCTTTCCCGACCGAAGAAGTGCTGGAGCTGAAGCCCGGGGCCCGCGTGATGATGATCCGCAACGATCCGCAGGGCAGGTGGGTCAACGGCTCGCTGGGCGAGGTTGTGGCGCTGGGCGAGAGCGATTGCTTCGTGAAGATCGGCGGCGAGGTGCATCGCGTCGCCCAGCAGGCGTGGGAGAAGTTCCGCTACGAGTTCGACACCAAGGCGAAGTCCGTCTCGCGTTCCGTGGTCGGTTCGTTCAAGCAATTGCCGCTGCGCCTCGCCTATGCGGTGACGATCCACAAAAGCCAGGGCATGACGCTCGACCGCGTGCACATCGATTTCGATCGCGGCATGTTCGCTCACGGGCAGGCCTATGTGGCGTTCTCGCGCTGCCGCTCGCTGGAGGGGTTGGAACTGTCGCGCCAGCTTCGTCCGCGTGATATCATCATCGACCGCACGGCGTTCGAGCTGGGCCGCATGCAGACCGTGTCCGACACCGAAGCCTGGCTCCTCGCCGACCTCCCGCCGCCGGAGCTGGAGCTGAAGGGGTGAGGCGCGGCGCCGGGCTTCAGCCAGAATCCGTGCGTTAATATCTGTCACGCCCGCGCCCCGGTAATCCATCTCTCCACAGGCTGTTCACAGGGAAACGCCGCCCGCGCCATTCCGTGCGTGGAGTGTGTCCCGCGTCCGGGGTAGATTGCCCCCGCTTGAGAGCGGCCGCACCAGCCGCAAGTTTTCCGGAGACGACACCATGGATGACGGCGCAGCTGCGATCGCGCTGACCGAAGCCGCGAGAGACAAGCTCCGGCAGACGGTCGCCAAGATCGAGCGTCTTGAGGAAGAGAAAAAAGAAGTCGCGACGCAGATCAAGGATGTTTACGCCGAGGCCAAGTCCATGGGCTATGACACCAAGGCCCTGCGCGCCGTGGTGCGCCTGCGCAAGCAGGACCGGCAGGAGCGCGAGGAAGCGCAATCCATCCTCGACACCTATCTGCTGGCCCTGGGCGAGATCTGAGCCTCGCGGGAGCGGCTCTACGCAGGCCGTGGAAAGCGCGTTAGGCTGGCGCCATGGCCCGCGAGGTGGACAAGCGAAAGACACGCAAGGCGCTCAAACGCCTGAAGCGCGCGTCCGACCGCGCCGCCGAGGCTGAACAGACCGGCGGCAAGGGGCTGACATCCTGGGAAAAAGACTTCGTCGCTGGCGTATCCGAGCGGCTTGAAACCTATGGCTCGGCTTTCCGCGATCCGGCGAAAGGCGCGCTCGAAGAAGCCTTGTCTCAGCGCCAGACGGCCATCGCCCGCGCCATCGAACGCAAATCGCGGCCCAAATCCGAAAACCCGGGCAAGGGCGGTTCTGGTAGGGATGGCGAAGGTGCCCGGAAAACAGGCTCGACCTTCAAGCGCAAGGCGCCGCCGCCGCGCGGCCGGGTGCGCGATATCAATGACGACATGTCAGAAACTCCGCCCGCGCCGGGGCCGGCAGCGTTGGCCCCCGCGCCCTCCAGAAAGGCCGGTCCGCCCCGCCTCACGGTGATTTCAGGCGGCCGGAAGGACTGAACGCCCTCCCACGGGCCGTTGAACCGCGCAGAAGGCTTGCGCCTGGCGGTCCCGCGCGAGAGGTTGCGGGTTGGACAGGTTGTTTCCCGGGGCTGGTCTGATGTTGAGAGGATTGGCGCTGTCGGCTCTGATAGGGCTGGGCGGATTGAGCGGACAGGCCGCCGCGCAAGGCGGCATGCGTGATCCGCTGGGCGGCCAGTTCGGTGTGGTCGAGGTGGCGATGACGCCCGCCGACGCCGCGCGCGAGGCCGAACTGATGGGCGCCGCGCTGACCGGCCTGCAACCCCAGCGGCCGGGCGTGGTCGACACTTATGTGCTGGCCGCCGGGCTCTGGAACGATCCGGTGTTCGAGAGCGAGGCGAGCCAGGCGGCGGATATCCTGTCCCGCCGCTTCGATGCGGGCGGGCGCACCATCACGCTGTCGGCGGGCTCGGGCTCGGGCCAGCGCGCGTTTCCCGCGGCGACGCCCAACAACATCCAGGCCGCCATTGGCAAGATCGGCGCGGTGATCGATCCGAACGAGGATCTGGTGGTCGTGTTCCTCACGTCGCATGGCGCGGCGGACGGCTCGCTCGCACTACAGGAAAAGAACCGCATGGGCGGGGCGATGAAGCCCACCCACCTGCGCGCCTCGCTGCAGGCGGCGGGAATCCGCCGCAAGGTGCTGATCGTGTCGGCCTGCCATTCCGGCTATTTCATCATGCCGTTCTCCGATCCCGATACGATCGTGCTGACGGCGGCGGCGGCTGATCGCACCTCGTTCGGCTGCGAGCCGTCGCGCGACTGGACCTATTTTGGCGACGCGCTGCTTAATCACAAGCTGCGCGGCGGCGCGCCGCTGGTGCAGGCGTATGACGATTCGCTGAAGCTGATCTCCGAGTGGGAAACCAGGCTGATGGCGGAATGGGACGCGGCCCCTGCATCGCGCAAGCCGATGCCGAAACGCCCGGATCCGTCCAACCCGCAAAAGCATGTGGGGGAGGGCGTGGCCCCGCTGGTCGCGCGCGCCGAGGCTTACGGTCTGGCTGTGAATTGCGCCGGCCATTTCGCCTTCGCGATCGAGCGCGCGAAGTCATCCCGCCCGCTGAAAGGCGCGCCGGACGCCGCCGTGTTGCAGGCAAAACGGACTGAAGCGGAAACCGCCGCCAATGGCTTCGCCGCGCGGATCCAGCGTTCGTCGCAGGACGTGGTGAAAGCCATTGCCGCATCCGCCGCCGCTGTTCAGGCGGCGTTCCCTGCGCAGACATTGGTTACGGCCGAACGCACGGCGCAATGCGCCGCCATCCCGCTCGATCCGGGCTGACCGGGGCTACATCCCGCGCGCGAAGCGGATCATGTCCAGCGACGGCGGTTCTTCGCCGGTCAGGATCGACAGGCCGGTGTGCGCTTGTCCGCGATGGTGCGTCTGGTGATTGAACAGGTGCAGCAGGTCCGGCCACAGCGTCGATGTCACCTCCTGCGGCAAGGTCATCAGCCGGTAGGTGAAAGAACGTTGCAGCCTTTCATTATCCAGCCCGGCGATATAGCTGACGATACGCCGGTCCTCGGCCTCCCGGGCGGCGCGTAGCTCGCTGAAATCCGTGTGGAGGATGGCGTCCAGCCGGTCCGGGTGTTCCCCTTCGCCCGTAAACCGTTTCATCCAGACCCTGTCGGCCACCAGGATGTGGTTCAACGTCCCGCCCACGCTTCTGAAGAACAATCCGGCGTCCCGCCACAGCTGTTCATGGTTAAGCCTGGCGGCGGCGTCGTAGATTTTGCCGTTGGCCCACGCGTTGTAGCCCGCGAGGTGGCGAATGGCGTCCAGCATGCCCCGTACTCCCGGATGACGGTTGAAATCTAGATGGCGCTGAAGCGGCATGGCGGCAAGGCTGCGCGGTGGCCGTCAGTAAACAGAATCTGAACGAGCCGGGAAAAATCCCGGCCCGGACGAAGCGGATAATTAAGCCAGACTTGTCATGGTGCGAGCCGGTCCAAAGGCGGGACGGCCATGGGTATGCGCAGACATCTCTCCCGGGCGGAGGGGGGAAACGTCATTGTCGAGTTTGCGCTGCTGGCGCCCGTCTTCTTCATGGCGGTCGTGGGACTGATTGAATTCGTTCTGTATCAGTACAAGACCTACGCTCTCAATCACGTCGTTTACGAAGCCGCCCGCAACTTGCAGACGGGCGAAGTGCAAAACTCTGACGACATGGCCGACGCATTCCATGCGGAAGTGTGCGCACATGCACGCGGTCTCATCGACTGCGCGGCGATCCAGTTCGACGTGCGCAGCTTTGTAAATCTCGGTGACGTCACCTTCACCGCGCCGGTGTTCGACGAGAATGGCAACCCCGCGAACTTCGTGTTCCTGCCGGGCGGACCCAACGAGTATTCCGTCATCCGCGGCGCGATCAACCACAACTTCGTCACGCCGTTCATGGGCGACCTGTTCGGCATCGGGCCCGACATGCCGGCGATTGTGAACGCCTATGTGGTCGTAAAAAACGAACCGTGGATCTGATCATGCGGATCTTCCGGCCCCTCATGAAATTCTTGCGTGATCGCCGCGGTGTCGCTGCGGCCGAATTTGCGCTGATCGCGCCGGCGCTGATCTTTCTGGTGATCGGCGTTCTGGAAATGTCGCTACGCTTCCGCGCCAAGGAAGAGGCGACGCGCTTCGTGCACCAGGTCGCCAACCTCGTCTCGCGTGAGAACCTGTTGACGACGGACATGCTGGAAACGATCTACGGCGCGTCGCTCAACATGATGAAGCCGCTCGATACGACCAACCGG
Organism: uncultured Rhizobium sp.; assembly: GCA_964550535.1. Taxonomy (GTDB): domain Bacteria; phylum Pseudomonadota; class Alphaproteobacteria; order Caulobacterales; family Hyphomonadaceae; genus UBA7672. Next base: position 4,335 of record CAZJZQ010000013.1, read on the forward strand.
CTTGATTTTGACGTCTCCAGCATCGGCTACAACGCCGATGGCGAGCCGGAGATTTTCTGGCGCCGCGTGGCGGGCAATGAGGTTCAGCTTCGTATCCAGGACGCGGAAGGCCTCGGCCCCGCTTCCGAGAGCATCATCCGCGTGGGCGTTCGCTATCGCTATGAAAGCCCCATCGCCAGCCTGTGGGGCGGGCCCGAGCTGGCGATGGTGCAGGAATCCTTCGCGCGGCCGCGTTCGACGCGCCTGATCCCTTTGGACGGCGTAACGGATGACGGCGGCGCCACGGTGTTTTTCGGAACACAGGAAGCAGACTAGGGGGCCGCAACAGCGGAAACAGGGGCGACCATGATCAGCGCGATCAGGAAATTCATCTCGGACCGGCGCGGCGCGTTTGCGTTGCAGTTCGCCCTTATCGTCACTCCGCTCGTCGGGTGCACGGGTCTGGCCATCGATGGCGGGCGGGTGTTCCTCGCGCGCTTCGAACTGGCGTCGGCCCTCGATGCGGCGGCGCTGGCCGTCGGCTCGACCGTGAACCCGGATGCCGATCTGGATGCGCTGGCGCAGCTCTATGTCGACCGGAACTTCAAGACCGCCACGATGTCGCCCGTCCGGGTCACGCTGGTCCCCGGCGCAGAAATCATCATCGTGCGCGGCAATGTGGATGTCGCGACCTATTTCATGCCGCTGTTCGGTATGCCGATGGTGAACGTGTCGGCCGAAAGCGAAGTGCGGCGCGGCGGCGCGGACGTCGAAGTCGCTCTGGTGCTTGATACGACCTACTCAATGAACGGCGCTCCGATGACGGCGCTGAAAGCCGCCGCCGCCGATCTCATCGACATCGTGGTAAGCGAAAACCAGGAGCCGTATTTCTCGAAGGCGGCGATCGTGCCTTACTCGAACGGGATGTTCGTCGGCGACAAGGCTGTGGACTTCCGCGGCGCCATCACTGCCGGCAAGCCGATCACCGGCGCGCAATGGCGCACCAGCAATGTCGGCATCAACGGCATCACTCGGGCGAGTCAGGCTGTTGTCACCACTGCCAGCAATCACGGCCTCAGCAACGGCGACATCATTCACATTGGCGGTGTGAAGGGGATGACCCAGATCAACGACAAGGTTTATTCGGTGGAGGTCGTAAACAACACGTCATTCAAGCTGCGCAATGCCGCAAACACGTCGTACATCAACACCAACAGCGGCTACAGCAACTACCAGACAAGCAGCACCGACTTTGTATCGAAGTGTCTGCTGACAACGTGTGAGGTCCAGATCACATCGAATGGTCACGGCTTCTCGAACAACCAGTACGTGTCATTCCTCAATGTGGGCGGGATGACGGGGCTTAACTACTCGGCCACGTCGGGCGCTGCTTCACAGTCCTTCCAGGTCACAAGCGCGACAACGAACACCTTCCGCCTGAAGGATACAATGGGCTTGTCCTACGCCAACTACACGAACAATACGGGCAACGTTTACTGCACGACGGAAGGCTGCGAATTCTTCCGCTTCGCTGCGGTGTCGGGCAATTACACCGCCCGTATCAGCCAGTGCGTGACTGAGCGGACGGGAGCCAACGCTTATACCGACGCCGCGCCGGAGGATGGGCTTCTCGGCCGCCACTACGCGGGCACCAGCTACATTTCCTGCTTCAACAACGGTCAGATCATGCCGCTGACGGCGGACAGGAGCGCACTGACGACACGTATCAACTCTTTGGGCGTGAACGGCTCGACCGCGGGGCATATCGGCCTCGCGTGGGGCTGGTACATGTTGTCAGAAGCGTGGGCGGATGTGTGGAATGAGGAAGAGGAGAACATTCCCCAACCGTACACCTCCGAAGACCTTGTCAAAGTCATCGTGATGATGACGGACGGCGAGTTCAACGTCGCTTACAACAAGGGCGTCACCTCGAAGAACTATGACGGCTTCGGCGCCAACAACCAGCGGATCAATGCGAACGCCACGAACGGCAGCCCGTTCGATCAGGCGGAAGATCTCTGCGACGCCATCAAGGCCAAGAAGATCGTCATCTATACGGTCGGGTTCAATCTCGATGAGAACGGCGACGCTGCTGATACCTTGTCGTATTGCGCCAGCCAGCCGTCTTACGCTCACCTGGCCTCGACGCCGGAAGAGCTTTCAGCCGCCTTCCAGTCGATCGCAACCTCGATCACGCTGCTGCGTCTGTCGCGCTGATCTGCCTTTGGCCCGGCGGCCGGTTTCAGCCGCCGGCGCCTGCGGCGGCGCGGTTGGTTTTCCACTGCGCGGCGCTCTGGCCCCAGATATCGACCGGGTCGGCGTCAAACGGCGGCGGCATCCGTCCCGTGCGCAGATTGGCCGATCCCAGCCGCTCCGCCAATTTCTGCGAACTCGTGTTCGCCGGGTCGATGCAGTGGATGATGTCGGTCCACCCCAGCACATCGACCGCGAAGTCCATCGAGGCGACGGCGGCCTCGCGCGCATAGCCCTTGCCCCACACGCCGCGTACAACGCCCCAGCCGACTTCCGTTCCGGGCCAGCCATGCGGCCGCCACGGCCCGACACGTCCAACCCACTGGCCCGTTTCCTTCTCGATGACGGAGAACATGCCGAAACCATGCAGCGCCCATGACCCCGCCATGGTGGCGATGCCGCGCCAGGTGGTGGAGGGAGGCTGCGCGCGGCCGATGAAGCGCGCAGCCTCCTCGTCCGCCATATAGGCCGCCCAGGCGTCGAAATCCCCGGCGAGGGGAGGGCGCAGGATCAGCCGTGCGGTTTCGATGATGGAAGAGGGGCCCGCGCCGCCAGCTCCGGTGCCGTTAACTTCTGACATGTCCGATCCCCTCCGCCTGCCGCTTGTGGGAAAATCTAGGTCTGTTCCTGGCCTGTCTCAACCGCACCGGGGCGGTGCAGCGGGTCTCAGAAATCGACCGCCAGGCCTTTGCGCTCCCAATCGCCATAGCGGGTGGGTTCTTCGCCGCCGCGGCCGTCGTATTCGCGCGGCAGATCGGCCGGCGCTGCGGCCTGGCGCCGCGCTTCCGCTTCCAGAAGAGCCCGTTCGGCCTCCGGCGAAAGCTGTTTTCCGGGCGCTGCGCCGGGGATTGCGGGCGCATCCGGGTTCGCGGCTTCCGCGCCACAGGCGTCACCAGAAGAGGGGGCGTCGTTCACCATCATCGTCTCGTTCACCATTTTGAAGCGATTTGGAAGGGAATCTTTCACCAAGATCGCCAGAGGATCACCACGGGGATCGCCCAACCCAACCGCACCAGTTCGCGTGCGGCAAGGAGAGACCGCGATGAGTTATTTCAAGGCCGCTGGCCTCATGCTGCTGATCCACCTCGCTTTCGCGGGCGTGGGCTGGTGGATTGCGGGCCGCGACGGCGCGCTGGTTGGCACGCTGGTGGCGCTAGCCTTCCATCTCTTCGTCTTCTGGTACGCGGACAAGATCGTCCTGAAACTCCACAACGCGCGGGAAGTCGGCTCCGACGATCCGAACCCGATGATCCGTGCTTTCGTGGCCGATTGCGACAAGCTCGCCATGCGGGCCAACATGCCGCGTCCGCGCACCTATATCGTCGACGCCTTCCAGCCGAACGCTTTCGTGGCCGGCCGCGACACGTCGCACTCCGCCATCGCCGTAACTGACGGCCTGCTGAAAACGCTGACCCGCGCCGAGGTTTCGGCCGTCGTCGCGCACGAACTGGCCCATGTGAAGCGCGGCGACGCGCTGGCCATGAGCATCTGCTCGGCCTTCAGCGTTCTCGCAACCACCGTCTTCGGCTCGGTTTTCTATTTCGTCGGCCTGCGCAAGCCGGCCACGCGGATTGTTTCCGGCCTGATCGCGCGCGGCGGCCGCAGCCACGCCCGCGAATACGCCGCCGACCGCGTGGCGGGTGAAATTTGTGGTTCGCCGCTGAACCTCGCCACAGCCCTGTTGAAGCTGGAGCGCCACACCTCGTCGCTGCTGAACCCGCTGGCCGAGCGTAACCCCGCCACGGCCCACATGTTCGTCATCGATCCGCTGCACGGTCCCCGGCGCGGCCCGTCGGCTACGCATCCGCCGACTGAACGCCGGGTCGCCCGCCTGCACCGCCAGGCCGCCGAAATGGAAGGCGTGGAGTAAATCTCTTCGCCGAACAGCCCCACTGAACCGGGGCGGCTCTGAAGCGTTCAGTCCGCATGAAAGCGGGAAGCTGGATCGCAATCGGGGTCGCCTTGGGGGCTGTACTGGGCGTGGTCCTCGACGATGCTCCCATCGGGATCGCCATAGGCATCGCAATTGGCGTGGCTGGCGGGGCCGCCACTGGCGCATGGACCCGAAAGCCTTGAGCTTTCTCTCTTCCATGCGGTCGCGGCCATAATGTCTGCGGCTGAACCGCCGCGATAACCTTCAGCCGGTTGCACTGCGCGCCTGATGGCCTATTGAGCCCGCATGACGCGCCGCCCCCCTCATCGTCCCCGGAATCCGCGGCCCGACAAGCCCGTTCGTACGCCTGTATCCGGCTGGGAAAGCCGGCTGGCGGCGGCGGATCTGATCCATCGCGCCATCGACGGCGGCGCCGATCTCGACACCGCCATGACGGCCAGCGCGGCCTTCAGCGGCCTCGAAGGCGCCGACCGGGGTTTCGCCCGCGCCATCGCCGGGGCGGCCCTGCGTGGTCTTGGCCGTATCGACTGGGCGCTTGGCGGTATGATCGACCGTCCGCTCGACGCCATCGAGCCGCCCGTGCGCGCCCTTCTGCGGGCAGGGGCGGCCCAGCTCTGGATGCTGGAGGTGCCGGGCCACGCTGCCGTGTCCGCCACGGTCGAAGCTGCGCGCCGCTGGCCCGAAGCCAGCCGTGGCGGCGGCTTCCTCAACGCCGTGCTGCGCCGGGCCGAGCGGGAAGGCGAAGCCTTCGCCAATGCGCCGCCATCGTCCGTCTGGCCGGACTGGCTGGCGGCGAAACTGAAATCGGCCCTCGGAACGGATCGCGCAGAAGCTCTGGCGCAGATCCAGCTCGATGAACCGCCCCTCGATCTCACGCTCAAGCCGGGTGAAGACGCGCAGGCCTGGGCGGACAGGCTGGGCGGCGAGCCGCTGCCCAATGGCGGCGTTCGCATGAAAACCGGCGTGCGCCTCACCAGCCTGCCGGGCTATGCCGAGGGCGCATGGTGGGTGCAGGACGCGGGCGCGGCAATCGCCGCCCGCCTGCTGGGCGATGTGGCCGGACAGGCCGTGGCGGATCTCTGCGCGGCGCCCGGCGGCAAGGCGTTGCAGCTTGCGGCGGCTGGCGCCCGCCTCACCGCGCTCGACATTTCGCGGCAGCGTCTCACCCAGCTTCAGGAAAATGTGCAGCGCACAGGTCTCGCCATGGAGATCGTCGAGGGCGACGCGCGCACCTGGCGTCCGGACGAAAAGCTCGACGCGGTGCTGCTCGATGCGCCGTGTTCTGCGCTGGGCATTCTGCGCCGCCATCCCGAAGGCGTGTGGCGGCGCGAACCAAAAGGGCTGGCGCGCTATCCCGCCACGCAGGCCGCGCTGATCGCGGCGGCGCGCGAGATGCTGCGGCCGGGCGGGCGGCTGGTCTATTGCGTCTGCACGCCAATCCCGGAGGAGGGGCGCGACGTTGTACAGGCGGCGCTCGCTGGCGGCGGATGGCGGCTCCTGCCTGTTGGTGCGGACGAGATTCCGGGCTTCGAATCCTGCCTCGATGGCGAAGGCGCGGTGCTGACCGCACCGGCGGCGGGCGGCGCCGTTGGGGAAGTGGATATAAACGTCGCACCCTTTGTAAAAGCGGACGTTTTCTACATCGCCCGTCTTGAAAGAGCGGACTGAAAGTCCCATTCCATTGGGTGACCCGCGGGGGCGGATCTGGCCACAATTTCGCCTCCGATAAGCGACGAATACGCTGGAATGGGTTCATCGGCGGTTCAGCCGGCCGGTTTATGGTGTGTGTATGCGGACAGTCCTCCCCGGCTGTTCCTGGGATTGAAGAAATGAACACGCTCGCCTCCCTCGACAAAGCCGCCTCCGACACGGCGCTGCGTCCCCAGAAATCCTTCGCCGCCGCCTTCATCGTGCTCACGCTGGCGCTCGCCGGCTGCGCCACGGGCATCGGCGCCAATGACTATCGCTACAGCCATGTCGGCGCCGTTGCGCGCGTCGATGAAGGCACCGTCGTGGCCTCGCGCCCGATCATCGTCGAAAGCAACGGCAAGGGCGGCACGCTCGCCGGCGCCGTGGTGGGCGGCCTCGTGGGCAGCCAGTTCGGCGGCGGCCGTGACGAGCAGGCCATCGGGGCGGTGATCGGCGCTGTGGCTGGCGGCGCGGCCGGTAACGCGATCGACAAATCGGCCAACTCGCAGCACGGCATCGCCTACACGATCCGCCTGCGTTCGGGCGAGTTGGTCTCGATCACCCAGGGCGAAGGCTACGTCATCCCCAACGGCGCCCCTGTGCTGGTGGAGTATGGCGAACGCGCCCGCGTGATCCCGCAGAACGTGTCGGCCGGTTACTGATCGTTACGCTGACCGGAATTTAATTCGCCGCCCGGATCTCACGGTCCGGGCGGTTCCGTTTTCAGGCGCCGGTTTCTGGCCCCGTTTTTCTGGCTCCGGTCCGCAGGCCGCCGTCCTTGCATGGCGGATGAGGCGCTGATAGGCCGGGCTGCATGGCGGCGCCCCTGATCTCTCCTTCGATTCTCGCAGCGGATTTCGCGAAGCTGGGCGAGGAAATCCGCGCGATCGACGCGGCTGGCGCCGACATGATCCATGTCGATGTGATGGATGGACACTTCGTTCCCAATCTCACCATCGGCCCGGCGGTCATCGCGAAACTGCGGCCGCACTCGCAAAAGCCGTTCGACGTTCACCTGATGATCGCCCCGGTCGACCCCTACCTTGAGGCCTATGCCGAGGCGGGCGCCGACATCATCACCGCCCACCCCGAAGCCGGCCCGCACTTCCACCGCACGCTTCAGGCCATCCGCAAGCTCGGCAAAAAGGCCGGCGCCGCCCTGAACCCTTCCACGCCGGAAGAGGTGCTGGACTACGTTCTCGAAGACCTCGACATGATCCTGGTGATGAGCGTGAACCCCGGTTTTGGCGGGCAGAGTTTCATCGACAGCCAGCTGCGCAAGATCGAAGCGATCCGGAAGAAACTGGATGCTCGTGGTCTCAACCCGATCCTCGAAGTCGATGGCGGCGTCACGGCGTCCAACGCCGGACGGGTCGTCGCTGCGGGCGCCAATGCGCTGGTCGCCGGCTCGGCCGTCTTCGGCAAGGGACCCTCGCACTATGCGGAGGCGATCACCGCCATTCGCAGGGCAGGGTGACGGATGGACTCACGCGACACCGCGCCGGACGAGGCTGAACGCCGCGAAACCGCCGACGCGGACTGGCGCGCGCTGACCGGCCGCACCGGCGAAACGCTTGCGATCTCTCCGGTCTATCGCCTGCGTCTGGCCGGTCCCGCGCCATCCGGCCTGCTGGCGATTCCCAAGGACAACCGCCCCGCCGATGTCGAACGCGGACAAGCGATCCTCGCGGGCCGCTGGCGCTTCGGGTCTTCCGTTGTGGAAACGCCGTCCGGCCACGCGCCATGGGGGCCGCCTTTCCCCTCGCTGCATTTCTCCGACCGCATCCACCGTTTCCACTGGTTGCGCGACGTCGCCGCCGCGGGGCCGGAGGGCGAGGCGCATGCCCGCCTGCTGACTGCGTCGTGGATCGAAGCCTTCGGAAAGTGGGACGCCTTCGCCTGGCGCCTGTCCGCCGCCGCCGACCGGCTGATCAACATCCTCTCCGCTGGCCCATGGCTGATGTCGGGGTTCGACGACGCCGGGCGCGACGCTCTGCTCGACACGCTGGCGCGCCACATGCGCCACCTTCAGGCCAGCGGCGGCGAGGAATCCGGCCAGCGCGCGCGTCTGCGCATCGGCGCCGCCCTGTCGCTCGCCGGCGCCGCTATGGACGACGGCAAGGCGCTCGAAGCCGGTCTTCACATGCTGGAGGTCGAATGCGCCGCGCAGATCCTGGCGGATGGCGGCCATATCAGCCGCAGCCCCGAAGCTTTGGCCGATGTCTTGCTCGATATTGAAGCGGTGGAAGACCTGTTGCTGCGCCTCGGCCGTGTGGCGCCCGCCTTCCTCACGAAACTGCAACCGCGCATGGCGGCCATGCTCTCCTTCTTCAGCCTTCCGGACAGCGGCTTGCTCGCGGTGAATGGCGGCGGCGATGGGGCCCACGGTCTGGCGCACGCCGCGTTGCGCCCGCATGGGGGGGCCATCGCGAAATTCGCCTTCGCACGCCTCTCCGGCTTCCAGCGCGTGCAGGCCGAGGAACTGACCATCTACATGGACACGGGCGAAGGTCCGCCGCGTCCGCACGGCGCGCACGCCCATGCCGGTGCGCTGGCCCTTACAATCGACGACGGGCCGGAGCGGATCGTGACGTCCTGCGCCGCCCATGCCGACCTTGAACCCGTCTTCCGCGACGCCGCGCGCCGGACCGCGGCTCACTCCGTCCTGTCACTGAACGGAGAAGACAGCGCGGTATTCTCAGTCGATCCCGTCACAGGGCTGCTCGCGCCGGAAGGTCCGGCGGGGCTGGCGGTGCGGCGCATGGAGGAGGGCGACCAATATCTGCTCGAAGCCCAGCACGGCGGATGGCGGGCGCATTACGGGCTGCTGTATCGTCGGCGGCTCTACGTCTCGAAGGACGGCGCCCGGGTTACAGGCGAGGACAGCGTGTTCCGCTCCGCGTCCGAGACGGCCCCTTCGCCGGGAGCGCCGGCGCCCTATGCTGTCAGATTCCACCTCCATCCGTCGGTCCAGGTTGCTCCCGGGCCAGACGACCGGACATTGTTCCTTGGTTTACCTAAACGTCAGCGCGTCTGGAGATTCCGTTGCGAAAGCCAGCTTTCCGTGGAAGCTTCGCGCTATTGGGGAACTGGCTACGCGCAGAAAGCACATCAGATCGTAATTCGAGGCGAGGCCGATCCGGCCGCAGATGGCTCTGAGCCGCCCAACCGGCTGCGATGGGCTTTGGTTAGAGTGGAGCCCGGGGCTTAGCTTGCGGATCTTCGGGGGGACAGGGGATAAGCGTGGTAAGTAGCGTAGAGGGTTCGGCTCGCCGGGCCGCGATCGAGGCCAAGGCGATCTGCTTTGCGTATGACGTGCTCGCCGGCGTGCTGGCGATGTATGCCGCGCCGCAGGTCATCTATTTCTTTTCGGGACGCAGCGCGCCGGTCTGGCTCGATGTGTTCGCGGCGGCGGCGTTCGGCGTCGCGGTGATTCTGTCCTTCTGGCTGCGCGGCGTACACCGCCAGGTCTGGCGCCACACCTCGCTGCGCGATGTCGTGCGCATCGTCCAGGCGATGCTGCTCGCCAACATCATGTCGCTGCCAATCCTTGTGCTGGCGCGGACGGTTTATGGCTTCCCGTTGACCAGCCTCTACATCGCGATACCGGTGTGGTTCGCGCTGCTGATGATTGTGCGGTTGTCGGCGCGCGGGCGCGCCACGGGCGATCTCACCGCCGTCTTCCGCCGCGAACCCGCCTATGCGCCGCGCGCTCTGGTGGTGGGACCAGCCCTCTTCGTGGCGGAGGCGCTGCGCGCCGCGCGCAAGGCGCCCGCCGGCGTTCCGATCCGCGCCATCGGCATCCTTGAAACGACCGGCTCCGAAGTCGGCCGCGATATCGAAGGCGTGCAGGTGATCGGCGGCGTCGACCAGCTTGGCGCCCTGTTCGATCACTACACCGCCCGTTTCGGCGAACTGCCGTGGATCGCCATCGCCGCGCCGTCCGAAGACCGCGCCACAATGGATGCGGCGCTGGCCGTCGCCTCCGCGCGCAAGGCCACGCTGCTGCGCATGAACGCCCACCGCAACGCGGCGCTGGAGCCGATCCGGCCGGCCGACCTGCTGGCCCGGCCCGAACGCCGCCTCAACATGGCGCCTGTCGCCGAACTGATCTCCGGCGCCCGTGTCTTCATCACCGGCGGCGGCGGCACGATCGGCGGAGAGCTTGCGCGCCAGTGCGCGGCGCTGGGTCCGGCCGAACTGACGCTGTTCGACAATTCCGAGTTCAACATCTTCGAGATCGACCAGGAGCTGTCGCGCTCTTTTCCGAACGTGTCCCGCCGCATGATCATCGGCGACATCCGCGACGAGATCCGGCTGGAGCAAGCGATGCGCGAGTCGGAGCCGGACGTGGTCATCCACGCCGCCGCGCTCAAGCATGTGCCGTTGATGGAGCTGAACCCGAACGAGGCGATCCTCACCAATGTTCTGGGCGCCCGCCGCGCCGCCACCATTGCGGCCAATCTTGGCGTGAAGGCCTTCACCTTCATCTCCACCGACAAGGCGGTGAACCCCACCAACGTCATGGGCGCCACAAAGCGCGCGGCCGAATTGTTCATCCAGGCCTATGCTCCCACCATGCCCGGCACGCGCTTCTCGCTGGTGCGGTTCGGCAATGTGCTGGGGTCCAAGGGGTCCGTTGCGCCGCTGTTCGAGCGCCAGATCGCCGAGGGCGGTCCGCTCACCGTCACCCACCCCGACATGACGCGCTATTTCATGAGCGTGGAGGAAGCCTCCGCCCTCGTGCTGCAAGCCGCCGCCATGTCCGCAAATTCGGAATCCACCGAAGCGACGCTCTACGTCCTCGACATGGGCGAGCCGGTCCGCATCGTGGAACTGGCTGAAAAGCTGATCCGCATGAAGGGCCTGATGCCCGGTCAGGACATCATGATCCGCATGACCGGTCCGCGCCCCGGCGAAAAGCTGACCGAAACCGTGTTCTACGAACGCGAGCAGGTTCAGCAGACCGTGGTGGACGGCGTGCTGGAAGTCGCCTGGTCGCGCTCCCCGCCCATCGCGGAGGTTCAGGCCCGCCTCGACGCCATCGTCTCCTACGCTGCCCGCCGCGATCCGCAGGCGTCGCTGTCGATGATGCAGGCGCTGGCTCCGGAACTCTTCCACGAGGATCCGTGGGGCGAGCACCCCCACCACGTGCACTGACCGGGTATTGACCCCGCGCCAGCCATCGCCATCTCTACGGCATGGAAATGCGCGTACTCATGTTCAGCGGGGATTCGTACTGCGACAGCGGCCGTCAGGACGAGCTTGTCCGGCGAACGCTTGCCGCTATTGAGAAAAGCGGCGTGACGCTTGAAGCCAGTGAGCTGGCGGTCGATCGCGGCGCCGCCCTGTTCCTCGTCAGCGGTGATTCAGCGGCCATCCGCCGCCTGTGGAGCCGTGTCGAAGCTTCCGGCCTCGAAAACGCCTGGGAGGCCTTCGGCGCCCGGATGGAATGGTCGACCTTCGAGATGACCAGCTAGGCTCCCGGCACGCCGGTAAGCACGCTGCAAAAAGGGCGGCTACCTTGAAGGTTTCAAGACAGCAGCGTTGATGCTATCGGGCGCCAGTCCTTGCTGGAGCCGCCCGATGTCGCCCCCCAAAGCCGCCCCGAAATCCGTGCCTGACCGCCTTGTGGTCAAGCGCGCGCTGATCTCCGTTTCGGACAAGGCCGGGCTGGTCGAACGGGCGAAAGCGCTCGCCGCCGCAGGGGTGGAGCTGGTCTCCACCGGCGGCACGTCGAAGGCGCTGAAAGACGCGGGCCTTGCCGTGAAGGATGTCGCCGACCTGACCGGCTATCCCGAGATGATGGACGGCCGCGTGAAGACGCTTCATCCCGTGGTGCATGGCGGCCTGCTTTATCGCCGCGACCTCGCGGACCATCGCGCCGCCGCCGAACAGCACGGTATCGCGCCCATCGATCTGGTGTGGATCAATCTTTACCCGTTCGAGGCCACGGTCGCCTCCGGCGCAGGCTTCGATGATTGCGTCGAGAATATCGACATTGGCGGCCCCGCCATGCTGCGCGCCGCCGCCAAGAACGCCGACTTCGTCGCCGTCTGCACCGATGGCGCGGATGTTGATGCGGCGCTGGCCGAGATTGCGCAGGGCGGCGTCTCCACCACGCTGCGCCGCCGCCTCGCCGCCAAGACCTATGCGCGCACCGCCGCCTATGACGCCGCCATCTCGTCCTGGTATTCGCGAGAGCTGGAAGAGGGCGCCCCCGATTGGCGCGCCTTCGGCGGCAAGCTGGGCCAGGCGCTGCGTTATGGGGAGAACCCTCACCAGACCGCCAGCGTCTATGCCGGCCCGGTCGCGCGCGCGGGCGTGCTTTCCGCCCGTC
>CAZJZQ010000013.1:16499-39010 GCA_964550535.1 uncultured Rhizobium sp.
CGGCGCAACGGCGGTGGACGCCTATCGCGCCGCGCTGGCCTGCGATTCCGTGTCGGCGTTCGGCGGCATCATCGCGCTCAATGTGCCGCTCGACGCCCCCACGGCCGAAGCCATCGCGGAAATCTTCACCGAAGTCGTCATCGCCCCCGGCGCGGACGATGCGGCGCTGGCGGTTTTCGCAAAGAAGAAAAATCTGCGCCTCCTGCTCACCGGCGGCCTGCCGGACCCGGCGGCTCCGGGCGTGATCGTGAAAAGCATTGCGGGCGGTCTTCTGGTGCAGGATCGCGACAACGGCCTCATCACGCAGGCGGATCTGAAAGTCGTCACCCAGAAACAGCCCAGCGAACAGGAAATCCGCGACATGCTGTTCGCCTGGAAGGTGGCGAAGCACGTGAAATCCAACGCCATTGTTTACGCCAAGAACGGCGCGACCGTGGGCGTCGGCGCCGGCCAGATGAGCCGCGTGGACTCGGCCCGCATCGCCCGCCGCAAGGCGGAAGACGCCGCCCACGCTCTCAACCGCCGCGATCCGGAAACCATCGGTTCGGTGTGCGCCTCCGACGCCTTCTTCCCGTTCGCGGATGGTCTGCTGCAAGCGGCGCAGGCTGGGGCCACGGCGGTGATCCAGCCCGGCGGTTCGATGCGCGACAATGAAGTGATCGCGGCGGCCGACGACGCCGGCCTCGCCATGGTCTTCACCGGCATGCGCCACTTCCGGCACTAGATTCCGGCGGAAAGCAAAAGGGCGGGGCCGCTGGCCCCGCCCTTTCTCATTCTACCTGCTGGCCGCCGTCAGCCCTCAGCTATTGCTCTTCACCTTCGACTCCTGCGCGGCTTCGCGGTCGGCCTCGTCGAAGACGTGGCGTTCGGCGCGGGCGAAATAGGCGCGCGACTTCTTCGCCATGCGCGTCATCGACGCGTTCATCGTGCCCGGCGCCATGGCCACCTGTTGGGCGCGATCGACGCCCACGGATTCCGCGTCCGAGATGTTGTCGAAATTGGCGCCCAGGAACACCACGTCCCAGCCGCGCTTCTGCACGCGGTCCAGCGCGGCCTTGGCGCCGGCGCGGGTCACTTCACGGCTGGCGTTCTCCATGCCGTCGGTCATCACCACGATCACCGCGCGGTCCGGCTTGTCCGTCTCGGCCAGCGCGACGATGCGGCCCAGCGCATCGAGCAGCGGGGTCATCCCGCGCGGCGTGGCGTCCTTGTCCGTCACCGCCTCCCAGTGCAACGCAGCCTGCTTCCACGGAGGAGAGGGCTTCGGTCCACAGCGTCTGCATGGAACCGGAGCGGTCGAGAAGGATGTAGGCGTGCATGCGCGCGCCTCCTCTGTCTGGAATGGCCCCCCGGCCCGCGCGTTAGATGGGGCGGGTTGTCGCAGGCGCCAGAGGCGCGCTGCGAATTTCGCCGGAACGGCGCCGGTCATCCTGCCGTTCTCCCTGCTCACACAGATACGGGAGAACGTCATGACTCACCACGCAACCGGCAAGCGGATGGCCATCCTGGCGGCCGACGGCTTCGAGGAAAGCGAGTTGTTCTCGCCCAGGGAGGCGATTGAAGGGGCGGGCGGCGCGGTGGAGGTCGTCTCGCTGAAAACCGGCGAGATTCAAGGCATGCGCCATATGGAGCCCGGCCGCCGGGCGCAGGTGAACCGCACGCTGAAGGATGCGCGCCCGGAGGAGTACGACGCCATCCTGATCCCTGGCGGTCTGTTCAGCCCGGACAAGCTGCGCACTGACCGCGACGCCCTGCGGTTCGCCGGGACTTTCCTCGCGCACCGCAAGCCGGTCTTCGCGATCTGCCACGGTCCGCAGGTGCTGATTTCCGCCGGCATGGTCGCGGGCCGGACCATGACCGCGGTGAAGGCGGTGCAGAAAGATCTCGAAAACGCCGGCGCGAATGTGAAGGATCAGGCCGTGGTCGATGACCATGGCCTCGTGACCTCCCGCACGCCGGACGACCTCGACGCTTTCAATGCCGCGATCCTGAAAGAGATCGTCCGCGACGCTGCCGACCGGCATGAAGGCTACCACAAATGGGCCATGTTTTGAGACTAATTCCATCGACTAAATGGATATGAATATTTAAAATATCTATATGAAAAACAGCTAAATAACCGTGGATTAGAAAATCTTATAAGCCGAATAACTACTCAATTGATCGAGTATCGCGCAAGTTCCGCCCGTTCAGTTTTTTGGAGGCGAACATGCGTGTGGGGAAATTTGTCTGGGCGGGCGGCGTGTCAGCCTTCGCGTTTTATGCAGCCGCGGCGGGTAGCGCCTTCGCGCAGGAAAGCGACGCTGTCGTCGCCAACACCCCGGTCGAGGCGATCGCCTCCGGACCGCAGGAATCCGGTCCTCTCGCCGAGGACGACCAGGAAGCCAGCCAGAACCGCACCCGCATCGTCGTGACGGCTCGCCGTTACGAGGAAGACCTGCAGGACGTTCCGATCCCCGTGTCGGTGTTCTCCGACGAGTTCCTCGCCGATACCGGCGCGTTCAACGTCGGCCGCCTGCGCGAAGTGGTCCCCTCGGTCCAGTTCTACTCGCAGAACCCGCGCAACACCTCGGTGAACATCCGTGGTCTGGGCGCGCCCTACGGCCTCACCAATGACGGCATCGAGCAGGGTGTCGGCCTCTATGTCGACGGCGTTTACTTCGCCCGTCCGGCGTCGGCCGTTCTCGACTTCATCGATATCGCCCAGGTCGAAGTGCTGCGCGGTCCGCAAGGCACGCTGTACGGCAAGAACACCACGGCCGGCGCGATCAACGTCACCACCCGCGCGCCGGAATTCACGGCCGGCACGGATGCCGAACTGTCCTTCGGCAATTTCGGCTTCCTGCAAGCCAAGGCGACCACCACCGGCCCGCTGTCCGACAACCTGGCCTACCGCCTGTCCTTCTCCGGCACCCAGCGGGACGGTTTGATCGACAACCTCGCCACGAATGACGACCTGAACGACATCAACAACCTCGGCGCGCGCTTTCAGCTGCTCTGGAAAGCCTCCGACGATCTGGAAGTGAAGTTCGCCGCCGACAACACGGTGCAGCGTCCCGAAGGCTACGCCCAGGTGTTCGCGGGCGTCGTCCCCACCTTGCGCCCGGCGAACCGCCAGTACGCGGCCCAGGCGGCGTACTTCAACTACGCTCCGCCCAGCCTCAACCCGTTCGACCGCGTCACGGACCTCGACACGCCGCACACATCCTATTCGGACCTTGGCGGCGCCTCGGTCAACGTCGACTGGGATGTCGGCCCCGGCACGCTCTCCGCGATCACCGCCTGGCGCTACTGGATCTGGGGACCGTCGAACGACCGCGACTATCTCGGCCTGCCGATCCGCACGCTCTCGCAGAACCCGTCCAAGCAGTTCCAGTGGTCGCAGGAGCTGCGCTATGCGGGCGAGATCAACGACAACCTGAAATTCGTCGCCGGCGCCTTCTGGTTCAACCAGGTCACCAAGACGATCGGCCGCGAAGAGCAGGGCGAAGCCGCCTGGCGCTGGCTGCTGAATCCCACCGCTGCGGGCGCCGACACTCCCGGCCTGCTCGACGGCTACGGCCAACGCACGCATATCCGTTCCGACCACACCAGCGCCGCGCTTTTCGGCCAGCTGGAATGGGAAGTCACGGACAAGCTGCGCATCATCCCCGGCCTGCGCTTCAACTATGACGAGAAGGACGGCTTCTACATCGCGACGCCCTATGGCGGTCTCGACACCAGCGGCAACGCGCAGCTCCGCGCGCTCCAGCGCGGTGTTCTCTCGCCCCAGAACTACTCGTCCGAAGGCGACGACGACAACATCTCGGGCCAGCTGACCGTCGCCTACGACATCGCCGAGCATGTGAAGGCGTATGCGACGTACTCGACCTCGTTCAAGACGTTCGGCCTCAACAACAACGGCATCCCGAACGATGTCAACGGCAACCCGGACGTGGCCCTCGCCAGCATCCTGCCGGAAGACACGAAGCACATCGAGATCGGCGTGAAGACCCAGCCCTGGGCCGGCGTCACGGCGAACTTCACCGCCTTCCAGACCACGATCGAAGACTACCAGGTCTCTGTTGTGAACGGTCAGTCGGGCGTGCTCCGCGGCTATCTCGCCAACGCCGAGGAAGTGGTTGTCGAAGGTATCGAGTTCGACGGCTCCGCGCAGCTGTCCGACAGCTTCAGCCTGTATGGCAACCTTGCCTGGACCGATGGCCGCTATGAGAGCTTCACCGGCGCTCCGCCTCCGCTGGAGCAATCCGGCGGCGCGGTTCAAGTGGTGGATGCTTCGGGTTCGCGCCTCCCGGCCCTTTCGGAATGGGCGGCGTCGATTGGCGGCGAATACACCCAGCCGGCCAAGTTCGGCGGCCGCGAGGGCGAATTCTTCGCTGCTCTCGACGCCAGCTACCGCTCGGAATTCTCGGCCAGCGCCACCGAGTCCGCCTATCTCAACATTGACGGCTACGCGCTGCTCAATGCGCGGTTCGGCTTCCGCGGAAACGATGGCTGGGACGCGTTCGTCTGGGGCCGGAACATCCTCGACGAGGAATATTTCGACCTGCTGACGGCGGGCGGCAGCAGCTCCGGCTACTACGCCGGCGCGGTTGGCGACCCGGCCACCTACGGCGTGACGCTGCGCGGCAGCTTCTAAGGGTCAGAAACGTCCGCGCGCCGCCTCCCTGGCGCGCGGGATGGAGGCGGAAGCGTTCCGCAGGCGGCTGGTCATGGGCCTGACCAGTCTCCCCGCGGCGCGCTTCCGCCTTCTTCCGTTTCAGACGCCGTTCTGGCCGCTGTTTTCCGGGACCATGGCAACATCGCTTGCGGCTTGGGCGCGCGGGGCTATAAGCCCAGCCGTCACTCCGGGAGATCGTCCATGGCCGCGAAACCTGTTCCCAAGAAAGTCGTGCTTGCCTATTCCGGCGGCCTCGACACCTCGATCATCCTGAAGTGGTTGCAGACCGAATTCGGCTGCGAGGTGGTGACCTTTACCGCCGACCTCGGCCAGGGCGAAGAACTTGAGCCCGCCCGCAAGAAGGCGGAGCTGATGGGCATCAAGCCGGAAAACATCTACATCGACGACGTTCGCGAGGAATTTGTCCGCGACTTCGTCTTCCCCATGTTCCGCGCGAATGCGGTCTATGAGGGCCAGTATCTGCTGGGCACTTCCATCGCCCGTCCGCTGATCGCCAAGCGTCTTGTCGAGATCGCGAAAGAAACCGGCGCCGACGCCGTCGCGCACGGCGCCACCGGCAAGGGCAACGACCAGGTCCGCTTCGAACTGTCGGCCTATGCACTCGTCTTCCGAGGGCAAGGTTCTCGAAGATCCCGCCGTCGAGCCGCCGCACTATGTCTATCAGCGCACCGTGTCGCCGATGGACGCTCCCGACAAGGTCACCGAGATCGAGATCGGCTTTGAGCGCGGCGACAGCGTCTTGCCGTTGATCGAGACGGCGTCGCCGCGCTCAAAGCCGATCTCGATCAACGGCAAGACGCTGTCGCCCGCCACCCTGCTGGCCATGCTCAACGATCTGGGCCGCGACAACGGCATCGGCCGCCTCGATCTCGTCGAGAACCGCTTTGTCGGCATGAAGTCGCGCGGCGTCTATGAGACGCCCGGCGGCACGATCCTGCTCCAGGCCCACCGCGCCATCGAGTCGATCACGCTGGATCGCGGCGCCGGCCACCTCAAGGACGAGTTGATGCCGCGCTATGCGGAGCTGATCTACAACGGCTTCTGGTTCGCGCCCGAGCGCGAGATGCTGCAAGCCGCCATCGACAGGTCGCAGGCCAACGTCACCGGCACGGTCACGCTCAAGCTCTACAAGGGCAATGTGATCGTCACGGGCAGGGCCTCGCCGAACTCGCTCTACTCGGCCGCGCACGTCACGTTCGAGGATGATGCGGGCGCCTACGACCAGAAGGACGCCGAAGGCTTCATCCGCCTCAACGCGCTCCGTCTGCGGCTTCTGGGTCTGGCGGGCAGGGGCAAGTAATTCCGGCCTGCTGCCGCGCCCGGTTGCAAAAAGCGATAATTTTGCTATAAGCACTCCCCAGAAGGGCGAATTTGATCGCCCCGTTATCGTGTGACTGGGGAGGCGGTGGTGGATTCAAATCCGCTTCTTTCCAAGGACGAAGGCTGCGTCGCGGTTGCGGCGGGTCTTGGGCGTACGTCTTCCGAAGACGCAGGCCCCCGGCGCGCCACGGACTGGATCTGCGTGGCCGCGTCCCGCAACGTGCTGGTGATCGACGACAACGACCGCCACCTCGACATCCTGTCCACCATCCTGCGCGGCGTCGGCAATGACGTTGAAACCTGCGGGTCGGGCGCGGAGGCGCTGCGCCGCCTCGACGGCCGCCGGTACGACGTCGTGGTGCTCGATCTGGTCATGCCGGAAATCAGCGGTCTCGCGGTGGCCGCCCACATGCGCGAGAACGGTCTGAACGTGCGCACGCCGTTGATTGCCTGCACCGCCAACGTCACGCTCGCGGGACGTGAGCTGGAAGGCGTACCGGGCGTTATCGCGATTGTCGGAAAACCCATCGACTCCGCCAGCCTCGTGCTCGCCGTGGCGCGGGCTCCGGAAAGGCAGCGCGAGGATGCGCAGGCGGATGAAATTCGTCTCTGAATCTTCCGGTAAAACTCATATTGCTGTTGTGGCGAGTGGCGCAAACCGCCGGTCATCGCCCGCACGGAAAATGTGCCGTCAGCTCGGGTCAATGCTTGAAAAAAAGACCGTAAAGGCGGGGGTTTTGGCGAAGCCAATCAGTCCGCAGGCCGTGCTGGCGGCCGTCCCGGGCGCGTGAAACCGTCGCTTGCGTGCGGATTAGCCTTGCGCTCGGCGCGGGCCCCGATATTGCAGGCGCCGCGACGGCACCTCCCGAATGCGCACAGACGCAGGATCACGAGACGTAAAATGGACCTTTCCAAGATTCCGACGGGACCGAACCCGCCCCACGACGTCAACGTCCTGATCGAGGTCCCGCTTGGCGGCGAACCGATCAAGTACGAGATCGACAAGGATTCCGGCGCGATGTTCGTGGACCGGTTCCTGTACACGCCGATGCGCTACCCCTGCAATTATGGCTTCATCCCGCACACCCTGTCGCTGGACGGCGATCCGATCGACGTGATGGTTGTCGGCAACCGCGCGCTGGTCCCCGGCTGCGTGGTGCGCGTCGTGCCTGTGGGTGTGCTGATGATGGAAGACGACAAGGGCCAGGACGAAAAGATCCTCGCCGTGCCGCACCCCAAGCTCACGCGCTATTACGAGAAGATCAAACACTACAACGATCTCCCCGACATCGTGGTCGAGCGCATCGTCCACTTCTTCGAGCACTACAAGGATCTGGAGCCCGGCAAGTGGGTGAAGATCGAGGGTCTGTTCGGCCCCGAACGCGCCCGCGAACTGATCCTGCAGGCGATGGAACGGGCGAAAACGGCCGCGTAGCAGAACTGCGGCGTCCGCAGCAGCGGACGCCTCTTTTCAGGCGTCCGTAATCCGTCAGTCGCTGACCTGGCCCGAACGCACAGGCAGGTCCTGCGGGCGCGCGTCCGGCGGCGTCGGCGTGCGCACGGACGGATCCTGGTTGCAGCGGTCCCGCGCGGCAGGGTCGTTCTTGTAATGCTCAAGGCACACCTGCCTGTCGCTCAGCTGCGCAGCCCGGCCGTTGCTGGCGCAGGCCGCGAGCAGCAGACCCGCCGTGGCGGCGAGGACGAGGCGGGACAGGCTGGAAAGCGTGCGCGGCATGGGACGGTTCCTCTACGCGAAGGCCGCCAGTCTAGTCTTCTTCCACCTCCCCGGCCAGCCGCCGGTCGATCAGCACCGCCAGCAGCAGGGCAGGCCCGCCATGGGCCCGCCAGGCGTGGCTGGTCCCACGCTGGATCACCACCTGTCCCGGCTTCAGCCGCGTCTCTGACGTATCCAGCACAAGGCTGACATCACCCTGCAGCAGGCAGATGACGTCCAGCGTATGGGTCAGGTGCATGGCCGGGTGGCGGGTCTGGTCGGTCAGGTGGTCCTCGGCGTCGAACCCCGCGAACCGCTCCCGCGCCCGTGCGATCAGCTGGTCCGCCGGAATATCCGCGGGCGCCGGGTGGATCATGAACCACCGCACCTTCACATGCCCCGGCCCCGGCGACAGGACCGGGCGTTTCGGCCCCAGATCCTCGCGTGCTTCCGGGTCCAGCACCGCCTCGATCTCGTCGTGCCAGATGTCGAACAACCCGCCCAGTTCCAGCGTTCCTGTGGAACAGGAGGGCGGCCCGTCCAGGATAACCACCGACTTTCCCTCCGCATCCTCTCCGGTAACCACACGGCGCAGGGCGGCGGCGAAGTCTGACATCGTCTTCTCCCGGTTGGGCGGCTGGCGCGAATTTGCGCATTCATACCTTGGCGCGCCGGTCCATATGGCGCAATTCCAGCTTGGACAGGGAATGGTCCCCAGCGGAGCCGGTCCTCACGTCCGGTATGTGTCACGATGAACCAGTCAGGGAATGATGGTCCCGCAGAGCCCGCCGCTTCCGCTGCGGCGCCGGGCGGAGGGGCCAAACCGGTTCGCCCGGCGGTGGCGCCGGACTTGCGAGTTTCACCCGAACCTGCGGGGAATCCGATGCGCGCCGACTATGAAGTTAACATGACCAATACCGCAGCCACGCTCACGCCAACACTCTCCACGGCCGTCGAGATCGCCATCGTCGTCCCCACCTTCAACGAGCGCGACAACGTCCTGAAGCTGAAAGAGCTTTTGACCGAAACGCTCAAGGGCCGCACCTGGGAGCTGGTCTTCGTCGACGACGACTCCAGGGACGGCACCTACGACGTCCTCGCCGCCGAGGCCCAGCGTGATCCGCGGGTCCGCGTCATCCGCCGCATCGGCCGCCGCGGCCTCGCCACCGCCGTCATCGAAGGCATCCTCTCCACCACCGCACCGATGGTCGCCGTGATGGACGCCGACCTCCAGCACGACGAACGCGTCCTGCCCGACATGATCGCCAGGCTGCAATCCGGCGCTGAACTGGTTGTCGGCTCGCGCTACACCGAGGGCGGCGGCCTGGGCGACTGGAACGCGCAACGCCGCTTCATCTCGCAATTCGCGACCCGCATCTCGCGCCTCGTCGTGAAGGCCGACCTCACCGACCCGATGAGCGGCTTCTTCCTGATCCGCCGCGAAGCGTTTGAACGCTCCGTGCGCCGTCTCTCCGGCCAGGGTTACAAAATCCTGCTCGACATCGTCGCCTCAGCGAAACCGCCGCTGAAAGTGGCGGAAACGCCCTACACCTTCCGCAACCGCCAGCATGGCGAGAGCAAGCTCGACAGCGCGGTGACGTGGGAATACCTGATGCTGGTCGCCGACAAGCTGGTCGGGCACATAATCCCCGTCCGTTTTCTGATGTTCATGGCCGTCGGCGGCGCCGGCGTGCTCGTGCACATGTCCATCCTCACGGCGCTCTACCAGTTCTCGCAGGTCGCCTTCATGCCCGCGCAGACGGTCGCGACCGTGGCCGCGATGACGTTCAACTTCTTCGTCAACAACATGCTGACCTACCGCGACAAGCGGCGCAAAGGCTTCGCCGGCCTCGCCATCGGCCTCCTGTCCTTCTACGCGGTCTGCTCTGTCGGCGCTGTCGCCAATGTGGGCATCGCCGCTTATCTGCATGACGGCGCGTCCTATTCGTGGTGGCTGTCGGCCGTCGCCGGCATCCTCGTCGGCGCGGTGTGGAACTACGCGGTCAGCTCCATCTTCACCTGGCGCAAGTAATGACCGCGCACGAAGCCTCCTCCGCACGCACGGCGGGCCTCTCCGGCTCCCAGCCATTGATCGCCCGCTTGCAGGCGCACAGCACGGCCATCGCCGCTGGCGCCTTCGTGATCGCGCTCGCTGTCTTCACGGTCTTCCATATCGTCGAGCTGCCGAAGACCGGCTTCTGGACGGACGAACTCTTCTCCTTCTGGGCCGGCGACGCCACGCTTAGCTTCGGACAGGCGTTCTACGAACGCATCCTGCCGGACACCAACGGCCCGATCTATTTCTCGCTCGTCCACATCGCGCAGCAGATGGGATTTGAAGGCCGCGCCGCCTTCCTCGCCATCAACCTGCCTGTGCTCGCCATCTTCTTCGGCCTGATCCTCTGGCGCGGCTGGCGCGATGGCGCTCTCGCCTCGGCGCTGTGGACCTGCGCCCTGTTCCTCGTCACCGCCTCCGCGCTCGCCTATATCGCCGAGGGCCGCGTCTATGGCATGACGATGGGCGCCGCCACGGTGATGGCTTTCGTCGCCGGTCTGCGTCTCGATGGTCCCGCGCTGCGGGGCAGGGGCGAACACCGCGACATGATCCTTCTCGGCGTGCTCGCCTTCGTCGCGGCGTGGATGCACCTCTATGGCGCGCTGTTCGCCGGCGCCATCGGCGCGGGCCTCATTGTCGCCGGCTGGGCCGCCGGCCGCCGCTGGGATCTCGTGCGCCTCGGCCTCGTTCTCGGCGTCTCAACCGTGATCGGCTTCGCCGCCTGGATCGCCATCGCTTTCCCGATGTTCTCGCGCACCGCCTCGCAGGGCTTCTGGCTGCCGTTCGACATGGACGTCATCAAGGAAGCGGCGTGGATGCTGAAGGAGTTCGCCGTCGGCTTCACGCCGGTCCTGGCGCTCGCCGCGGCCTTCATTGGCGGCTCGCTGCTGATCGGCCGCACGCGCCCCATCGCGCTGCTCACTATCGTCACCGCCGTTCTGTTCATCGGCTTGCCGATCGCGGCGTCCTTCCACACCGTGATCTTCACCGGCCGCTACCTGCTGTCCGGCGCGCCCGCGTTGATCGTGCTCGTATTCTTCGTGCTGCGTGCGCATCTGCCTCACGTGTTGCAGGCCGGCGCTCCGCTCTGGACCCGCGCCATCGCCGCCGCCGGGGCCATCACGCTCGCCTCCGCCGCTCTCACCAGCGTTCCCACCGCCTCGTGGCACTTCGCCAACCGCTGGGACTGGCGCGGCATGGACGTGATCGGTCCGCTGGTCCCGCTCTGCGCCGAGGGCGAAGTGCGCGTGCTCAACACGTCGCTCTCCACCCATTCCGGCTTCACCTACCTGCTCGACGGCGCGCTGACGCACACCGACGCCGCAAAGGCTCCGGTGCGCGATGTGGCGGACATCGCATGCCCGGTGGTGGCCTGGGGCGAGCACAACATCGACACCGAACTCGACCGCAACTGGTGGAGCGACGTGACGCTGGAAGGCGCGCTTGTGGACTTCAACCTCACCAACACCAGCGGCCTGCCGCTGGACATCCGCCGCCATGTCGGCGGCCTGGTGATCCTGCGCACTGACATGCTGCCGGCGGCGCAATAATTCCGCTTATTTCGTAAAACTCACCCGCCCCAGCGGCCCGGGCGTCTGGCCGTCGCGCCAGCTATCCTGCACGCGGCGGCGGCATTTCATCATCTCGTCGGTGTTGGGCGTATCCTCGCACCCCTCCAGCGCGTCCTTGTCCAGTTCGGACTGGCTGCGCCGCTCCGGCGTGTTGTCCCAGTCGAGCAGGCTGGCGCACCCGCCCAGCATCATGGCCGCCGCAATCGCACCCGTAATCGCCGCTGCGATCCGCTTCATCGTCCGTCCCCTGCTACAGCTTCTGCACCGCCTTGTGCCGCGGGCATCTTACCTCATGATCGTTCACCATCCCAACGGCCTGCATCACCGCATAGACGATCACCGGACCGCAGAACTTGAACCCGCGCCTCTTCATGTCCTTGGAGATCGTCTCGGACAGCGGTGTCTTCGCCTGCACATTGCGCCAGTGGTCCAGCCGGTTCACCACCGGCTTGCCATCGACGAACCCCCACAGATAATCGGAAAAATCCTCACCGCGCTCCGCCATGTCCAGATAGATGCGCGCGTTGGAAATCATCGCGTTGATCTTCGCCGGGCTGCGGATCACGCCGGGGTTTTCCAGCGCCTTCGCAATGCGCCTGTCGCTCCACCGCACCAGCTTCTCGGGCGCGAAGCCATCGAACTCTTTGCGCATGTCCGCGCGCTTGCGCAGAATGGTGATCCACGACAGCCCCGCCTGGAAGCCGTCCAGCTGAACCTTCTCCCATAGCGCCCGCGCATCGCGCTCCGGCACGCCCCATTCGGTGTCGTGATAATTGCGATAGAGCGGATCGTTCACCGGCGCCCATCCGCACACCGTATCCCCGGACGGCTTCGCCATTGAACGTCTCCCGCAGCCTGAATCAGTGCGAGAACAAAATGCGTACGCGCCGGTGTAAGTCAACGGCCCCGAAGCGCGGACAGCCTCAGGCGTCCTTCGCCGCCGCCATCGCGTGCAGCTCGCCATCCAGCCAGTCCGGACGTTGGATCACGACAGGCCTGCCCTCCACCGTGAAGCTCTCGCCCTTCGCCGCCGCCGCTTCCATCCGGTCGATGCGCACGCGCGCCAGGCCCACATCGCCCGCCGCGGATGTCACCACGCCCGCCTCGTCGCCCGACGCGGACACGATGCTCGCGGGCAGGGCGGCGGGGGCGCCGCCGGGCAGGGTGACGCTCAACGTCCGCCGCCGCGCGGTTCCACGCCGCTTCATCCGCGACACGACTTCCTGACCGACAAAGCATCCCTTGCGGAAGTCCACGCCGCCCGCGAGATCCATGTTGATGTCAGCCGGAAAGACATCGCCCTCGCCAAAATCCGCACCCTGTTCGGCGACGCCCGCCGCGATGCGCGCGCGGTGATACGCAACCGTATCGCCGCCGAAGACAGCCGCGCCCGCAACGATCTTCCGGTGCGGCGCCGCGGGCGATCGCGGGTCCGCCGCGCCATCGAACGCCACGACGCAAAGCTCGGCGCGCACGGCGATTTCCACCATCGCGCGCAGGCGAAACATGCCCAGCCGCTTGACCAGCGCGGGCGCCGCGCCAGCATCGCAGTCGAGCAGGAAACCCTTGTCCTGCCGCTCGACAATCATGTCCGCGATCACTTTTCCCTGCGGCGTAAGCAGGGCGCCATGCCTGCGCGCACCGGGTTCCATGCCCATCACGGAAACAGTGATGAGCCCTTCCAGAAAGGCTTCCGCGTCATCGCCAGTAACTGAAATTATCGTGCGATTATCGAGGTGAACGGGGGCTGTCATGGCGTGTGACTTAATGATGACCGGTGCGCGGAGGAAGCCTGCCGCCGCGCAAATCCCGGCGTGATATGGTTTAACTCTATGTCACTTCCTGTGGGCTGGCTTTTCAAGCCATCGAGGTTGTGCGATAGGTGAGGCCGTCGATATCTGCACAGGTTCGGTTGCTCTCCTTGCTCACGTCTAACCGGGTTTTCCCCGATGGATCGAGCTCCGGATCTGGCCTACCGCTCCTGACAAGTACGACTGCCCCCGGGCGCGGCATCCAGCGCTCTTCAATTCCAGAAGTCCCCCCGGTCTTCTGGACGCATATCGAAAGACTGTCTCTACATGGCTACCGGCACTGTTAAGTGGTTCAACGAGCAAAAAGGCTACGGCTTCATCCAGCCGGAAGCGGGCGGGAGCGATATCTTCGTTCACATCTCCGCTGTCCAGCGCGCTGGACTGAACAGCCTCAACGAAGGTCAACGCGTCAGCTTTGACCTCGAGAAAGACAAACGCTCGGGCAAAATGGCTGCGACGCAGCTTCAGGCTCTCTAGGCCTGACTGAACCAGGGCCGAGAGGCCCAGCGGCGACGAGATAGTCTCCGCATTCAGAACCTGGAACGGGCTGACTTATGGTCGGCCCGTTTTCGTTTTTTGGGGTTCGTTTTATTGTTGCGCGTCCAGCCGCCTCAGGCCGCCTTCCGCCACTCCATCACATGAAACCACGGCGCGCGGTGATAACGCTCGGCGCGATCCGCCGACCCGCCATGCGGCGCAGGCTCATCGAAGAACACCAGCTCCAGCCCCAGCGACAACAGCTCACGCATGTAGGCGCTGAACGGCCGATGCCAGTTCTGGATGCGGATGCCGCGCCACGTCACCCAGTCCGCGCGCTCCTCCAGATAGGTGTCGATGGGATAGTAGACGGGATTGCCCGCCTCATCCTCGATCCACCCATTGCTCCCCGCCGCAGTTGCAAAGCTGTTGAGGTTTGCGATCAGCAATGATCCGCCAGGCGTCAGCACCCGCGCCATCTCGCGCAGCCCCGCACGAAAATCCGGAATGTCGATCAGGCTGAGATAGCTGACGACAAGATCGAACTGCGCATCAGGAAAGGGCAACGCCTCCGCGCCCGCCAGATGATAGCCGCCGCCGGGATCAAGCGTGCGCGCCCGCGCCAGCAGCGTCTCAGTGGGATCAACGCCCGCTACCGCAATCCCGCGCGCCGTCAGCACGCGAGAGAACCGTCCCTCGCCACACCCCACATCCAGCGCCCGCGTATATCCACGCGCATCCACGCGCGACAGCATCGCGGCGTCCAGAACGAACTCGCGGCTCCAGTCGCCGCGCTCGCCCTGGCTTGCAATCCACGCCTCTGCTGAATCCGTCCAGCCGCCGCCGGTCATGCGCTGCTCCCGCCTTGTGGGACAGCCCCTATACCGGCGCGTTCAATCCACCAATCCCCGCGCCGACAGCTGCGCCGCCAGAGCCGTCCCCGCGCGCACGAACACCCGCGTCAGCCCGGCCTGACCCATGCGGTCCAGCGCGCCCTCGAACGTCTCGCCGCGCGCCAGATCGAACTCCGCATCGAAGCCCGCGCCATCTCCGCTCACGGCCAGCAACGGACGCCCCGTCGCAACGCGCTTGAAGAAGCCGCTGTTCAACGCCTGCGCTTCATCGCGCATCACGCCTAGCGTCACCTCCACGCCGCCCGCGCCAAGCCGCGACACGCCATGCGCCGCCGCCGCGTTCTGCTCCTCGCAGGCCACCACAACGCGCGCCAGCCGCGCATCCACCAGCCGCTGCGCGCAGCTTGGCGATCCGCTCGACCGCGCCGTGCAGGGCTCCAGCGAGACATAGGCCGCCGCCCCCTCGGCGCGCTCACCCGCCATGCGCAGCGCGACTTCCTCCGCGTGCGGCCGTCCGCCATCGCCGGTCGCGCCTTCGCCCACGACAACGCCGTCGCGCACGATCACGCATCCCACGGATGGATTGGGGGCCACGCGCCCCAGTTGCGCACGCGCCAGTTCGATGGCCCGCGCCATGAACGCCGCGTCCGTATCGCTGGACGCGGGCTCACTCATATGGTTGGCAGCGGCTTCGCCCGCGCCGGATCGAGATAGCGCGCGCTTTTCACCTTCAACGCGCCGTCCAGATCGATCAGCAGCGGGTTGCCCGTGGGGATCTCCACCTCGGTGATCTCGGAATCCGGCACCTCGAACAGATGCTTCACCACCGCGCGCAGGCTGTTGCCATGCGCCGCGATCAGGATGTCTTCGCCCGCCTTCAGTTTCGGCGCGATCTCCGCCGACCAATAGGGCAGCACCCGCGCCAGCGTCGTCTTCAGGCTCTCGGTCCTGGGAACGGTGATGCCGCGATAGCGCGGATCGCGCGACAGGTCGAACTCCGTGCCCGGCTCCATGTCCGGCGGCGGCACGTCGAACGAACGGCGCCACACCTTCACCTGGTCATCGCCATGCTTGGCGGCGGTTTCTTTCTTGTTCAGCCCGGTCAGCCCGCCATAGTGGCGTTCGTTCAGGCGATAGTCCTTGGTGACGGGCAGCCACGTCCGGTCCATCTCCTCCAGCGCCAGCCACAGCGTCCGGATCGCCCGCTTCTGCACGCTGGTATAGCAACGGCGGAAATCCGCGCCCGTGGCCTTCAGCATGCGGCCCGATGCGCGCGCCTCGTCCTCGCCCTGCGGGGTCAGGCTGACATCCCACCAGCCGGTGAACCTGTCCTCCAGGTTCCACTGGCTCTGTCCGTGCCGCACCAGCGCCAGCTGCACCATGTCCTCAAGCTCCGCAGATTATTGACCTGCCGGTTCTCAAGCATGTTCGGGGCGTTAGGGAAAGACGGTAGCGGAGCCTAAAGCTCGCCGTCGGCGTAAACCTCGCCGTCCAGATCATCCAGCCGCGCCTGGAAATGCGCGCGCACGTCCTGCACGGCCTGATTATAGACCTCCGGCCCCAGCGTTTTCAGCATCAGGTCCACGACCTCGCCCGCCTGAAAGTCGCTCAGGGAAATGTCGAAATCGGCGCTGAACTGTTTTTGCAGGCGCGCCGCAATGCGCGCCCGCCGTGCGGGATCAATCTCAAGGCTCATCGCGGGCTGGAGGCGACCACGAAGTTGTCGGCCACCATCTCGCCCGGATTGTTCTCGCGGCGCTGATAGGCGGCCAGCAGAGAAGAATAGGGCGGGGCGTAGGCCCACACGCTTCCCGTGGTGTTCAGCTTGATCTCGAAGTGCAGGTGCAGCGTCGTCGGCGTGCCGCCGAAATCGTTCGACACGTATCCGATCACGTCGCCCTTCTTCACGGGCGCCCCGGTCGCGACCTTCAGCTTCGCCATGTTGAGGTGCAGATAGCGATAGATGCGTCCGCCCGCATTCGCGCGCAGGGTGATCGAATAGCTGCCCACGTTCGAGATCACGCCGTCCTCGACCGCGACAACCTCGTACTTCGTGCGGTCCGCCGCCTTGGTGGAGCGCTCCGTGCGGCAGCCTTCCGGCGTGCCGACGCGAATATCCTGACCCAGGTGAACGCCGGTCACGGAACACCAAGGCGTGGTGTTCGTGCTCGACCGCTTCTCGCAGTAATTGTCGCGCCACGGGGCCGCGAAGTTGCGCAGGTCGCATTGGTCGCCGCCCTTCACGCCGCCACCCCAGCGATACACCTGGCTCTGCGGGAAGGCGGGCGCGTCCTTGATCGGGAACATCATGTCCGGCACCAGCGTGCTGGCTTCCAGCGCGCCCGTACCCGAACCGGCTTCGAGCGCGCCCGGACGGAAATAATAAAAGGACGGCGCAACCACCTGTCCCGGCTCGGCCGGCGGCGGCGCCGTGGGCTCGCCCTCGGACGGCGGCGGCGGCAGGTCGATTGGTTCGCCCGTCTCCGCGCTCACCGGCGGCGTGGTGTCGCTGATCGGCACGGCGGGGTCTTCCGGCTTTTCCACGAACGGCGTGCCCTCGTCGGGCGCGCCGGGATTGGCGTTGGGGTTCTCGATGGTCGGCGTTTCCTCCTGCGGCCCGGCAGGGCCCGGCGGCGGCGGGTTCACGCGGTCCGGGTCCAGCGGATCAACCGGCGTCAGCGGCGGCGGCGGCAGGCCCGCGCCCGCATCGGCGGATGACTCCCCCGTCACTTCCACCCAAGGCCACAGGACAACACTGGCCGCGTCGCATGCTCCAAGCAGCAGGGCCACGGGCAAAGCCGCGAGGATGATCCGGCTCTTCGCTTTGCCCGTCTTGGCTTTGAACGTCTTTGCCAGGAACATCACGGCTCGCCTCCCGCCCGCGCCGGACAATCCGGCCTCACCCTACAGAGAACCCGTCTGCCTACTGTGTCTGCGCCACGAACAGGCTGTCGGCGAATTCACGCGCCTCGGCCTCGGTGATGCAGCTTTCGCCATCATCCATGACGCGGCATTCAAACTCGATCAGATAATCCGCGCCAAAGCGCGAGAAGGCGAGCTGCGCCGCGCCTTCCCCTGTCGAAAACACCATCGCTTCGCGATCACCCGCCGGCGCCCCCGAATCGTAGGCGGTCTTCGTGCCGTTCACGATCGCGTCGTAGCGCGGCGTCTGATAGTTCGCGAAATACCCGTCCGCCGTTGTCACGACTGCGGGCGGGCGTGCGTTCTGCGCCATCACCACGCCCGAAGGCAGCAGCATCGGCACGGGCGCCGGGGCGCCTGTGGCCGACTGGATCTGCACATTGGCGTCCGTCACATTGGATTGCGACCGTGCTGTGCGCGCCGCTTCCCAGTCGATCTCGCCTTCCACTTTCGGCGGTCCCGCCGTTTGCACCTGCGCGACCTGTTCGTCAGGCGCGGAGCCGGTCACCGCGTCCGCCGGAGCGGGAGCTTCGCCCTCTTCAAGACACGCCGCCGCGCCCAGCGCGATCACACATGCCATTGCGGCATGGGCCAGCACAGAAGCTCTCATCATTGTCCTCCAGGATGAGCCGTTGCATTCGGCTCGGCGTAGGAAATCTCGGGCAGGGCGCCCAGCTTGCTGGCCAGCGTGCGCAGCGCCGCTGGCGTTTCAGAGCCCGCGCCCGTCAGCACCAGCTCATTTGAATAGGTCACGCGGTCAAGCCTCAGCCCGGCGAAAGCCGGATTGCGTGACCGGAAAGCCTCGAAGCGTTTGCGCGCGTCGGCCTGATCTTTCCAGAACGCGTCGGTGATGTCCTTCACCTTTGCGTCGTCCTTGAATTTCACGACGATCTCGACGCCCAGCTGTACGTTCGGCGCGCCCGGCACGCCCTGATCGGACGCAACGCCCGGCAATCCGCCCGGCTGGCCCTGAGACGGCGCAGGCGTATCCGCGAGTTGGGGCGCAGACGCAATGGGCGCGGGCCGCCCATCCTTCTCGATGCCCGTGGCGATCGACACCGCCAGAATGGAGGCCACCAGGGCGGCGGCTCCCACAGCAGGCGCAGCCGCCTTCATGCGGCCATGGCTGGCTTCACTCACGAACGTCCTCCCTTTCTGCCGGGAAGGGCCGGTGACGAAAAAACGCCACGCCGCCGGAGCTGTTCCCGTCACCGCCCGCTACTCCAGAACCGCTTTGCCGAGATTCAGCATCACGCCGCCGCAGGGCCGGTAACACATGCCTTCCTGCCCCGGGATCGCCTCCGTGCCCGGATAATTCGAGCATTTTCCTGAGCATTGCAACGCCGTGCGCGCCGAAGAGGCCGCCAGCAACCGGCTTTTCAGCTCCGATGGCACCGCCGACGGAAACTTCGCTTTCAACAGCGCCAGCGCCGCCGAAACATGCGGCGCGGCCATCGAGGTCCCGTTCTCATATGCATAATAGCACTGCGTCACCTGCGTGTCCGGTTTCGCCGGGTCGTAGCAGTTGGTCGAGAACTTGGTGGACAGGACGCCGTCCGGGCGGCCGTCGCCATCGTCATCGCGGGTCATGTCGCCGCCCGGCGCCATGATCGCGACATTGGCGCCGAAGTTCGAATAAGGCGTCAGCATGCCGCGCGCATCGCTGGCCGCGACGGGGATCACGTTCCGGCACGAAGCCGGCGCAAAGTATTTCGTATCGACGCGCGCATTGCCCGCCGCGACCACCACGATGGCGCCCGCCGCAACCGCATCGTCGATCGCCGCCTGCATGGAGGCGGGGCACGGCTCGAACAGGCCGATGGACAGGTTGATGATGTCCGCCGGATTCTCGTTCCAGATTTCCGCGCCGCCCGTATCGCGCGCCGGCACCGTGCCCGCCGCCCAGCGGATCGCGTCGTTGATGTCCGACAACCGCCCGCCGCAACGGCCCAGCGCCCGCACCGGAACGATGGTCACGTCCCACGCGCCGCCCGCAACGCCGCTGGCGTTATCGGTGGCCGCCGCGCCGATCGTGCCCGCCACGTGCGTGCCATGGAACGTGTCCGCGGATGCCGGATCGTTGGGGTCGCAACGGTCGCCCGGATCGTGCGGGTTCGCATCGCGTCCGTCGCCGTCATTCCCCATCAGCGGGTCCGACACCATGTCATAGCCCTGCGCGACATTGGCCGAACCCTGGATGTCGGGGTGGTTCAGCTGTAGCCCGGTGTCGACAACCGCCACCGTCACCGACCGCGACCCGGTCAGCTTCGCGCGCGTCCAGAAATTGCCAAAGCCCGCGCCGCCCGCAGACTGGCCCGCCGCCGTGCCTTGGTCCTTGAAGTGCCATTGCAGGCCGAACAGCGGATCGTTCGGCGTCACGCCAATCGCCGTCTGCGCAACGGGTTTCGGCTTGCGCAGCAGTTGGTTGGTGAAGATGTAGTCCTTCTCCACGAACTCGTAATCGCCCGTCTCGCGCAACGCTTTCACAACGCATTCCGTGGCCAGCACCGCGTCCTGACGGATGCGCGCGGCGGCGGCGGGCTGGTCGCATTCCGCGGCCAGCGCCTCACGCTGCGGCGCCACGCGCTGGCGCATCGCATCCACCCGCCCAAGGTTTGGCTTCAGCGGAAAGCGCGCCGGCGCCACCGCGATCTCGATCTTCATCACGCCGCCTTCTTCCGGTATGACGACACCGTTGAGGCCCATCTGCTCAAGCTTGGAATAGGCGCGCTCGCGAACCGTCAACGCCGCATCGACATCCAGCTTCGACCGGATCGACATCGCTTTCGGCACCGGCGCCGCACCGTCCAGCGCCTTGCGTGCGATCTCGTCGCCGATGCGCTGTGCGGACTGGCTGTCGGCGCGCTTCACTTCCTCGGCGGACTGGCGGGCGCTTCTCACCGACTGTTCATTGATACGCGCGCCCGTCTTGGCGATATCGCGCTCCAGCGCCTTGGGCGCCGTTTCGGCCTGACGGCGCAGCTGGTTCGGCGTCTGCGCACGCAGCAGCGGACGCGGTGCAATCTCCAGCGCCTCGGTTGTCTCCGCTGGCGGCGCAGTATCCGGCGCAACGGCTGGCGCGGGCGGCGGCGGGGGAGGGGCCGCCGGCGCTTCGGCTGTCGCCGCCGCGATATCGAACGACTCCGGATCAACCACCGGCTCGGCGATCTGCGTCTTCGGCTTGGCGATCACCGACCCGACGACGAAATAGCTCTGCGCCTGGATCGCTTCTTCCAGCGATACCGGCGTGTCCTCCACCGGCGCCTGCATCACCCCGAACAGCGCGCGCGCCTCCAGCGGCGCAGCGGCCAGCAAGTCTTCAGCCAGGGGCGGAGCGGCTCCGCCATCCCCGCCGCCCACCTGGTCCATCACTCCGCCGGTCAGTTCGCCCAGCTTGGCCAGCCGTTCGTTGACCGCGTCACACGCCGCGACAGCCAGAATCAATCCTCCAACCGCCAGCCATCGCATCGCCGGTTTCCGCACCATCACGCTTTCCTCGCTGTCGCCCGGGGCGATCCCACACCCATTCAGCGGTTGTTTACCATGCCTTTCCTCCCGGAAAAATGACCCCGGCGCCGTTGCGCGGCGGACACACAGGAAACCCCGTTTTACGCGGCAGTGGCACGCATTGCGGCGGCCCCGCCGTATTTCGTCCGGAATATGCCCAGAACACGCCGAACTACGCCCACCGGCGCAATTTCCTCTCCATGAACGGAAGATGAAACCGGGGCCCGGTCTCCGGCGTATCTTCCCGGAGGCCCGCAAGAGGCCCGGCACAAGAAGCAGGCGCAGGACAGGACGAGACGAATATGGACGGCGGCGCAAATTCCAGAACCATCGGCCGCGTCGTGATCTTCGCGATCGTGGCGGTCTTCTTCGCCGGCTGCACAGTCATGCTGGCTGGCGGCGAAAGCGCCCTCCTGATCGATTTCGGCCGCTGATCAAACAGCGGCCCAAACAGCGCCGCCATCCGCTGGCGGTTGCGATCCTCCCACCGCGAGCCTAAGTCCCATCCACGGATCGGGTGGGCGTCATGAACCACAGAAGCATCGTCATTCTCACCGGCGCGGGCGTCTCTGCTGAAAGCGGCATGGGCACATTCCGCGACAAGGACGGCATCTGGACCCGCCATCGCCTTGAAGACGTCGCCACGCCCGAAGGTTTCGCGCGCAATCCGGTGCTGGTGCATGATTTCTACAACCAGCGCCGCGCCGCGCTGAAAGACGCCGCGCCCAATTCCGCCCATCGCGCGCTCGCCCGCCTCGAAGCCGGCATCACCGCGCGCGGCGGCGATTTCCTGCTCGTCACCCAGAATGTCGACAACCTGCATGAAAAGGCGGGCTCCAAAGCCATCGCCCACATGCACGGCGAACTCGCCTCCGTCGTCTGTTCCTCCTGCGGCGTGCGCGGCGCGTGGGACGACGACCTCTTCATCGAAACCGAATGCTGGCGCTGCGGCCTCCAGGGCGGCCTGCGCCCCGACGTCGTCTGGTTCGGTGAGATCCCGTATTTCATGGACCAGATCGGCGAACGCATCGCGCGCTGCGATCTCTTCGTCTCCGTCGGCACGTCCGGCGAAGTCTATCCCGCCGCCGGTTTTGTACAGGACGCCATGATGGCCGGCGCGCGCACGGTGGAGCTCAACCTCGAACCCTCCGCCAACGCCCGCATCTTCACCGAAGGCCACTACGGCCCCGCCACCCGGATCGTCGCCGATTGGGTTGACCAACTGTTCGCTGGATAGGGCCTTACCGTTCCCACCGCCCTAACTTAACTCCTCCCCCGCAAGCGGGCGAAGAGTCCCCGCACTCACCGGCGCCAAACCGAAGGACAGATTGAACCGCGAGATTTTTCTTCCCCAACCAATTCAACCCCTTCGCCGAAATCCGCGAAACAAAAACGCAGGATAGAGCCCGATTTCTCCTACCCCTCGCATTCACCCCCATAATGGCCTCGCCCTGATCGAGGGAGGTCTTGAAGGCCTCAAAGCTTCCAGATGTCAGGGCGGTGATTGGTGTTGCGGTCAGAAGGGTGAAGTCCGGCTCGCGCAATGCTGAGGGTGTTGGAAGGCGATTGGCGTCTGACGTTTTAGCAAGTGCTCAACT
>CAZJZQ010000014.1:0-9775 GCA_964550535.1 uncultured Rhizobium sp.
ATCCTCAAACTGACCTCGCCGGAAAACGTCGTGAAGTTTATCGCGGCGGCCTTCCCGTCGGCCTGCGGCAAGACCAACCTCGCCATGCTTGAGCCGACGCTGAAAGGCTGGAAGGCCGAGACGATTGGCGATGACATCGCCTGGATGCGTTTCGGCCCCGATGGACGGCTGTACGCCATCAACCCGGAAGCCGGCTTCTTCGGCGTGGCGCCCGGCACCTCCGCCGAGACCAACCGCAACGCGCTGGAAAGCTGCGATCGCAACACCGTCTTCACCAACGTCGCTCTGACAGCGGATGGCGATGTTTGGTGGGAAGGTCTGACCAAGACACCGCCGGAAGGCCTGA
Source organism: uncultured Rhizobium sp. (assembly GCA_964550535.1). GTDB lineage: Bacteria > Pseudomonadota > Alphaproteobacteria > Caulobacterales > Hyphomonadaceae > UBA7672. The sequence continues at coordinate 347 of CAZJZQ010000014.1, forward strand.
CCGACTGGCGCGGCCGCGCCTGGTCGCCGGCCATGGGCGAGCCGGCCGCTCACCCGAACGCGCGCTTCGCCTGCCCCGCCGGCCAGTGCCCGGTGATCGCGTCGGAGTGGGAAGACCCCGCCGGCGTTCCGATCTCCGCGATCCTGTTTGGCGGCCGCCGTGCTTCGGCGGTTCCGCTGGTCAATGAAGCTTTCGACTGGGAGCACGGCGTGTTCATGGGCGCGACCGTCGCCTCTGAAGGCACCGCCGCCGCCGAGAACAAGGTGGGCGAACTGCGCCGCGACCCGTTCGCGATGCTGCCCTTCTGCGGTTACAACATGGGGGACTATTTCGGCCACTGGCTGAAAATCGGCGCCGATGCTCCGGACAAATCCAAGCTGCCGAAGATCTTCTTCGTGAACTGGTTCCGCAAAGACAAGAACGGCAAGTTCGTGTGGCCGGGCTTCGGCGAGAACAGCCGCGTCCTGAAATGGATCGTCGAACGCCTCGAAGGCACGGCAGCCGCGGTAGAAACCCCGATCGGCCGCGTGCCCGCGAAGTCCGCCCTGGACGTTTCCGGCCTGACGCTGACTGACGAACAGCTCGATCTGCTGCTGGGCGTCGAAAAGGAAATCTGGCGCGATGAGGCGTCGCTGATTCCTGCCTTCTTCGATAAATTCGGCGACCACATGCCGAAGGCGCTTTGGGAGCAGCACGCAGCCCTGACGAAGCGCCTCTCCTAATCGCATCTCCAATCCAGAATTATGCAGCAGGCCCGCCCCAACCGGCGGGCCTGTCTGTTTCGGCCGTCTCTGCTGCGATGAAATCTAAGGCGTGCGGAAGCCCAGCTGGCGCCAGACGCCAGCGGGGTCGTTGGGCCTCAGCGCTGCGCCAGACGTGTTCAGGATGCAGCGCAGGCCGTGGCGCGCGGCCATCTCGACAATCTCGGGAACGGCGGCGAGCCCTTTGGGCGAATGCGGCTCGTCGCGGCCGGTGCGCAGCGAGACAAGGATAACGCCGCCGGAGACAATGAGGGTCGAGAGAGTGGAGAGCGCAGCGTCGCGCTCATCCACGTTCAGGTGGCCCCACACGCCGAACAGCAGGGCCGCATCGAAGGGTTCGTGACGGCCCGCGACTTTCGGGAGCAGAGGCAGCTTGTCCTGCAACCATGCGATGCGGGGATCGAGATGCTTGGCCATCCCGGCGCGCAGCAGCGAGTTCACCGGTTCGACGGCCAGCACGCTGTAGCCCATGCCGGCGAGCAAAGCGGCGTCGCGGCCAGCGCCGGCGCCGATGTCGATAATCCTGGCAGGCGCGGGCGGTAAGAGCGGGAGGATCGGCGAAACCGCGGCGTCCACGGCTTCATCATCATTCAGGGCTCTGGGGAGCGGCTCAGCAAGCATCGAATGGCTGCGGAGTTCCTTCCCCATTTTCCCACGCCCTCACCACTGATTCAAAAACAGAGCATGTCACCGCACATCCATCAGGGAAGGCAGGACGGCAAGATTGATTCGTCTTTTCACGATGACGCCCAAGCATCAAGCAGTCCAGAACCGGAACAATGGCGTATCCGTCATTACGCTTCGTCCGGGACTCACACGCCAAGCTCCGCGCGCAGTTTTTTCGTGAGGCCCGCGCTAGCCAAATCGCGTGATACCGCAAGGTATTCGCGCAACTCCTTCGCCGGGAGCCCGCCGCGCAAATCGGCCTGTATCCACTTCATTCCGCGTGACGCGAGATAAGGCGCGGGCCGGCAGGCTTTGGCTTCGCGCAGGACCTCCCAGCCGATGTCGGAAACCTTGAAACTCACGGCGTTGTAATGAGCAATGGCGAACACCTTGCCGCCGGTCCACGGCCCGACCTTCCACACGTCCGCCCCGCCCCACTGCACACCGTGCGACGTCGCGGGCAGCGATGCGCAGAAAGCGTTGAGCTTGTCGAGCGTCATCGCTGGCGGCGGCCCTAACGGATGGCGACGGGATTGATAATCATCTGGACCGTACCCTCCATGCGGGGCTGGCCCAGCACGAACAGAAATTCCTTCGCGCCGTCCCTTGCCAGTTCGTGCGTATTGATTGTCTCCAGAATGTGCACCCCGTGTTTCGCCAGCAGCGTCTGGTGCACGATGAACTGCTTGCCGGGCGGCGACGGCAGCGCTTCGAGCGCGACGGTATCCGCGCCGACGGCGACAACGCCCTGCTGCGCCAGCCAGATCGCGCCGTCTTCGCCGAGGCCTGGCTCCTGGCTACGGAAGAGGTCGCGGTTCGTTTCAGCCATGCCGAGCCAGCCGGTGTGGAACAGTACGACGTCGCCCTTACGGATCTTCACCTTCTGCGCCTTCGCAGCCGCCTCGATCTCGGCGCGGTTGAAGACGTCGCCGACTTCCAGCATCGGCTTTTTGAAATGCTTCGTCATGTCGATCAGCACGCCGCGCGTCACGATGGGCGGGATGCTGGCGAGATCGAGGATGCGGGAGCCCGCGATTTCGGCGCCGGTGATGCCGTTGTAGTAGTGGTGGTCGACGCCGAGATGGGCGAGGCCGTCGATCTGCGTGCCGATGCCCATCGAGGTGGTGACGCGCTCGTCGAAAGCGGTCACACGTTGCGACCCGTTGGGCGTGAAGTCGGCGCCGGGGCCGGGCGTGCGCTCGACCGTGTAGGTGCGGGCGCCGTAAGCGGGGGTTTCTGGACCTGTCTTCACGCCGAGCGGATAGGTCTTGCCGGTCTTCACCAGTTTCGCCGCCTGCTTGACGATCTGCGGCGAGAGGTTGTTGAGGGCGCCGATGGTGTCTTCTTCGCCGTATTTCGAATTCCACCAGTCTTCGGAATGAGCCTGCTGGGCGATCGCGCCCTCGGAGGCAAAGGACATCGCCACGGCGACGGCGATGCGTTTCAACGTCATCATGGAATTCTCCCTCGACCCGGTCCCTAGTCCCGCCGGACTCACTTGAGAGAATCCTGCCAGACGCCGCCCTCCCCGCCAAGCTTGGCGAGAGTGACGCGGAGGGGACTGTCGCCGGCAGGCGAAACGCATACGCCCGCGATCTCGCCGGTTGGAGCCTGCGAGGCGGGTTTTTCTGGTTTGTGGGTTGGGTTGGAACGGGGGGCCTGTTGAGAGGGGTGGCCCCGCCGTCTCGCCGCGAAGACGCGGCGATCCACCTCCTCGACGTGCGTAGAGGAGGAAAGGGACGCCGGTGCAGGCGCCTTTCCTTCTCCGATGGAATCGAGGGAGATGGCTGACGCGCTCTGGCGCAGCAGGCGGATGAGCGCAACGCCACCCCATTGGTTCACCAGCGCATCGGCGTCCTCGTCCATGCGGGCGAATCTGCGCGCGAGACTTTCGAGGCGGGCGAGGATGGCGCCTGGCGGGGGCGAGACGGTCATCTCGGGAATGTGGAAATGGAAACGGAGATGGACGCGGCCGAGCTTCGCCTGCGCACGCATCCACACCGAGAGCGCGGCGAGTTGTTCGGCGATGCGCAGCAGCATGTGCAGCGCGCGCATGTGGCGGGTGAGCAAAAGCTGGCGGGCGTGAAGGTTCTCGATCGCATCCGCGCGATCCATCGATTTGTCGAAGCGGTCGAGGACGAGGCCCGCGAAGAAACGCGCGAGCAGCTCCAGCCCCAGCGCGGGGGCGAGCGGCGCAATCAGCGCGGCGATGCGGGCGAGAATATCCATTTGCTCCTGTCTGTGTCTCGAACGTCGGGAGCGATAATGGAGCGGCGGGAGTCTCCGGCGGGGAAGATCGGGTCTATCCGGTGTTTTGGTTTGGCGGATTGCGCGCAGTGAGTTGAATTGGTTGGGGAAGATTTTCCGGGGCTTCCAATCTGTCCTTCGGCTGGTGCGGCCGTTGCGGGAAGAATCCCCCTGGGACTCGCCCCTCTCCGGCCCTTCGCGCGGTCGCCGCGATGCGGCTCAGCCCGCCGTTTTGCGGGGGAGGAATTAGGGCGGCGGGTGTGGCGGGTCAGATTGCGCTGGCGATCACGGATACAGGCGCTGCGTCGCCCAGGGGTGGTCCACCGCGGTCCGGGTGAATTCGAGACGGTCGTGGAGGCGGAAGGGGCGGTCGCGCCAGAATTCGATGCGGGTGGGGGTGACGCGCCAGCCGCGCCAGTGGGGCGGACGTGGGGTCTTCCCTACCCCATGGCGCAGCGCGGCGGCGGCGATGCGCTTCTCAAGCTCGAAGCGGCCTGACATGGGACGTGACTGTTCCGACGCCCAGGCGCCGATCTGGCTGTCCTTGGCGCGTGAGGCGAAATAGGCGTCGGCGGCAGCTTCGCCCGCATCCTCGACCGGACCCGAGATGCGGACCTGGCGGCGCAGGCTTTTCCAGTGGAAGCAGAGCGCGGCGACGGGGTTCTCGGCGAGTTGCATGCCCTTCCGGCTTTGCGCGTTGGAATAGAAAGTGAAGCCTGCGGGCGAGACGTCCTTCAGCAGCACCATGCGCACATCGGGCATGCCGAGTTCGTCGGCGGTGGCGAGCGCCATGGCGTTGGCGTCGTTGGGCTCTTGCCTTTTCGCGTCCTCCAGCCATTCGGCGAACAGCGCGAACGGATCGGTGCGCGTGAACCACGCGCCGTCATCAGGCGACGCGGCGGCGGCCTTTGCATACTCGTCGGCGGAGGGCGTGGGGGGGATGGTGTCGGAGGGCTTGGTCATGGGCGCTTTCTAGCCCAACCGAGCCCTCCGCATAAGGGTCAGGATTTCAGGGCGGCTTTCACGGCGTCGACGACCTTCGGGGCGTCGGGCTTGGTGGCGGAGTCGAAGGCGGTGATGGCTTTGCCGTCCCGGCCGATCAGGATTTTGTGGAAGTTCCATTTCGGCGTGGCGCTGTCGCCCAGCTGGGCGGTGGCCCATTTGTGAAGCGGGTTCGCTTCGGCGCCCTTCACGTGGTTCTTGGCGGTCATCGGGAAGGTGACGCCGAAATTGACCTGGCAGAATTCGGCGATGTCTTCCGCCTCGGCCAGTTCCTGTCCCGCGAAGTCGCCCGAGGGCACGCCGAGCACGACGAGGCCTTCATCCTTGTGCGCCTTGTAGATGGCTTCGAGGCCTTCGTACTGGGGCGTCAGTCCGCATTTGGAGGCGGTGTTGACCACCAGCACGACCTTGCCCTTGAAGGCGGACATCGGCACCTGGCCGCCCATCAGACCATCCATGCTGATCGCGTAGGGGGTGTTGGCCGGCCAGCCGCCCTGCGGCGCGGGAACAGCTTTCAGGTTCTGGTTCGCCTTGGCGGCGGCGATGAGCGCGGCGCTTTTCTCGGCGCTGGGCGGGTCGGCGGAGGCGTAGAGGCCGGCGGCCAGCATCGCGACGGCGGCGGCGGAAGCAAGAACAGCGCGCATGGAATAATCCCCAGAATGAAGAGTTTGAGGAAGCTACAGATATTCTGACAAGTCCAGCATCCCGGCATCACAACAGCGGGAAGCTTTCGACCGTCACGCCGGGGCCAGGCATCCGTATCCGGCGGTCATCGCGAAAGCGAAGGTCCCCACGTAAAACGCCACGCAGGCCCCAACGGCAAGCAGCGGCGCAGCGCCGGCTGCCGCCCATGGGGAAATGCTCCAGAGCCTATGCGTGAGAACACCGGCCATGAAGGGCAGCGCGCCGCACAAAACCATTCCCGCGTAAACCCAAACATGAACGGCCGCGCGCCCCGTCGCGGTGGAACACCCGCCAAAGGCCAAGCCCATGAGATATGGTCCGGCGAAATAGGCGACGACAATCGCAAAAGCGATGACCGCCAGCGCCACTCCGGAACGGCTGACCAACGGCGCGAGCCGCGGCCAGAAGGCGAGCAGGAAACCAGCCATGAAAACGGGAAACGCAAGCCACCCGTTCCGAACCGACTCTTCGATGATCCCCCACATCGCAAGCGGCCTATACGATCATTCCGCCGTCGACGCGGAGGGTCTGGCCGGTGATGTAGGCGGCTTTGCCGGAGGCGAGGAAGGCGACGGCGTCGGCGATTTCCTGGGCCGAGCCCCAGCGCTTTTCGAGGGGGACGAGGCGGCCCATGCGTTCAAGCGTCTTGTCGCGGTCGAGGCCTTTGGAGAAGGCGGTGGACCACATGCCGTCGTCGATGACGCCGGGCGCCACCGCGTTCACGCGCACGCCGGCGCGGCCGAGGTCGATCGAGGCGTTGCGGGTGAAGGCGTTCACGGCGCCCTTCGATGCGGAATAGGCGATCTGGCCCACCGCGCCGGAGAAGGACGACACGGAGGAGATGTTCACCACCGCGCCCTTGCGTTTGATGAGCGAGGCGGACAGCGCGTCGGTGAGCAGAATGAGGTTGCGGACGTTGACGTTGAGCGTGCCGTCGAGCCCTTCGGCGGTCACCTGCCCCATCGGCTGGGCGGCGCTGACGCCGGCGTTGTTGACGAGGATGTCGATGTCGCCAAACGCGGCGAGCGCTTCGGCGGCGACGGTCTTCCAGCCGTCCGGCGAGGCCATATCGGCTTCGATGGCGACGGCGTTGTTGGGGAGGCTGGCGGCCAGCGATTTGAGTTTATCGGCGGAGCGGGCGACCAGCGCGACGCGGGCGCCATCGGCGGCGAGCGTGCGGGCGATGGCCTCGCCGATGCCGCGGCTGGCGCCGGTGACGACGGCGGTTTTGCCCTTGAAATTATAGGTCATGGCGTACGCTCTCCGGAAATCCCGCGGGACATTATCGAGCGGTTCCGGGGCGCGCCAGTGCGGGATCGGGCTGGCGGGCTGCGCAAGCGGGGAACAGACCTGCTCGCAGGGGGCTTGCCAAATGCGCGCGAGCCGCCATTTTTGCGGTCTGACTTCGGTCCGGGCCCCTCTGGCGCAAACGGCGGTTTGCGCGATGTCGGACTCCGAAGGGCGCAAAGCCCTCGTTGCGCGGACGCGGCGCAGTGGACCGGATGGATACAATGGACATCAATATGCTCGGCGAACTCGCCGGTCAGCCCGTATGGCTGTGGGCCGCCTTCCTCTTTTTTGTGGCGTTCGTGCTGTGGCTCGACCTCGCCGTCATCAACAACAAGGACGAACGCATCTCAGCCGCCAAAAGCGCGATCATGTGGGGCTGCTTCGCGGCCTGCGCCATGGCGTTCGCGGGCTATATCTACTTTTTCTACGAACCGGATCCCGCGCACTACGACACGACGGGGAATCTGAACACGCAGGCGACCGTGCAGTACCTGACGGGTTATCTGCTCGAAACCGCGCTGGCGTTCGACAACATCTTCGTCATCTCGATGTTGTTCACCTTCTTCGCCGTGCCCGCGAAGTACCAGCACCGGGTGCTGTTCTGGGGCATTATCGGCGCCGTCGTTTTTCGGGCGCTGTTCATCGGCGCGGGCGCCGCCATCGTGAACAACTTCACCTGGGTGCTTTATATCTTTGCGGCGATCCTGATTTTCAGCGGCGTGAAGATGCTCATGTCCGCCTCAAAGCCGCAAGAAGCGCCCGATCCCGCGTGGATGATCAGGCTGGTCGAGCGGGTCATTCCGGTGACGAAGACGATCGATGGCCACCACTTCCTTACCCGCCTGCCCGACGCATCCGGCAAGATGGTGGTTTACGCCACGCCGCTCCTGCTCGCCCTGGTTACGGTCGAGATCGCGGACATCATCTTCGCCATCGACAGCGTGCCGGCGATCTTCGCGGTCACGCGCGACCCGTTCATCGTCTATACGTCGAACATCTTTGCGATCCTTGGCCTGCGGTCCCTGTATTTCATGCTCGCGGCGGCGGCGGACCGGTTCAAATATCTCAAGGTCGGGCTGGCGGCCGTTCTGGTGCTGATCGGCGGGAAAATCGTCTGGAACTTCCTGCTCAACAAGCAGCTCAAGTTGGCGCCGTATATTGAGGCGCACTGGTCGCTGATCGCCACGCTGGTGCTGGTGGGCGGGGCCATTCTGGCGTCGCTGATCAGCACATCCAAAACGAAACCCAAGGGCTGAAGGCTGTTCAAAACGCCGGAATTGCGCTTAACGGGTGCCCATGTCGCACAACACCTATGGCCACCTCTTCCGCGTGACGACCTGGGGCGAAAGCCACGGGCCAGCCATTGGGTGTGTGATCGACGGGTGCCCGCCGGGCCTGAAGCTGACGGAAGCGGATATCCAGCCCTGGCTGGATCGCCGCCGTCCGGGCACGTCGCGCTTCGTCACCCAACGCCAGGAAGAGGACAAGGTGAAGATCCTGTCCGGGGTTTTCGCTGACGACCGCACGGACGGCCAGGTCACCACGGGCACGCCGGTCTCGTTGCTGATCGAGAATACGGACCAGCGGTCCAAGGATTATTCGGAGATCCGCGACAGCTATCGGCCGGGTCATGCCGATTACGCCTATGACCAGAAATATGGCGTGCGCGATTATCGCGGCGGCGGGCGGTCTTCGGCGCGCGAGACGGCTTCGCGGGTGGCCGCCGGCGCTGTGGCGCGGATTGTTCTGGGCCCCGGCATCACCATTCGCGCGGCGGTGGTGCAGATCGGGCCGCACGCAATTGACCGGGCGAAATGGGACTGGGCCGAGGTGGAGCGGAATCCGTTCTGGTGCCCGGATGCGGACGCGGCGGCGAAATGGGAAGACTTCCTCGACGCCACGCGCAAGGCGGGATCGTCCTGCGGCGCGATTGTCGAAATCGTGGCCGAAGGCGTGCCAGCAGGATGGGGCGCGCCGGTTTACGGCAAGCTGGAGGGCGATCTTGCAGCAGCGCTGATGAGCATCAACGCCGTGAAAGGCGTGGAGATCGGCGCCGGGTTCGCCTCCGCCGCCCTCTCCGGCGAGGAGAACGCCGACGAGATGCGCCGCGCCGGGAATGGCGTGGAGTTCCTGTCCAACAATAATGGCGGAGTTCTGGGCGGCATATCCACCGGCCAGCCAGTGGTGGCGCGGATCGCGGTGAAACCCACCTCCTCCATCCTCACGCCTCGCCGCACGGTGACGAAGGATGGCGAGGATTCGGATATCCGCACCAAAGGGCGCCATGACCCCTGCGTCGGGATTCGCGGGGCGCCGGTGGCCGAGGCGATGGTCGCCGCTGTGCTCGCCGATCACAAACTGCGCCATCGCGGCCAAGTGGGCTGACGGGCAAGCCGTTACCATGGATGCATCAAGCCGGGGCATGACGTCCCGCCTGATGCTTCCAGCGAGGGCAAGGCAGCCTTACTCACAATTTTATCTATAACGTTGCGATAACCAGTATGTGAGCGACAACCTTCCCTTTGCGACAACTCGTCACCCAGAAAGCGTCACTAGAAGCTTGAACCTTACGATACGGCCACGTATAACTGCACCTGTGATTTCGCGGGGCGTGGAAACGCAGGGTTCAACGGATCACTCGTCTTCCGGACGGTTCTGACGAGGCGGGCTCTATAAAGCCTGCGAGGAACGTGTTTTCGGGGGCGCACAAAACAGGATTAGACCGGGGCGGCGCCAAACCGTTGACCCGCCCGGTCTTCACGAGGCAGGCCCGTCCCCC
>CAZJZQ010000014.1:9785-16909 GCA_964550535.1 uncultured Rhizobium sp.
CCCCAACCCAGGGCCTGACCGAAGGCGGGCAGTTGACGCGCAAGCATCGACTGCCCGCTGGAGGGTCTTCCCCCATCCCGGCGCCCATCAGCTTGCGGTTTCACCGCGATTTCGCCTGCGCTTCAGCCGTGACACCGGGGTCATGCTTACCTAAACGTAAAGCGATCGGGATCATCGCGCCGCTCGCACGCGCTCTCAGCGGGTTATCTCAAGTTTTCAGATTTCAGGTATGTTACGGCCACGGGCGTTTCGTTCCGCGCAGAGCAGCCGTTCCTGGTTGCCATCGCCACCGGGGATCGGGCTTTGCGTCCATGCAGCGACCGGCCACCCCCTGCCCGCCAGCCACGTCTCCAGCGCCGAAGCCGCCGCCGAGGCCGCCGCCGCGTCCGTGACAATGCCGCCCTTGCCGACATGGGCGGGACCGACTTCGAATTGCGGCTTGAACAGAGCCACGAGATGCGCGCCCGGCGCGGCGAGATCGAGCGCGGCGGGCAGGACCTTGGCGAGACCGATAAAACTTGCGTCGCAAACGATCAGACCGGGGGCCTCGCCTATCAGATCGCGCGTGAGGGTTCGCGCGTCCTGGCCTTCGAGGGAGGTCACACGCGGATCGCTCGCCACCACGCCAGAGAGCTGGCCCCTGCCCACATCGACGGCCACGACGCGGCGTGCGCCGCGTGCGAGCAGGACTTGCGTGAAGCCGCCCGTGGAGGCGCCGACATCGAGACAGGCCAGCCCATCAGGCGACAGACCGAAAGCGTCGAGCGCGTGAGCGAGCTTCACGCCGCCGCGCGACACCCAGGGATGCGCGGCCCCGGCGGCGATCACCGCGTCCGCGCCGACAAGCTGGCCGGGCTTGGTGGCGGTTGCTCCGTTGACGCTGACCTTGGCCGCCGCGATGGCCGCCTGAGCCTGTGCGCGCGAGGGAGACAGGCCGCGCCGGACCAGCTCCACATCCAGCCGGCGCGGAGCTCCGTTTGCTGATCCGGGCCTGTCGCCAGCCGTCATCGCGTCCCGTTCCACTTCCCTCTTGACCGGAACAAGACCGGTGTCTGGCCCATTACGTACCAGACACCAAGTATTTCGTAATGGAGGCTCTCGTGCGTTTCCTGCCGCCCCTTTTGCTGATCGCGATGGCCGGTTGCGCATCGGCGCCGGATGAGCCGCCGGCAGTAGCGTCCGCCGGCGCTGCGCCGCTGACCTCGACGATCATTTCCAATTCGGGGCAGGAGATCGGGGAGTTGAAACTCACCGCATCGCCCCATGGCGCGTTGTTGGTGATCCAGTTGCAGCCTTCGGCGTTGTCGCCAGGGTGGCATGGCGTGCACTTCCACGAGAACGGGACGTGCGCCGACACCGCCTCGTTCGAGGCTTCGGGCGGCCATGTGCACGCCAGCGAGTCGCCCCATGGGCTTCTGCATCCGTACGGACCGGAGAATGGCGATCTGACCAATATTCATGTGGCGCAGGACGGTTCGGCGGCGTCCGAGATATTCACCACGCTGACGACCCTGTCCGAGCTTCAGGACAGCAATGGTTCGGCGCTGATTATCCACGCGGGACCGGACGACCATTTCAGCCAGCCGATTGGCGGGGCTGGAGATCGCGTGGCATGCGCCAGCATCCTGCCCTGAGCTTGTCCACGGCGCGGCTTCCCTGTCCTGGCGGCTGCCGCTAGACATCGGCCGCCCGCCGCCATTCCGCCGGAGGGCGGGGGTTTCGCGCCATGCCCATCTCGCCGGTCGAGCGCAATGACTATGTCGAGCCCAACGCCGAGGCGTTCATTTTCGGGTTCGAGTTCCTGCCCGGACACTCTCCGCGATCCGTGAACTGGAATGCGATCAGCGAGACGGCGGCGCGCCCGGCGTCCGGGTGGCGGTGGCTGCACTTCAACCGGCTGGCGGACGCCACGCGCGAGTGGCTGGAGACGCATAGCTGTCTCGACGAGACGGTGATCGCGGCGCTGCTGCAATCGGAGACGCGGCCAAGATCGGCGGCCTATGAGGATGGGTTGCTGCTTAACCTGCGCGGGGTGAACCACAATCCGGGCGCCGAGCCTGAGGACATGATTTCGGTTCGTATCTGGGCGACGGCCAACGTGGTGATCACGGCGCGGTCGTATCCGGTGAAGGCGCTGCACCGGGTGCGCGAAGAGACGCTGGCGGGCGAAGGACCGTCATCGCCGGGCGGCTTGCTGTCGTGCATCGCGGCGCGGCTGATGGACAATATCGAACCCATCGTGGACCAGCTGAAGGATGAGGCCGACGAGTTCGAGGATACGATGCTGTCGGCCAAGGGACGGGTGACGGCGGCCGATCTCGCCGCCTTCCGCCGGTCTATCCTGATTATCCGCCGCTACATCCTGCCCCAGCGCGAGGCGATGGCGCAGTTGCAACGCGACGGACGCAAGCTGTTCGACGACGATCAGGCCCTGGAGGTTCGCGACACCAGCGATCGCGTGACGCGGATCGCGGAGGAGCTGGATTCGATCCGTGACCGGGCGGCGGTTCTGCAGGACCAGATCGAGGGGCAGAGGCAGGAGATGCTGAGCCAGCGCCTGCTGGTGTTGTCGATCATCTCGGCGCTGTTCCTGCCGCTGACCTTCCTGACCGGATTGTTCGGCATGAACCTCGCGGGAATCCCGTTTGCCCGCGAGCCGTGGTCGTTCGGCGTGATCGTAGGCGTCACGGTGGCGCTGGCGGCGGGGCTGCTGCTTTATCTGAAGGGGAAGCGCTGGATCTGATCCTGGCTGGGCGCGGATCAGGTGGCGTCGTCGCCGTCAGTCGCACGCTCGATGGTTTCTTCTGTCGCCTTTCCGACATCGCTCAAGGTTTCCTGAAGCGGTTCCGTGGTGCGGTCGATGGCCTCCAGATTGTCGTCCATTTCGCGGCCAGCGCTTTCAAGCGAGCCGTCGCGGAGCCAGTAGAAGCCCATCACGCCGATGAAGCCGATCACGATGAGCATGACGATGGCTGCGAGCGGGCGCATGGCTGGGGTTCCTTTCTATCTCGGTTCTGGCTCGGTTCTGGCTGGCCAGGCCTGCGTCAGTCAGATGCTGAAAATCTGGTGCGTGCGGCGGTCGCGTTCGATTTCTTCCTGGCTGGGGGCGTGGTTCTCCTCGAACACAACACCCTCCATCGGAAGGGCTCCGTAGCTGCGATCAAGTTCAATGACGGCCGGTTCGGGCCAGAGCCCCTCGGCGGACCAGCCCTCCGCGACCCAGAAAAAGGCCAGCGCGCCGGCCATCACGGTCAGCGCGGAAAAGAAGGTGGTGAAAATAAAGGACGCGGACATCGCGCAGCTCCCCGTTTCATTCGGGAAAACAACGCCACCATGCTGGGCCGGTTCCGCGAGCCCTGGGCTGCGGGAAGAATCAAGACTCTAGGGATCAACCGCGAGGCGAAAACCGCGCCCGCAGTTCGTTCTTGAGGATCTTTCCGCTGGCGTTCCGGGGCAACGGGTCGCTCTGCACCTGGATTTCCACGGGCACCTTGTAGGCCGCCAGCTTCTGGGAAACGAACTGCTTCAACTCGTCCGCCGTGACCGTCATGTCCGGTTTCACCTGCACGACGGCGCCAACTTCCTCGCCCAGAATCTTGTGCGGGATGCCGACAATCGAGGCGTCCATGATCGCGGGGTGGTCATAGATCGCGGCCTCGACCTCGATGCAGTAGATGTTCTCGCCGCCGCGGATCAGCATGTCCTTGGCGCGGTCGAGCAGGAACAGGAAGCCTTCCTCGTCGATCCGGCCGATGTCGCCCGTGACGACCCAACCGTCGATGAAGGTCTTCGCGGTCGCTTCCGGCTTGTTCCAGTAAGCCTTGCAGTTGTTCGGCCCACGGGCCCACAACTCGCCCACCTCGTTGACGCCGAGCGTTTCGCCCTGCCCGCCGACGACCTTGAACTCGACGCCGGGCGCCGGGGCGCCGCAGCTCTCCGGCCGCATCTCGTAGTCGGCCCCGAAGTTCACGCAGGCGGCGGCGCAGGTTTCGGTCATGCCCCAGCCATTGCTGGCGAGGCCGGCGGGAAAGCGCTTCTTGATCGTCGCCAGCAGGTCGGGCGCCGAGGGGGCGCCGCCATAGGAGACGAAAGCGATGGACGACAGGTCGTAGTTGTCACGCTCGGGATGTTCGAGCACCTGCCATGCGATGGCGGGCACGCCGCCAATGGTGGTGATCTTCTCGCGTTCGATGATCTGGAGCGCTTCGACCACATCCCATTTGTAGGCCGTCACGACCTTGTCCGCGTTGATGATCGCCGGGAGAAGCCAGGAGAAGGCGCCCGTGACGTGGAACATCGGGATAGCGAGAAGCGCGATCCGCTGTGGCCCGTTGACCGGATCACGCACCGGAACCGGTTGACCCGAACGCAGGAAATGCCGCGCCTGGCACGCCGCCGAGTTGAGCGATCCCGTGAGGCACGCGCGATGCGTGGACAGCGCGCCTTTCGGCTTTCCGGTGGTGCCGGAGGTGTAGAAGATGGTGGCGTCGTCGTCCGGCTGCACATCCGCATCCGGGAGTTCGGCGGCCGGCAGTTTCGCCCAGCTATTGGCGCCGCCAATCAGTTTTTCCAGCGAACGGATACGCGGGTCGGCTTCGTCCTCGCCGCCGCGCGCCACGATGACGTTCCGCAGCTGGGGCAGTTGAGGCAGATGCTCGCGCAGGCGCTCAAGGCGCTCGATATCGATGATCGCGACTTTCGAGCCGGAATCGGAAAGGCCGTATTCCAGTTCCTCGCCCGTCCACCATGCGTTGAGCGGGGTCACGATGGCCCCCAGCGACAGGATGGCGAAGAAAGACACCGGCCATTGCGGATAGTTGCGCATGCAGAGGGCGACGCGGTCGCCCTTTTTCACGCCGAATTCGTCACGCAGTCTGGCCGCCAGCGTGGCGACGGCCTTGTAGTGGGCGGAGAAGGTCACTCGCTCATCGCGATAGACGAGGAATTCGCGTTCGCCCCATCCTTTTGAGGTCTGCACTAGCGAGCGGATTGTTTGCGGCGCGTTCTTGTAAACCTTCAGCGCAGCGCCATCGATGATTTTCTCTTCAAGCTCGAACCGCGCGCCGGGCGCGGTCAACAGGGCGTTGCACTCCGCGATCGTGCGGACCGGAAAGGTGGGGGCGTCTGCCGCCATGGCTGTTCCTCTGCTCTACGGGCCGGAAAGACCTTTGCCTTGATTTCAACGCTGAAATCGCACAGCCCCGCCGGTGGGACCAGCATATTTCTACGCTCCTACCCACTGGCGGCGCGACTTCTGTTGCGACAAAACACAGCAGCCGGCGCCGTTGAACGCCGTGCGGTACGCCAGTGAAGGGTGCGAAGGCCATGAACACCCCGGATCACGCGATTATCGACGCGCAGGACGCCCATCTGGCGGGCATCTGCGCGATATATAATCAGGCCGTCCGCGACACCTTTTCGATCTGGTCCGAGAACGAGACGACCGTGGATCTGCGCCGGGAATGGATGCGGATACGCCGGGCGGGCGGCTATCCCGTCATTGTCGCCGTGGGGCATGACGGCGGGGTGCTGGGGTATGCCAGTTTTGGCATGTTCCGGGATTTTCCCGGCTATGCCGGGACGGTGGAGCATTCCGTTTATGTATCGCCGCGCGCCCAACGGCGCGGCGTGGGGCGGGCTCTGCTCTCCGCGCTGGCCGAGCGGGCGTGCGCCGCCGGCTTTTCGGTGATGGTCGGGGGCGTGGACGCCTCCAACGCCGCTTCGCTGGCGCTTCATACGGCTCTGGGGTTCGAGGAGCAGGGCCGCTTGCGTGGCGTGGGCCGCAAATTCGGGCGCAGCCTGGACCTTGTTTTCATGGTGAAGCAGCTCTGAGGCCATGCGGCGCTGTCTGGAACCGCGCCAATCCTCGTCCATTGATGCCTCAGAGCGAGGTTCACATGAACATCTTTGACCGCATAAAGCAGGATCACGACGCTGCGCGCGAAGTGATGGAAAAACTGAAATCCACCACTTCCCGCGCCGTGAAGACGCGCCAGGAATTGTTCGATCACTTCAAGCTCGACATGTGGACACACCACAAGGTCGAGGAAGCGGTCTTCTATTCTCACCTGCGCGGCACGAAGGAAATGTTCGGCGACTCCATGGAGGCGCTGAACGAACACCACATGGCCAACGGCATGATCGAGGAACTCGACACCTTCCCCGTCGATAGCGAAGAATGGAAGATGAAGTTCAAGACGCTGTGCGAACTCGTCGAGCACCATATGAAGGAAGAGGAAGAGGATTTCTTCCCCTGCGCCCGCAAGGTGCTGTCGAAGGAGCTGGCCGAGGTGATGGGCAAGCGGTTCGATCAACGCAAGAAGATCGTGTTCGCCGCCCTGCAACCGATGGACGTAGCCGCCGAAACCGAAAAGGCCTGAGCGCCCTGTCTTCGTAAGGGCTGAAGCCCGCCATGGAAAAGCTGGACGACGGCAAGCGGAACCTGCGCTCCGGCGTGAGCCTGTGGCAGGGGCTGTCTGACGGGCGTTCGCCGCCGGCCACCTTGCCGCCCTCTTCTGTTTCCGTGCTGCGCGCCGATGCCGTGATTATTGGCGCAGGCGTGACGGGAGCGTTTCTGGCGGAACGGCTTTCGCGCGATGGTCTGACCGTTATCCTGATCGATAGCCGGAAGCCCGCGACCGGCTCGACGCTCGCCTCCACGGCGATGCTGCAATGGGAGTTGGATGCTCCCTTGCTGCAACTCGAAGACAGGCTGGGGTTCGACGCCGCGCAGCGTATTCATCTTCAGTGCAGACAGGCGGTGAACAATATCGGTGAGCTGGCCGCGCGTCTGCGCATTGACTGCCGGTTTGCTTTCCGCCCTTCAGTCTATCTCAGCGGCAATGATCTCGACCCGGCGAGCCTTCACGAGGAGCACCGTCTGCGGCAGCACATGGGCGCGGAGGGGCGGTTTCTTGATGCGGACGGTCTTGCGCGCGAAGGACTGCAAGCAGATGCGGCGTTGAAATACGCTGGCGCGGCGGAGACCGATCCTTATGCGCTGACGCTTGGATTGCTGAACGCCGCGGTGGCGCGGGGCGCCCGCATCATCTCTCCAGCGACCGCCGGGACGCAGGATGAAACGGCGCGCGCCGTTACCGTGCAGACCCGGGAGGGCATGACGG
>CAZJZQ010000014.1:16919-38958 GCA_964550535.1 uncultured Rhizobium sp.
TGACGGTTGAGGCGTCGTGGCTGATCCTCGCCAACGGATATGAGATGCCGGATTATGTGCCCGCGCGGCTTCACCGCATACGGTCGAGTTGGGCGCTGGCCACGGCGCCGCTGCATGCGGAGGCGACCTGGCCTACGGCGAAGCTCGTATGGGAAGCGGCGACGCCTTACCTCTATTTCCGTTCAGCGGCCGGCGGCCGCGTCGTCGCAGGGGGCGAGGATGAGGACATCATGGATGCGGCCAAGCGCGACGCGCTTGTTCCCCGGAAGACAGAGGCCATTCTGAAAGGGCTGCGCGAACGCTGTCCGGGACTCGCAATTGAGGGCGCGGAGTTCACATGGGCGGGATTCTTTGGAGAGACCACCGACTCGCTGCCGCTGATCGGGCGCGTTCCGGGAAAGACGCGCACGCTGGCGGCGTTTGGGTATGGCGGCAACGGAATCTCGTTCAGCGCCATGGCCGCTGACATGATCGCAGCGGAGATATCGGGCTCACGTCACGCAAACGCGGATCTTTATGCGCTGGACCGGAATTGAGGCGCGGTTCGCCCTCAGCCCGCCTTGGTGTCGCACCAGCGAACGGTGAAGGTGGGCGTGTTGCCATAGCCCCACGTGTACGACGGGCCTGAATAGCCCTCGCCCTCGCAGAGATAGAGCAGCTTGCTCAGCTTCTCCACGCCAAAGGCCGTCGTGGTTTTGTTTTCGCGGAAGAACTTTGCCGCTTCGTCATGACGTCCGCTCGCCAGCAGGTCGTTGAAATACTGGTTGCGGTCAGCATCGGGACCGCCGGCCAGCCGCCGGTTGATGTGGCCCATCTGCGTTTCCACATACGCCTTGTTGTCAGTCGCGTGCTTGAAAAACTCGTGCTCCGGCGGCGCTTTCGCGAGGAAATCGGTATAATCCTGGATCGCGCCCAGCTTGTCCTCGCCCGTGTTGGCGCGGATGGCGGCGCGCCGGTAGAGCGTGCGCAGGCGCTGGTCTTCGGTGAGATCCTTGCGCTCGATCAGGGCGGTGAGATTGCGGATTTCCTGGAAGGGGTCGCCGCCGGGGACGCCGTGCACCTGAGTCGCGGCCATCGCGTCCTTGTAGGCTTCATCCGTCAGCGCCGCCGGCGCGGATGCGCAAGCCGCCGCAAGAAGAGCGGCCGCAAAAACGGCTTTCATGGACATTGCAGACATTGTGGCCTCCCCGCCGACATTGGTGCGAAGGAAGCGACATTCGGCGCTCAACGCAAGCGGGATACTCTAGCCGGCGATCAGTTTCAGCGCCCGTTCGTCGCCGCGCCCCAGCGCCTGGATGGCGCGCGCCGCGATGGAGCAGGCGTCGAGGCCCGCCTGCTCGTACATTTTCTCGGGCTTGTCGTGGTCCTGGAAGATATCCGGCAGATGCAGGGTGCGCACGCGCAGGCCAGCGTCCAGCAGGCCGTTGTCCGCAAGGTGATGGAGCACGAAGGCGCCGAAGCCGCCACGGGCGCCCTCTTCCACCGTCAGCAGGACTTCGTGGTTACGGGCGAGTTGCGCGATCAGCGGGCCGTCGAGCGGCTTGGCGAAGCGGGCGTCGGCCACGGTTGCGGACAGCCCCTGCGCGGCGAGCATCTCGGCCGCAGCGAGGCATTCCTGCAGGCGGGAGCCCAGCGAGAGGATGGCGATCGTTGCACCTTCGCGCACAATGCGGCCCTGGCCGATTTCAAGCGGTTGGGGATCGGTAAGCAAAGGCAGGCCGACGCCCTCGCCGCGCGGATAACGGAAAGCCGACGGGGCGTCATCGATGACGTGCGCGGTGGCCACCATTCGTTGCAGCTCTGTCTCGTCCGCCGCCGCCATGATGACGAAGCCCGGGAGGGCGCCGAGGAAGCCGATGTCGAACGAACCCGCATGGGTCGGGCCGTCGGCGCCGACGAGGCCTGCGCGGTCGATGGCGAAGCGCACCGGCAGACGCTGGATCGCCACGTCGTGGACGACACTGTCGTAGCCGCGTTGCAGGAAGGTGGAATAGATCGCCGCGAAAGGACGCATGCCGTCCGCCGCCATGCCGGCCGCGAAGGTCACCGCGTGCTGTTCGGCGATGCCGACGTCGAAGCAGCGATCCGGAAAGCGGTCGCCGAAAAGGTCGAGGCCGGTGCCGGAAGGCATCGCCGCCGTGATGCCGACGACGCATTCGTCCTTTTCCGCCGCGCGGATCAGTTCCTGCGCGAACACTTTCGTATAGCTGGGCGGGCCGGCCTTGGCGGCCGCCTGTTCGCCGGTGACGACGTTGAACTTGGACACGCCGTGATATTTGTCGTCGGCGTTCTCGGCGGGGGCGTAGCCATGGCCCTTCTGCGTGACCACGTGAACCAGCACCGGTCCATCATTCACGTCGCGGACGTTTTCGAGCACGGGGATGAGCACGTCGAGATCGTGACCGTCGATGGGGCCGACATAATAGAACCCCAAGGCATCAAACAGTTCGCCGCCCATGTTGAAGTTGCGGATCGAATGCTCGGCCTTCTTGGTGATCGTTTCGAGACCGATCTTGCGGACCACGCGCTTGCCGAGATCGCGCAGGCGGCGATAGCCCTTCGAGGACACGGTGCGGGCGAGATAATGGCTGAGCGCGCCGACCGGCGGCGCAATCGACATATCGTTGTCGTTGAGGATGACGACCAGGCGGCTTTGCATGCCGCCCGCATTGTTCAACGCCTCGTAAATCATGCCGGCGGTCATGGCGCCGTCGCCGACCACGGCGACCACGCGGTTGTCCTTGCCCTGAAGGTCGCGCGAGACAGCGAAGCCGGCGGCGGCCGACACGGACGTACCAGCGTGCGCGGCGCCGAAGGGGTCGAACGGGCTTTCGTCGCGCTTGGTGAAGCCGGAGAGGCCGCCGCCCTGGCGAAGGGTGCGGATGCGATCACGGCGTCCGGTCAGGATCTTGTGCGGATAGGCCTGATGGCCCACGTCCCAGATGATCTTGTCTTCGGGCGTGTTGAACACCGCGTGCAACGCAACCGTCAGTTCGACCACCCCAAGACCGGCGCCGAGGTGGCCGCCCGTCACCGACACAGTGGAGACGGTTTCAGCGCGCAGCTCGTCAGCGACCTGCTTCAGCTCCGCCCGCGACCGCTCACGCAACCCGTCGGGCGTGGAAATCTGGTCGAGAAGGGGCGTGGCCGGTTTCATTACAGGTCTGTATCTGCCAATTACGGGCCAATTAGTGGCGGCGATTGAGCACAAAGTCGACCGTATGAAGAAGAGAAGACGCCCGGGTGCCAAAAGAGGCCATATGCTGCTTCGCCTGTGCGGCGAGATAGCGCACCCGTTCCCTGGCCCCCTCCACGCCCAGAAGAGACACGAAAGTCACCTTTCCGGCCGCCTCGTCCTTGGCCACGGCTTTCCCTACGGTTTCGGCCTCTCCCTCGGCGTCCAGCAGGTCGTCCACGATCTGGAAGGCGAGGCCTAAATCATTGGTGTAACCGGAGATGGCGTGGCGCTCGTGCTCCAGAGCGCCCCCCAGCAAGGCCCCGACCTCCCCTGCCAGAGTTATCAGGGCGCCGGTTTTAAGGCGTTGCATCCGGGTCAGGACCTGGAGCGGTTCTTCCGTTTCGGAGACCGGGTTCATGTCGATCATCTGGCCGCCCACCATGCCCCGGGCGCCGGCGGCGACGGCCATCCGCTCGATCAGCTTGCAGCGCATCAGCGCGTCGCGGTGGGTTTCGGGCGAGGCCATGATCTCGAAGGCCAGCGCTTGCAGCGCGTCGCCGGCCAGCACAGCGGTGGATTCGTCGAACGCCTTGTGCACCGTGGGCTGGCCGCGGCGGTAGTCATCATCGTCCATGCACGGCAGGTCATCGTGCACCAGCGAATAGGCGTGGATGCATTCGACGGCGGCGGCGGCGCGAAGCAGCGACTTCTCCTGCGCGCCGAACATGCGTCCGACCTCGATGGTGATGAACGGCCGCAGACGCTTGCCCTTGCCCAGCGCGCCATGACGCATCGCGCGCATCAGCTGCGCCTCGGGCCCGCTGGCGGGCGGGATCAACTGGTCGAGCGCGACAGTGATCCGGTCAGCCACCTCGTTCAGGCGCTGCTCGTAAAGAGGGTCAAGACTGGTGTTCACCGGATGCACCGTGTGTTGCTGGCGCAGGCGCGCTCATGCGGGATCGAACTAAAGGTCATCCGCTCGCTCCACGCCAGCGGGGCCGTCCGGGCCCAGCACGATCTTTTCGACCTTGAGTTCCGCTTCTTTCAGCTTCTTCTCACAGTGAGCCTTCAGCGCCGCACCGCGTTCGTAGATGCGGATCGAGTCTTCGAGCGGCACGTCGCCACCTTCCAGCTTCTGCACAATCTGTTCGAGCTGCGCGAGCGCATCCTCGAAACTCATGCCGCTGATGTCGTTTGTGGCGCCCGTCGTGGCCATCTCGGTCTCCGCTGAGGTGGGCGCACCATAGGTACCTGCGCTCCCGGCGACAAGCGCGCACTAATCGTCGCGATTCAGAGGTCTAGCGCTTTTCGTAAACGCGATACGACCAGTAGGAGTCGCCCCCGTCCCGCACGCACTTCCAGCCCCGGCGCGCGAGCGGCCGGCGCAGCATCCGGTTGAACCAACCGTGGGCGGCGACCACCACATCGCGCCCCTGCCCGGCCACCGCCGTTTCGATCAGGACATCAGCCGCGATCTTCGCGCGATCGCGTGCTTCCTTGACGTGTTCGTCGCCATCGGCGTGGCCCAGCAGCCAGGCCGAGCGCGCGATGATGTTCCATGTCTTGGGAAGGAAACGGCGCCGCTCCGACCAGCGCGGCGGCGGCAGCGGCGCTTCGTTGAAGACGGCCAGGTGCTTGATCGGGCGGCCCAGCGCGATCTTGCCGGCGGTTTCCTTGGCCCGCGCCCGCTCACTCGACAGGAAGATGACGTCTCCGGCGACGGCTTGCAGCAGATCAGCCGGAGGATTCTGCCCCTCGGCCAGCGAGCCGGCCTCGTAACGCGCCCACCAGTCGCGATAACCCACAGCGTCCAGCGGCGGTCCGGCGGCGCGGTCGAGCGCCGGCCGTCCATGGCGCACGACAATGATACGTCCCGGACGCACATCGGCCTTCGGCGCGTGTCCTTCGCTCGCCACTGAATCCATCGCCTCGGCCGTCCCGCGCCTCATTCCGCCTCCGTCACCGGAAGCGCACGCCACGTCAATAGGAAATGAGATCCGCGCTGGAAAGTCCGGGGTATTTCCGTCTCTCAGAAAGCCGAGACAGAGGCGGCGGCGGCAAGAGCGGCCCCGGCGCGCAGAATTGCGCCCGGACTCGCCTCAGCCGCCAGAATCAAAGCCCCTTCCACAGACGCGGCGCGGCGCAATCGGCGCCTTCCGCCCTGCGGCAGGCGTGCAGCGTGAACAGCACCGTCTCCGCGCGGCCGATCAGGTGATCGACCGGAACGAAGCCGATGGCGTCGTCCGCCGTGGTGGCGAGCACCAGCGGACGCGGCGACCACGCTTCCGGGAACTGGTTCCACGTGCTGCGGTGACCGGACGGCGCGCGGCTGTCCTCGGAGTTGTCGCGGTTGTCGCCCATCATGAAGACATGACCATCCGGCACGGTGAACACCGGCGTCTGGCGAAGATTGGGGCGGTCCGGAATTTCGTGGATCAGGTGCGAGCCGTCTTCGCCCGGCAGCGTCTCGCGGTATTCGATCGCGGTGACCATCATCCGGCTGTCGTCGCTCTGCACATAGCTGATGCGGCGGACTTCTTCGCGCTCGACTTCCTCGCCGTTGATGACGAGGCGGCCGTCGCGCATCTGCACCCGGTCGCCCGGGAGAGCGATGACGCGCTTGATCATCACGCGATTCTGGCGCGGGTGCTGGAACACGGCGACATCGCCACGGTTCGGCATGCCGGACAGCAAAGCGCGTTCGTTGGGATTGCCCGCGTCGTCGCCAATGAAGAAGTGGCCGATACCGAACGGCACCGAGTTGCGATTGTAGCCATAGGCGAACTTGCCCACCGCCACGCGGTCGCCGACCTGAAGCGCCGGGACCATGCTCTCGGAGGGAATCGACCGCAGCTCGTAAACGAATGTGGAGAACAGGAGCCAGAACGGCACGAAGACCGCGATCGTAATCAGCGTTTCACGGATTTCGTGGACGATGCGCGAAACGAGACTCTTTTTCTCCTCGACCGGAGGCTCAGTCGTGGTTTCGGTCGTCATACGCCTCTTCCCTCACGCCACAGCTGACGCACGTTGCCGCCCGGTGGAGGGCATTTCCTGCGACATACGCTATGCCTCGCCCCCCGGCGTCAAGATGCACGGCTGTACCACATTGTCCCGCCGTCCTGCCCGGACGTTATCAGCCCCCGCCCCTCCAGGCAGTTAAGATGCGCGATCGTCTCTCCGGTGGCCATGCCCAGCACGTCCTGCTCGATCGGACGGGCGAAAAGCGCCGGAAACAGGTCAAGAGCGCGACGGGGCGTATCCAGCCGGTCGAGAATCCGGCGCATGCCAGCTTCATGACCGGCAATAAGGGCGTCGAGCCGCTTGTGAGCGCCACGGAACGGTTCGTTGTGAGCCGGCAGCACCAGCACGTCCGCCGGGATGACCGCTTTCAGCTTGGCGCATGAGTGCAGCCAGTCGCTCAGCGGATCAGCGCGGGGCTCGGTCGGGAATACGGAGACGTTGGACGAGATGCGCGGCAGGATCTGGTCGCCCGAGATGAACAGGTTCAGTTCGGGGCACCACAGGCAGGCATGGTCAGGCGAATGCCCGGACCCCGTCACGACACGCCATGTCCTCCCGCCGATCTCGATAGCTTGCGCATCGACAAGCCGCTGGAATGCGTCGGGCAGCTGGGACACCGCTTTTCCGAAGCCGCCGAAACGGCTGACATAGCGGTCAAGGTCTTCCTGCCGCCATCCGGCCGCACGATAGAACTGCACGCCGGCCTCCGGCGCCTCGCGGCCGGTATCGGCGACCAGCATCCGGCAGGTGATGTATTCGAGGCGCGACATCCACAGGTCGCATCCGAACTTGCGGCTCATCCATCCCGCCAGACCGACATGATCGGGATGCATGTGCGTGACAATGATGCGCTTCACCGGCCTGCCCTGTAGCTCGTTGGCGAAGATGGTGCGCCAGTGCGCCTTGGTTTCGGAGTTGGGGATGCCGGTATCAACGACGGTCCAGCCGTCGCCATCCTCCAGCAGCCAGAGGTTGATCCATTTGAGAGAGAAAGGCAGCGGCATGCGGACCCAGCGCACGCCCGGCGCGACGTCCATCGTCGTGCCCGGCGTTGGCGGCCCGGCGAACGGATAGTCGTAACGCGCGCGTTCCGTCTTGCCTTCGAAACCGTCCATCCGGGGTCATCTCCTGCCGGCCGTCTGCTTTTATCTAGGCGCATTGGTGCAACGCCGCAAAGCGCGCGGCGCCTCGATGACCTAGCGGTAGATCGCGCTGGCGCCTGAATCATGCTTGTGTGCACGGACTGCGGGCGAGGAGCGCTACGTCATGCGCGATATTATCGGGCTGGTGATCGGACTGTATCTGACGGCTGCGCTGGTGGTGCTGGGCGGCGGCATCTACGGCTTTGTCGCCGGCGAAGGCCCCCAGACGCGCACCTGCGCGAGCGGCCAGGCGGTCGCGAATGACTGGGTTCCATTCGTGCTGATCCGCGCCGCGATCTGGCCGAAGGCATATTATGACGAGCAGCACATGGCGAGCGGCGCGATCGACTGGCTGGTCGTCAGGTACAACCCGTTCGACGCCTGCTGAGCGCCGCCGGTTGCGGGACTATTGCAGACGCTCTTCCAGAAATCCGATCGTCGCGAGTTCAGAGACGACATTCGCCTCGACTAATGCGAGAGACAGATCGAGCACGACGCCGTCATCCGGCACGCCAGCGGCCTTCAGCTCTGTGTGCAGGCGCGCGATCAGCGGCTCGTCATCGGCCCAGGAGCCATCGTAGAAGCTGTCATATTCCCCGTCCGTCAACGACTCGTGCATCACCATAACCGCGCCGATATTGCGGAGCCCCCGTCCGGTGACTTCGGCGCCGACCACCTTGATGACGGCGGCCATGATGGCGATCTCTTCGGCTCGCGTGTGCAGTTCGTCGTTCCAGCCATACTCGGAGCCGCAGCCGGCGTGGGCCGCGCCGTAGATGTCGTTGACGACTTCTTCTTCGACATCGCCGATCTCGAAATAGAAGCTCACAAGGGTGAGGAGATTCTCTGCGCTGATGCTGTCATAGACGCAGTACATTTCGTCCCAGATCTCGGCCGGAACATCATCCTGGGCGCCTTGCGCAAGCGCGGGGCCGGTGAAGGCGGTAACTGCCAGGGCGGCTGCGGCCAGACTGCTGCAAACACCCTTTGCAAGCGCAGATTGAAACATTCCCGACTCCCTCACCCGCATATACGGGCCTGAAGTCTCAATCTATCGGGCCGGCCTGACGTTCGCCAGCGGGTCAATGCAGGTTGCGTCGTCAGCATCAAAAATGCGTCAGTTTAGGCGGGCTCGCTGGAAGTTGTCGTTCTGGCAGGTCACCTTGCCGGCACGGGTGAGGCGCGATGCGTCTCTGGCCACCGGGCATTAACTTTCATCCGGCGCTGAGCCGGTCCCTCGATCTGGAGACAAGCATGCGCCTCATCGCCGTTCTCACCGCCGCCGCTCTCATGGCCTCCCCCGCTTTGGCCCAGGCCCCTGCCGGCGCCTATGCCGTGGACAAGACCCACACCAGCCTTACCTGGAAGGTCCTGCACCAGGGGCTGTCCTGGTACACAGCCCGCTTCACCGGCGTGGACATCCAGCTGGACTTCAACCCGGCTGACGTTTCGAAATCGAAGGTCACCGCGACCATCGATCCCAAATCGGTCGAGACCGACTTCGCCAAGACCCGTGCGGCGTCCAGCACTTCGGACTTCAATGCCGAGCTGGCGAACGATCCGCGCTTCTTCAACGCGGGCAAACATCCCACAATCACCTTTACCTCGACCGCCATCTCCAAGACGGGCGACAAGACGGGCAAGATGACCGGCAACCTCACCTTCCTTGGCGTCACCAAGCCCGTGACGCTCGACGTCGAGTTCATCGGCGACCGCAACGATCCGCGCGCGCAGAAGCACAAGGTCGGCTTCCAGGCGACCGGTTCGCTCAAACGCTCCGATTTCGGCATGCCGGGCGTCGGTTCGGCGGGCGACGAGATCAAGATCGAAGTCCAAGCCGAACTCATCCAGAAGTAGGACAACCGCGACTTGCAACGCAGGGGGAGCCCGTCCGGGCTCCCCCTTTGCATTCGCGCTTGCGCCCTGCGCTTCGGCAATTGCGCATATTGTGAGAATGTCCGCCGCCCGCGACCCTATTTGCGGCGCCAATCAGGAAGTCCGCTCATGCCTGCCGTCACACCCCAACGCTACGCCGCGATCGCCATCCTGCTTCACTGGCTGATCGCATTGTCCATCGTCGGGCTGATCGGCGCCGGCTGGTATATGGGCGACATGCCGCCCGGCGCGGATCAGTTCGCTTTGATCCAGCTACACAAGTCGTTCGGCATCAGCGTGCTTGCGCTGAGCCTCGCGCGGATTGTGTGGCGCCTGATGAACCCGCCGCCGCCCGAGCCGCCCATGCCGGGCTGGCAGGCGATGGCCTCGCGGCTTGTGCATATCTCTTTCTACGTCCTCATGATCGCCATGCCGCTGAGCGGGTGGATCATGGTGTCCGCCTCACCCGCCGGCGTGGGCACGAAGTTGTTCGGGCTGATCCAGTGGCCGCATATTCCCGGCCTCGCCGCCCTGCCCGCTGAAACAAAACAGCAGCTGCACGATCCGCTGGAGTTCATTCATTCCAAGCTAGCATGGGCGCTGATCGCGCTGCTGGTCCTGCATGTGGCGGCGGCGGTGAAGCACCACTTCCTGGACCGTGACGGACTTCTGGCGCGCATGGCCCCAGGCCTGTTCGGCAAGGCGGAACCGCCGGCGCAACAAGGACGGGGCGCGATCCTGGCGTTTGGCGCCGCCATTCTGTTCGTCGCCGCAGGCGGGGTGGCGGCCATGCTGGCCGGATCGCCCGCATCATCAGCGCAACAGGAAGACAACGCGCAGGCCACCGCCTCCAACGCGCCGTTCTGGACCGTCGACCCGGCCCAGAGCTCCATTGTGTTCCGGGGCGCCTATATGGGCCGCCCATTTGAGGGCCGGTTCAACACATGGACCGCAACGATCCAGTTCGATCCCGACATTCCCGAAGACGCGCGCATCCGCGTGACGATCCCGACAGGTTCCGCCACGACAGGTGAGCCCTATTTCGATGAGAACGTCACTGAAGGCGACTGGTTCAACACCGCACAGCATCCCGAAGCCGTGTTCCGGGTGAATGAGGGCGTCTTCAAGGATAGCGAGCGCGAATTCGAAGCGACGGCGCTGCTCACGCTGAAGGGCGAGCTGTTCCCGCTGCGTCTTCCGTTCACCGTGGATATCGAAGGCGACACGGCGCGCATGCATGCGGAGATCATCATGCCGCGTCTCGCCTATGGCATCGGGCGCGACACGCTCGCGGCGCCGGATGGCGATGAGGAGTGGGTCGCGGATGATGTCGCGGTGGTCATCGACGTCGTTGCGACTCGGCAGTGATTCCACAAAGTGAGTCCGCAAAACGAGTCTCACGCGCGTGTGCGAGGCTCGCTGCGCTGAAAAAAGTGTGTCTCGAAAGTCGCAATGGCGAGTGAAAATGCTTATCGCGAATTCGCATAATATCGGACGGCGAACACGCCGCTTGAGCATCTCGCGACGCAGCGAAGGCGCCGCGATGACGAGTCACGGCGGGAGACTTGCGCGATGACCACCCGCTCGAACGACACGCCGCGCGCATCCGCGACGATCACCGGAACGGCGCCCGCGGATCTCGACCGCGCGGCGTCCGTGATCCTCTCCGGAGGGCTCGTCGCGATGCCGACCGAGACCGTCTATGGTCTCGCCGCGGACGCGACGAACGGGATCGCTGTGGCGCGCATCTACGCGGCGAAGGGGCGGCCGAGTTTCAACCCCCTCATCTGCCATGTCGCAGGGTTCGCCATGGCGGAAACATGCGCCGTATTCTCGCCGCTCGCACGCGCGCTCGCGATGCGGTTCTGGCCTGGCCCGCTGACGCTCGTGCTGCCGCGCGCCGCGTCGTGTCCGGTCAGCGAGCTGGCCAGCGCGGGCTTGCCAACCATCGCGCTTCGTTCGCCAAAACATGAGGCGGCGCTTGGACTTATCTCGCGCGTGGGGCGCCCGCTCGCGGCGCCGTCGGCCAATCCTTCAGAACGTCTGTCGCCGACAACAGCCCTTCATGTGGCGGATGGGCTGGGCGACAGGATCGACCTCATCGTCGATGGCGGCGCGTGCGCGGCGGGCATTGAATCGACCATCGTCGCGGTCACTGGGGAGAGTGTCGTGATGCTCCGTCCAGGGGCTCTTTCGCGCGCTGAGATAGAGTCGGTTGCGGGGCCGTTGAGCGCTCCGGACGCCCCTCATGCGATCGTCGCGCCGGGCATGTTGAAGCGTCACTACGCACCGCGCGCCGCCCTGCGGCTCGACGCTCTCGATGTGCGGCCGGACGAGGTCTATCTCGGCTTCGGAGAGGCGCCTGAAGGCGTCGTTGCGACTCTCAATCTGTCTCCATCGCGTGATCTCGAAGAGGCCGCGGCGAATCTCTTCGCGATGCTGCATGCGCTCGATGCGAGTCATCGCGCGATCGCCGTGGCGCCGATTCCGAATGACGGACTCGGTGAGGGAATCCGCGACAGACTTGTCAGGGCGGCTGCACGAGACGCGAAAGATGGTGTATGACAGATTCGTTGAGTCGGTTTTCTGATCGAAGACGATGCAACACAGTTTGGACTGTCGCTCACAATGAAGCGGCGTCCGAGGGACCTTCTAAGGAGACCAACGAATGGCTACTGCCAAAAAAGCCGCGAAGAAACCTGCCAAGAAAGCAGCGAAGCCCGCCGCCGCCAAAAAACCGGCCGCGAAAAAGCCTGCGAAGAAGAAGTAGGTTCTCTTCGTAGTTCGGCAGCCACTTCTTGGCTTGCGCCGGGGGATGAACCAGGACGGGTACACCGACTGACCCCAGGCCGCCGAATTCCAAAGAGTCGAGTTGAATTCCTCGCGCCCATCCGGTCTCCGGGTGGGCGCGAACTCTTTCAGGGTGTGAGTTACGGCGCCCAACGAGCGCGAAGCGCGCCGGCCTGAGGCATGAGAGCCGCCGAGATCGAAAGCGACGGCGCTCCATTGATGCGCCCAGCGCATACCGGCCGCGCGATCGGGATGCCTAGATAGGCGCGGCGCCCAGATCAAAACCGCCCGCAGCCGGACGGGGCCGCCATCATCCCCGTGGTAAACGCCGCCTCACCGGGAGCCGGAAATTAGCGCCGCCGCGCATGTCGTTGGCGGCAATCTCGTCCGCCGGGGGAAATGCTCGCAGAACAACTGTTGCACTGCGGCGAATTTGAATTGTGAACAAGTTCGCCTGCGTCTAGTCTTCGGACGGCCGTGGGGAGCGGTTTGTTGAGTGGGGACTTTGCCGTGCTGATGGAAATTCTCGCCATAGTGCTTGCCGTCCTGCTGGCCGGTGTTCTTATCTTCCTCATATACCGCGCGGTCCGCACCTATGACGCCGGAGCGCACGCCACGTTCATCACCGTGAAGAACGGCGACTTCTTCGGAGCGCTGCGGGCGCCGATGACGATCTGGAACCCCTCGGTGAAAGTGCTGAAAGACAAGCACGCGCCCGAGATCACCTTCATCACGCATGACGCGTCGGGAACCGACTATTTCGAGAAGTCGCTGGTGAACCGCCGCACGGGCGAAATCTCGCTGCGCGTCCATATCTGCGCCCCCCGCCCGTTCATCTCGCGCACCAGCGACAAGAAGCAGCTGCGCATCAAGACGCGGATCGCCTTCCAGCTTGATGTCGAGCGCATCCAGATCCCGACCCAGATCACCGCTTTTGGCGCCGCGCTGGGGGCCCGCGTCGAAAACCTGTTCGACAACGCCATCGGCGAGCATGAAGACCAGGAAGTGTTCGCCAAGCAGACCGAGATCGAGGCGCGCGTCCTGCGCCAGCTTCAGGACATCGAATTCCCGCCGGACCCGACGCATCCGAACGGCATGCCCCTCGGGATCAAGGTCTATGAGGCGACCTTCTCCTATGAACCCGTCTCCACGGCAGGTCCGGGCGCGGGCGATGGCGCGACCCGCGGGGTCATGGCCTACGCCAAGGACGACCTCGACGATCTTGCCGACATGCTTGAGAAGGCCGATCCGAAGACGGTCGAGACGCTGATGCGGATGCTGGAGTTGCAGACGCGGCAGAACATTGTGGAGCTTCTGTGCAAGTCTGGCGGTCTTGTCGCCTTCACCGCGCAGGAGTTGGGGCTTTCCGAGCGGCCGCTCGATCGTGCGATCAGCGGCGTCAACCGGATGACGCCCGTACCGCCGGAATACGTCGCCCCCGTCGTGGTCGCGCCGGTGACCGACGCCGCCGGGGCGGATGCGTCCCCGCTGGACCCCGCCTCCGCCTACTACGCCAAAGGCGCGCCCAAGAAGGCTTGAAGGCTGCGCCAGACGCCATAAGTACAGGCGTAACCGGAGCAGCCTCATGACCATTTCCAGGGAAGACGAGCTGGACGCCCTGAAGCGCATCGGCCTGATCGTCGCGCGAACCCTGCGCGCGATGCAGGACGCCGCCCGGCCCAGCATGACGACTGGCGACCTGGACGCGATCGGCGCGGCGATGCTGGATCGCGACGGCGCCCGGTCGGCCCCGCGCATCACCTATGACTTCCCCGGCGCGACCTGCATCAGCGTCTTCCCGGCCATCGCTCACGGCATTCCGGGCGATCAGACGCTTCGCGCCGGGCAGCTCGTGAACATTGACGTCTCGGCGGAGAAGGACGGGTTCTTTGCGGACACCGGCGCCAGCTTCATCGTGCCGGGCGCCGCGACAGAAGATGCCGCCCTCGCCGGTCTTTGCCGCAATGGCGAACGTGCGCTGTGGGCAGGCATTCACGAAGTCCGCGCAGGGGCTCCGCTCGGCGCCCCGGGCCGGGCGATCCAGCGCTTTGCGGATCGTGGCGGCTATACGCTGATCCGCAACCTCGCCAGCCATGGCGTCGGCGGGGCGCTGCATGAGGAGCCCAAGGAAATCCCGACATGGCGTGACGCCGGCGAACGCCGCCGCATTCATGACGGCATGGTCTTTACGCTGGAGCCTTTCCTGTCGCTGGGCGCTCATCTTGCGGTGGATGGGCCGGACGAGGACGACAACTGGACGCTTTACGCCAACCGCCCTGCTTTCACCGTGCAGTATGAGCATACGATGGTGGCGACGCCGCGCGGCGCGGTGATCACGACACTGGCGGCGTAGCGCCGGGGCCGGTTCATCGTTGGAGGCGCACGCCTTCGGCCCTGCTCGCCTTGAGCTCTCGTCGGCGCACTTTTAAAGCACCCGCCCCGGATTCATTCTGCCTTCCGGGTCCAGCGCGGCTTTCACCGCACGCATCATGTCCATCTCGACGGATGATTTGCGCGAAGCCAGTTCCTCGCGCTTCAGGCGGCCGATGCCGTGCTCCGCAGAAATCGACCCGTTCAACTCGCCGATCAGGTCGTGCACAGCGCGTGTAACGACGAGGCCGTCCCCTTCGAGCCATCTGTCCTGATCCACGCCCGGCGGCGGGGTAACATTATAATGGATGTTGCCGTCGCCGACATGGCCGAAAGCGATGATGTCCGCCCCCGGCGCCTGCGCGCGCACGAGGTCTGTTGCGCGGCCCATGAACTCCGCCACGCGCGACACCGGCACGGAGACATCATGCTTCAGCGCCTTGCCGTGCGCCTTCTCTGCCACCGCGATGTTCTCGCGAATCTTCCACAGCATCGCCTTCTGCGCTTCAGTCTCCGCGATGGCGGCGTCGAGCACCAGGCCGCTCTCCAGCGCATCCGCGAGGATAGCCTCCAGCATGTCGCGGGCGCCCTCCTCGCGTGGCAGCGACAGTTCGACCAGAACGCGCCAGGGCGCGGCGCTGGGCAGCGGATCGCGCGTGCCGGGGATATGCTTCAGCACAAGCTGAAGACCGAATTCCGGAACAATCTCGAAACCCGTAACCGCGCCGCCGCTCGCCGCCTTGGCCCGCGCCAGAAGCTCCACGGCTTTCGCCGGCGCCTCCACCGTGACCCATGCCGTTTCTTTTACAGCAGGCTGCGGGAAGAGTTTCAGCGTCGCCGCCGTCACCACGCCAAGCGTCCCCTCGGCGCCGATGAACAGGTGCTTGAGGTCGTAACCCGTATTGTCCTTGCGCAGCCCGCGCAGACCGTTCCACACGCGGCCATCGGGCAGCACCGCCTCGATCCCCATCACCAGATCGCGCATCATGCCATAGCGCAGCACCGCCACGCCGCCGGCATTGGTGGAGATCAGCCCGCCGATGGTGGCCACACCTTCCGCGCCCAGCGACAGCGGAAACAGGCGGCCGTTTTCCGCCGCCACATTCTGTGCGTGGGTGAGGATGACGCCGGCTTCCAGCGTCATGGCGTCGTTCAGGACATCGACTTCGCGAACGCGGTTCATGCGCTTCAGCGAGATCAGCACCTCGCCATACGGCACGCCGCCATTCACCAGCCCGGAATTGCCGCCCTGCGGCGTGACCGCGAGACCCAGCCCGGCGCAGACACCCATCGCGGTGGCGGCTTCCTGCGTGCTCGACGGCTTCACCAGAACCGGCGTCGAACCCTTCCAGCGGCCGCGCCAATCCTGCACATGCGGGGCGATCTCGTGCGGATCTGTGGAGACGCCTTTCGGCCCGAGCGCTTCGGTCAGGCGGGCGATGGCGTCCGCTATGCGCGAGGGACTGGAATCATCGGGCATGGACTGGTCCTGCTGGGCGTCTATGGACCCTAGCCTACCAGATCATCCAGCGGGGTGCAGCTTTTTACGCCGGTGATAACCCTCGTGGTGATGAACACATCGTAGGCCAGCCCGTCAAACCGGAGCGCCTTGCTGCTGCGCCTTACACTGAAGCAGGCCGTGTCGGTGAAGTCGTCGTCCTCATACGCGAAGCATGCGTAACCATCATCCTCAATGGTCAGCTTCCCCTTCATCTGGCCCGTGGGTGTTTCGTAGAGGGTGTCGCCGTTCGGATCGATGCACTCGC
The DNA here is from genome assembly GCA_964550535.1 of uncultured Rhizobium sp. GTDB lineage: Bacteria > Pseudomonadota > Alphaproteobacteria > Caulobacterales > Hyphomonadaceae > UBA7672. Next base: position 33,065 of record CAZJZQ010000014.1, read on the forward strand.
GCCAGCTGAAGCCATAACTGGGGGAATACCCCTCCATGTCGATGCCCAGCAGCGCCTGCCGGACTTCGGCTTGGGACAACCGCTTTTCGGCGCCGCGCGCAAGCTGCGCCGCCGCAGGCGCGGCCAAAGCCGCCGCCAGCAGCGCCGCGAGGGCGCACCGCATCCAACGAGTTCTTTTATCCGGCCCACGAAGCATGCCCTAGTCTGGCACATCCGATGGGGCGGCTTGAAGGCGGAAATCGGTCAGCTCCGGGCAGGCCCGGCTACTGCTTGACGCAACACCCCGGGCAGTTAGGCAGAAAGCCGAAAAATCAAAGCGGGAGACGCCTCATGCCCTATTCGCCCTTCGATCTGACCGGAAAGGTCGCCCTGATCACCGGCGGCAATCGCGGGACCGGGCTGGGGTTCGCCGATGCGCTGGGCCGCGCCGGGGCGGGTGTCGCGATCTGGGGCTCCAGCGAGAAGAACAATGCCGAGGCGATCGCCCACCTCAAAACACTGGGCGTCAAGACCGCCGCCTATGCCGTAAACGTCGCCGATGAAACGCAGGTGGCCGCCGCGATGGATCAGGTGGCCAGCGACTTTGGCCGCATCGATACTGTGATCGCCAATGCTGGGATCGGCGGATCGGGGAAATCGTTCCGCGAGTTTCCGACCGAAACCTATCGCCGGGTGCTGTCGGTGAACCTCGACGGGGTCTTCTTTACTCTGCGCGAAGCCGCGCGCCACATGGTGCAGCGCGCCGAAGCGGGCGATCCGGGCGGCTCCCTGATCGGTGTGGCTTCGCTGGCCGCCATCGAGGGCGCGGCGCGTAACGAAGCCTATGCCGCCACCAAGGGCGCGGTGGTTTCAATGATCAAGTCGATTGCGGTGGAGCATGCGCGCTATGGCGTCCGCGCCAATTCCGTCCTGCCGGGCTGGATCGCCACCGACATGACCCAGGGCGCGCAGGACAACCCCGCATTCACTGACAAGGTGATGCCGCGTGTGCCGATGCGGCGCTGGGGCAAGCCTGCGGACTTCGGCGGCGTCGCCGTCTATCTCGCTTCGGACGCATCGTCCTTCCACACGGGGGATTCGTTCGTGATCGATGGCGGGTATTCGATTTTCTAGAGGCTGTTAGTGACTTGGGCCATGGCTGAGACGGCTTTGTTGAGCATGAGGCATGCGAAGGCGACGAAGTGGAGGCCTTTGACGGTTTCTGGCAGGCGCTCATAGTCGCGGACAAGCCTTCGGAAGCGGGTGGCCCATGCGAAGGAGCGTTCGACGACCCATCGCCTCGGCAGGAGGACGAAGCCGCGCTTGGCCTCGGGAAGCTTGACGACTTCGAGGCGGATGCCGTGTCCGGCGGCGGCGTTGGCGGCGGTTTCGCCAGTATAGCCCTGATCGACAAAAGCCAGCTCGACGCTTTCGCCCGTGGCTTCCTGAACGGCTTCAGCCAAAAGGCCGACCTGGGCGCGGTCCTGTTCGCTGGCGCTGGTGACATGGGCGGCGAGCAGATGGCCCAAGGTGTCGACGGCGATGTGGATTTTCGAGCCCTTCTTGCGCTTGGCTCCGTCATAGCCGGCGCGCGGCCCGCTCTCGGGCGTGGAGCGCAGCGTGCGGCTGTCGAGGATCACCGCCGAAGGCTGGCCCTTGCGGCCGGCGAAGCGGCGCACAAGCTCGCGCAGGTCGTGCGCCATGACCTCGAACACGCCCGCCTTCAGCCAGCGCTGGGTCTGCTGATAGACGATCTCCCAGGGCGGCAGGTCGTTGGGAACCAGCCGCCAGGTGACCCCGCCCTTCACCACATAGCGCAGCCCGTTGAACACCTCGCGCAGATCGTGCCGCCGCTGCCCAGCCTCCTCCGGCAGCAGCGCCAGATAGGGCGCGACAAACGCCCATTCTTCATCCGAAACATCCGTCGTATAAGGTTTGCGTGCCATAAACGCCCGCTAAACCCATCCGCTTGATCAGTCCCTAACAGCCTCTAGCGACCCCTCCAGATGCAACGCCGCAAAACGCAAAGGGCCGGAAGCGCGGCACGCGCTTCCGGCCCATCGATCTTGATCGAGAGGGTGTCTCTATACTTTCGGCAGGAGGCCTTCGCGCTGCGCGCGCTTGCGGGCCAGCTTCCGCGCGCGGCGAACGGCCTCGGCCTTCTCCCGCGCCTTGCGCTCGGAGGGCTTCTCGAAATGGTTGCGGCGTTTCATCTCCCGGAAGAGACCTTCCCGCTGCATTTTCTTTTTCAGCGCTTTCAACGCCTGATCGACGTTGTTGTCGCGCACCACGATCTGAACGATGTGCCGCTCTCCATCTGTATGTCCGGCCGGGCCGGGAATGCCGAAATGGAGCCAACGACCCCCAAACGGGGCGCGCAGCTCCAGCCAACGCGTTGATTTTTACCGCCTCCCGTCCTGAACGGGCGGGCGAGCGCGGGTGCGATAGCACAGGCCCCAGCCGAGGTCCACAGCTCACATGACCGGCCCCCGCGACATCCGGGGCCGGTCGTGGCAGGATATCAGTATGACAGAAATGGCCCCTTCCGACCGCCTGCGCGAACGTCTTCTGGATGCGATCCTGCCCCTGGCGGCGGATCGTGGCTGGACGGTGGCCGCCCTGCAGGAAGCCGCTGAAAGCGAGGGGATTTCTCCCGGCGAGCTGGAACTGGCCTGTCCCAATGGTGTCTCGGACGTGCTGGAGGCCCTGTCCCGGCGGGCGGCGGATGCGGCGGGGGCGCGCCTCGCCGCGCCGGATGTGGCCGGGATGAAAATCCGGGACAAGGTGACCGCCGGGGCGCGGGCCTGGCTGGATTATTTCGAGCCGCTGAAGCCGTCCGTGGCGCGGGCGGCGGGATCTCCCGCCAGCGCGCTGTCGGGGCCCAAGGGCGTGTGGGCGGGGGCGGATGCGATCTGGGCGGGGCTGGGCGACAAATCGACGGACGCCAACTGGTACACCAAGCGGCTGACCCTGTCGGCGGTGCTGGCCTCCACCTTCCTCGCCTGGCTGAAGGCTGAGGACCGGGCGGACGTGGATGCCTTCCTCGCCCGCCGAATCGAAAACGTGATGCAGTTCGAGCGGTTCAAGGGACAGGTGCGGGAGGCGGCCGCGAAATGGCCCAACCCGCTGGACCTGATGGGCCGCCCGCGCTCCTGAGGCGGCAAACGTTGAGCCGGATATGCAGACGGCTCTGACGGACCCGGGCGAGGGTCCAGCCAGAGCCGTTCCGCCGCCACGCCGGGACGTGGCGGCAGTTGCGTGCGCAGATCAGGCCAGAACCTTCTTCAGCGCCGTTTCGCAGCGGTCCATCTCCCAGTCCGCGCCGACGCAGATGCGCGTCCAGCTTTCAAAGCCCGGCCAGGCGCGGCCGACAACTTTCACGCCTTCGGCCATCATCTTCTCCGAGAACGCCTTGTGCGGCATGCCCGTGTCGAAGAACACGAAGCTGGCCTGCGGGTTGGAGGCGATCGGGCGGCCCAGCCCTTCGACGACGGTGTAGAGGCGCTCGCGCCCGGCTTTGAATTTGGGCCGCATCTCGTCGATGAACGTCTGATCCGAAAGGCTGGCCATGGCTGCGACGATGCCGGCATGGTTGACGCCGCCCATGCGCGTGCCGCGTTCCATCTCGCGCGTCAGCTCGGGCGAGGCGATGCCATAGCCGAGGCGCTGGCCCGCCATGCCGAACAGTTTCGACATGGTGCGGCAGATCATGACGTTGTGCCCGTCGCGCACAAGGCCGCTCATGACGTTGCCTTCGTAGTCGTCGCACATGTGCAGGTAGGCCTCGTCGATGAAGACGGGCGCGGTTTTCGACGCCTCGATGGCGAAGGCTTTCAGCTTGACCGGGTCCACCATGTTGCCGGTCGGGTTGTTGGGATTGCAGACGTAGGACGCCGTGGTCCTGGACGAAATTTTTGCCGCCATCGCGTCGAGGTCGAAGGCCATGTCTGCGTCGAGCGGCACGGCGACGACTTCGCCGCCATACTGCGAGACGGCGCGCGGCACGCCTTCATAGGTGGCGGCGGAGGTGACCAACTGGCCCTTGCCGCCCTTGGCGGCCATTTCACCGAAGACCGCGAGGATCGGGCTGGACCCGTTGGCGAGGAAGACCTGCTCGGGCGTCACGCCCTCCATCGCAGCGATCTGTTTCTTCAACTCGTCGCCCTCTGCATCGGCGTAGCGCGCCGTGAGAGAGGCTTTCGCGATCATCTGCTCCACTGCCCTGGGCGAGGGGCCATACGGGCTTTCATTGGCGCCGAGGATGGCGGGGCCGGATGTGTCGGGCGCAGCAGCGGCGGCCGGGGCCGCGACAGCTTCTGTTCCCTTGGAGCACCCGGCGGCGAGGGCGGCGGCGCCGACGCTGGCCACGCCCAGGCCTTTCAGCCACGCGCGTCGTGTCGGTTCGGCGGGCGGGGCGGCGGCAGGCAGGGCGGGGACGGGTTCGGGGATGGTGTCGGGGTGGCGCATGAAATCCTCCATCGAGCGGGCCGTTCTTATGGGCGCGGCGTTCCGGAGTTCGCGCAACGGCGCCGGGACAAAGACCGTCGAAAACCCGGTTTCTTGAGTTGAATTGCACCCGCACAGGGCGGCGGCGCCGTCTCGCAAGGCGCTGAACTTCCGGGCGCCTTTGTGCTGGGCGGCTGCGGCTGGTGATGAGGCGCCAGCCTCGCGTTTGAACCGGAGGGCGTACTACGCGTTGTTACGTGGCGCGCATTCAAACGGAGATCAGCCATGCCGACGCCCACCACCACCGCGACCAGCGGAGACATATTCCGTATCATTCTGGCGATCATTCTGCCGCCGGTAGGCGTGGCGTTGCAGGTGGGGTTCACCGCGCAGTTCTGGATCAATGTGCTGCTGACGATCCTCGGCTACATCCCCGGCATTGTGCATGCGGTGTGGATCATCGCGACGCGGCGATAAGGCAGGCGGGCGCAGGGCGTCAGGCTGCTGCTCGCCACGCAGTGCAGTGGCCGCCTGGCTCCACGGGCCCGCCTAGCGAGCTACACGCCCCGCAGGCTTCGACGGAGGAATCGGCGGAATAGTTCTCGCAGCCCGAGCAGATTTTCTGGGCGTCGGCGGATGTGTCCACATATTTGAGAAGCTCGCGTTTCTGTCTCTGAGAAACAGAGAGAGAGTCCGGGTCATAGCAGACGGCGCTGGCGCCGCCGCCGCGCCCTCCGCATCCGGCGAGAAGAACCATCCCGCCTGCTGCCGATAGTATCAGGGTACGCCGTGAGGACGCTGACATCATGATCTCCCTCGGGCCGCTGGCGGCGTGCGCACAGCGGTCATCGTTGCAGGAAGAATACAATCAGTCAGAGGTGACGGTAAAGGGCTGGTCCGTTCCGGCGGCTTTCGCGATGAAGGCCTAAAGCCCCTTCACAATGCTCTCGGTCATCTTCTTTGCGTCGCCCAGCAGCATCATGGTGTTGTCGCGGAAGAAGAGGGGGTTTTCGACGCCGGCGTAGCCGGAGGCGAGCGAGCGCTTGATGAAGAACACGGTCTTCGCGTTCCACACCTTCAGCACCGGCATGCCGTAGATCGGGGAAGCGGTGTTGGTTTCGGCGTCGGGGTTCGTCACGTCGTTGGCGCCGATGACGAAGGCCACATCCGCCTGGCCGAAGGACGAGTTGATGTCCTCCAGCTCGTGCACTTCATCGTAGGGCACCTGCGCTTCGGCGAGCAGCACGTTCATGTGGCCGGGCATGCGGCCCGCCACGGGGTGGATAGCGTATTCGACTTCGACGCCTTCGGCCTTGAGCTTGTCGGCCATCTCTTTGAGGGCGTGCTGGGCCTGCGCGACGGCCATGCCGTAGCCAGGGACAATGATGACCTTGCTGGCGTTCTTCATGATGAAGGCGGCGTCGTCGGCCGAGCCGATCTTCACCGGCTTGGCCGGTCCGCCGCCGGCC
>CAZJZQ010000015.1:0-37900 GCA_964550535.1 uncultured Rhizobium sp.
GGGGGGGGGGGGGGGGGGGAGGGCGCTGTCGTGTGAGGCGCGCTGGAACGGGCTCTGACGCCTGAGGTCGGAGCCTTCGCGTCGTGCGGTGAACCCGGCGAGGGCCTCGGCGAACAGGCCGGAACTGCGGGCGAGGCCGGACGCGGCCGGGATGGCGCGGTCGCGCCCGCGGCTTTCCACCTCCAGCAGGCCTGAAGCGGTCTGCCGTATCGCGAGGCGCTCCATGAACGCGGCGAGATCGGAAAGCCTCGCCCTGGACGCCGTCCTCCGCCATGTCCTGCAGCCACCAGCGGCGGGGCCGCCGGGCTGAGCGCGCCCCGGCTGTCTCCATGGCGCCGCCATCGCTCTGCGTCTGCGCAAGCGGCCGGACCTTTTCGGTTTCGCCATACGGGGTGGCCCGCTCTGTCTGGGCGTCGAACGCCGGGGCTCCGGCGTCCTGCTGTGCGATCTCGATGGGAGCTCTAGGACGAATCGACATTCATGTCTCCCATTGCATTGCGCACGCGAGGTGGATGAAGGCGAGGAAACGTGATGCTCGCCTGTCGTATCGGGTTGCGAAGCGCCGGAAGTTCTTTAGCCGGTTGATGCAGCGTTCGACCTGATTACGCTTTTTGTAGATCGTTTTGTCGTGGCGGATGAGCTTCTTGCGTGTCCGGTTCGACGGGATGACGGCCTTGGCGCGCTTTGCCTTGATGAGCGCGCGCAAGGCGTTGCTGTCGTAGGCCTTGCCGGCGAGGACGTGGCGCGCCGGTATGCCCTTGAGCAGGTCAGGAGCGGTGGTGATGTCGCCTTGCTGGCCCGGCGTAATCATGACCCGCAGCGGTCTGCCGCGCGCATCGACGATCAGATGGACCTTGGTCGTTAGCCCTCCTCTGGAACGCCCCAGCGCCTGGTCGCGCGCCCCCCTTTTCCGCCCGCTGCCTGCTGATGGGCGCGGACCACGGTGGTGTCGAGCATGACATACTCATTGTCCGGATCATCGATGAGGGCTGCAAAAACCCGCTCCCAGACGCCCTTGTCGGCCCAGCGACCGAAGCGCTTGTGGACGCTCTTCCACTTGCCGTAGCGCTCGGGAAGATCATGCAGTGCGCACCGGAGCGCAGCACCCACAGGCAGCCATGCACGAACAGCCGGTTGTCCCCAGCCGTCCGGCCGGGGTCGCCCTCCTTGCCTGGCAGAAGCGGCGCGATCCGCCGCCACTGCGTATCACTCAGCTCATATCGCTTCGCCATCCCACAAGCTCCAGAATCGATTCTGGAAACTCATGAATCACAGCAACCGGCAGATTTGAATCCTGAATGTCGATTCGTCCTAGCGTGCGGGGCCCATTGTTAGTTGTCCCCTGCCGTGACCGGTTGGATGGCCGGTTCAGTCAGATTGCCGATGCTCTCATTCCCCTGCACTGTTATGCCTATGACGCCCCGAGCTTGCCGCTGTCGCCTTGGAGGCGGAATTGATACGAAATCTCGGAGAGTTAAGCGACGTGACCTATCACCGATGGCGGTCGGAGTTCGGCGGGCCGGGGAGCGACCTGGTCCGGCGGATGAAGGATCTCGAGCTTGAGAACCAGCGTCTGCGCAAGGCGGTGTCTGACCTGACGCTGGACAAGCTGAGGGCAGCAGCCTCAAGCCAGGTTCTTCTGACACTGCCGACCGGACGCTTACGGTTAGTAGGCAGCGCCGACTCCTATTGATTGCTTGGGGAAGACCGTTGGATGCTCGGTCCGGGCGAGGGCTTATTTGGTTCGTTTGGTAATGTAGACTGATCCATTGAGTGTGGCGGAGCGAAAGTAGGTGTTCCAAGACCAGTACTTTGCTGTGGAGCCGCTGACGGGCTGAACATCTCCAGCACACGTCCCTGTGTACCGCCGATTTCAACCTGCTCGCGCTTGATCTCCTTGACGGGGCCGACAGGCGTTTCGTCGCCCTCGCGGACGATGCTCTGGACGCCGTTGATCATCAGCGTCGCCGTCAATTCCCGACCGAGGCGCGAGACGCCCATCAACCGCACATCGTACTGGACGGGAGGCGCAAGCGGGGCCCGGCTGAACGGGGACCGGCCTGGCGCAAAGGGGGATCGGGCCAGCAGATACGAGGAGACGGAAGCATCTCCATCGGGCAATGGCTGCAGGCCCGTCACCGCCACAACAGGCGCCTCAGCCGTCTCGGATGATACGGATGGCGACAGGATCGCTTGTCCGGCCGCAACCACCAGCGCGCCGGCTGCCGCAAGACCGATTGTCCGAAAGAATAGCGTAGTCATCCGGCTTGCCCCTCGGCGATGCGCCAGGCCTGGCCCGCCTCCATGCGGATCTGCAGGAACAGATCCGGCCGCGGCCCCTGTCCCTTTGTGATGTCAAGTTGACGCACCAGAAGAGCAGGCCGCTCCTCATCCAGCGCGGCCAGCAGGCCTGTCAGGGCCTCAAGGTCGCCCATCAGCTGCACCTCCACCCAGGAGCTTCGCGCCGAGACGCCGACCTCCTCCGTCGCGATCGGGCGGATCGATTGGAGGGCAAGTCCTGACTCTCGGGCGATCCGGTCGATTGCCGTCTGGAGCGCAATCGTGGCCGCGCCTTCATCGCTCAGGAAGGCGTAGAGTTCGGTGGGGTCATACTGGACGCCCGCCGCTGCGGGTTGCGCAAGCAGGGCTTCAAATTCGGCGCGCCGTTCGAGCGCCGCTTCACGCCTTTGCCAGGCCGCAAACAGCGGGCTTGCAGTTACCGCCGCGCCGGCCACGGTAACCGCCGCCAGAATGAGTAGCGCGGCCGTCCGCTGCAGCCATGAGGACAGTCTGGTGCTCATGGCGCCGCCTCCCGCCGCTTCAGCCTTACCTCAAATCTCTGCGGCGCGCCTGGAAGCCCGGCGCTGATCGCGCCAACCGGTTCGACCCGCCAGCGCAGGGCGTCCTCCGACAGTCGCTGCAGGGCCGCGGTGGCATCGGGGCTCTCGCCCGTGATGATGATCTCGTCCGGGTTCCAGCGGATCATCGACCACCAGGCTTCATCCGGCGTGACCGCGCTGACATTGGCGATGGCGTCGAGCGCCGCCGCCGGACGGCGGGCCAGCACGCCCGTATTGACGAGCTGGGCGACGACCTCCGCCTCGCGCCGTATGGCTTCGGCGGCGACAGCGGCGCGGCGCAGGGTGCGTTCGGCCGCCAGAATGGCTTCGGTCTCGCGATCCATGCGCGCCGCCCAGGACACAGCCGCAAGACTGCCGCAAGCGACGACAATGAGCGCCAGAACTCCATTGATCAGGACGCCTCGCTGGTCCCGGGCGGCGGCGGCGCCAGAGACGACGGGCGGGCTCTCAGGCAGGCGGGATGTGAACATGTCGTCCGACACGCCGCGCTGTCGCGCCTGGCGTTCGATGTTCGCCAGCCGCGCCTTGCGGGCCAAGGCGACCTTGTAGGTCACGCCTTGTGGTGTTCGCTGTACGGCTTCAACACTCACGCACACATCCAAAACCGGAACCGGCGAGAGTTCGGCAAGACGCAGCAGGATCGCCTTGCGGTGTGCATCCGGCGAGCCGGGCGGCAGCGTGATCTCCGTCACGAAGCAATCCTCATCCGGAAGCTCGATGAGAAGGCTGGATGGCAATTTCGCGCTGGCGGTCAGCACCTCGTCGCGGCGATAGCGCGGCCGCCTACGTGCGGGCAGACAGGCCGCGAGCTGATCCAGCTGCCAGCGCAGGGCGCGGGCGACGGGATCGAGCTGGTCGTGCCGGCTGGGGATCATGCGGATGTTGGCGCCTACGGACGGCATTCGCGGATCACCGTATCGAACTGACAGTCGGCTGGAACCGACCGTTTGGGAATGGCGACAGCCAGGGGAGGCTCGCCGGGTCCTGCGCGGAGCAGGACAAGGCCGTCCGGCGTGATCTCGAACACAGCGTCGGCCGGCATCGCAATCGACCACTGCAGGGTCGGTGAGGCCCACTTCAGCACCCTATCGGTTGGGCCGATCCGGCGAAGCTGTCCGGTCAGGGGCGCGCTCTGAAGCGTCGCTGTGAGATCCGTCGAGCTCACCTTGAGGCTGCCGGGATCAACCAGCGCCACATCTTCAAACAGGGTCGCGATCATGCGGTGGTCCTGGATCGAGGACGCCTCGTTGCGGATGCTGGTGCTGGAGCGGGCATAGCGCCAGGTGAGCTGCGAGATGCCGACAATGAGCAATGACGCCACCAGCAACCCCGCCAGCAGCTCGGTGAGCGTAAAGCCCGCCTCGGACGAGGGAGACTCATTGCGGGCGGGATGCGGGCGCAATGCGAAAGGCTTCAAGATGTGTCTCCCCCTCCTTGCGCAGTGTACGCCAGCTCACCTCGACCGCAATCACTTCAACGCCCGTATAGCCCTCCAGCAGCTCGATCTTGCGGGTCCAGGCGAGTTTGTTTGGCGCCGCAGTTGCGCCCGAGGCAGGGAGGGGTGTGGCGGCCATCTGGGCTTCGGCAATGAGAAACCGCGCCTGACGCAGGGCGACGTCGCGCAGCCTTGCCTCGGCGCTGCGTGCATGGGTTGCGGTCAGGGTCATGACCAGCGCCGCGCCAACAAGGCCGGCGATCGCGAGAGCCGCGATGGCCTCCGTCAGCACGAATCCGTCTTCCTCGCTTGCCTTGCTCACAGCCCCGCATCCCCAAGCGAGGATAGTCCCGTCAGGAAGGTGCTCATCAGCCAGCCTGTGAACCCGCCCATGACCAGGATCAGGATCGGGCCGGCGGCGGCGGCGGACTGATCGAGCCGGCGCAACGCACGCTCGACGGCGATGTTGCCGGCGCGGGTCAACATGTCTCCCAGGGCGCCCGACGCTTCGCCGACGCGGGCGAGACGCGCCAGTTCGGGTGAGAGACCGCGGATGGAATTGAGCGCCGCCGCCACTGTTCGGCCATCACGCAGCCGCTCGCCGGCCAGGGCGAATCTGTCCTTCCAGAACAGGTTGGGGGCCGTCCGAGCCGCCAGATCGATGGCGGCTGCAGCGGGTGCGCCGCCCGCGAGCAGGGCCCCGAGCGTGCGGGCGTAGGTTCCGCAGTTGATGTCGCGGACGATGTCCCGCGACACGGGTAGACTCGCGCGAAGGCGGGCCAGTGCGCCGCGCAGAGGTGGGCGCCGCGACAGGGTCATAAACCCGAAGACGAACGCAGCCAGACCAGCGGCAATAATCGCCCCGTGCTCCCGCAATCCATTGCCTATGCCAAGCACCATCCGGAGGCCGTCGGAGTCGCTTGGAGAGTCCTCCAGAAGCGGCGCAATGGCCGGGCCTGCAAACGCCGCCAGCGCAACGAGTGCGGCTGCGGACAGGGCGACCAGAAACAGCGGATAGGCGAGGGCGCTTGCAATGCGCTTTGAGAAGTCCGCCTGGCGCTGCAGCAGCTCGGCGGCAAACCTCAATGTCTCGGACAGCCGGCCGGAGGCTTCGCCCGCCCGGATCAGCTCGGCCGCCAGCGCGAGATCGCCGCCCTCGTTGAGGTCTGCGGCAGTGGAGAGATCCGCGCCCGCATCGAGCCGTTCGCTCATCAGGCGGGCTAGCAATGAGGCATGGCGCGTGGAGGCGCCGCTGGACAGAACATCGAGAGCGCGTCGGAGTGGGACGCTGGCGTCATGAAGCGCGGCCAGATCGCCCAGGAACGACGCCAGTTCGCCGCGCGGAATGTGTGCGTCCGCAGTCTCTCCCGTGGCTCGCAGCGAGACGGCGCTCTCGCCGCGAGCCGCCAGAGCGCCAATGGCCTCTTCGGCCGAGCCCGCCTCCACCAGTCCGCGCTGCGTGCGGCCGGTTCGGCTAAGGGCTGTATAGCGGTAGCGCACCATGCCGTTTGTTCCTGCCACGCCCGCCTAGCCCGACAGGGCGCGGCGGACTTCGGTCACGCTCGTCTGGCCCGCCAGGATCTTCTCGACGCCATCGTCACGCATGCCTCGGGTCAGGCGCGCGCCGATGGCGAGATCATTGCCCTGTTCCCCTGCCTTGGCCGGGTCTGCTGCAAAAGCTTCGGCGATCGCGATCCGGCCGAGGAAGCCCGTGCCATTGCAGGCGACGCACCCGCTGGTCTCGAACAGCCGGGTCCCGGGTTGGGCGTCCAGATAGGCGCATTCGGCCTCCGTCGCCTGACGCTCGTGGCGGCAATGCGGGCAGAAGCGCCGGACGAGACGCTGAGCCATCGCGCCGCGATAGCAGGCCGCAAGCTGGAAGAGCTCAACGCCCATGTCGAGCAGGCGGGGCGCCGCCCGTTCGACATCGATGGCGTGCAGGGTCGCCAGAACGAGGTGCCCGGTGAGGGCGGCCTGAATAGCGGCCCGGGCGGTGTCGCCGTCGCGGATCTCGCCGACCAGGATCACGTCGGGGTCCTGGCGAAGGAAGGCGCGAATGGCCGTTGGAAAGGTGACCCCGGCCTTCGGCGCGTACTGAACCTGGGTGACATGGTCGAAGTGGAACTCGACCGGGTCCTCGATGGCGAGAATCTTTCGCCCGGAGTGACGCATCGCCTCAAGCGCGGCGTAGAGCGTGGTGGTCTTGCCCGAGCCGGTGGGACCGGTGACCAGGAACAGGCCGTGCGGCCAGCTGACCGCCTGATCGAGGATGTCGCGCTCGGGGCGCGAAAACCCCAGCGTGTCGAAGTTGAGACGCACCTCGGACCGGTCGAGGATACGCAGAACGGCGGCTTCGCCATTGACCGACGGCACGACCGACACCCGAACGTCGACAGGACGTCCGGCGACCACGATCGTGGTCCGCCCGTCCTGCGCGGCGCGCCGTTCACCGAGGTCGAGATCGGCCAGCACCTTTATGCGCGCCAGCACGGACGGTGCCGCCGCCAGCGGCTCCTCGGCGATGGTCTCCAGCTGGCCGTCAACCCGGAAGCGGACAGCGAGGACATGGGCGCGCGGCTCGATGTGGACGTCCGACGCACGGCGCTCGACAGCTGCGGCCAGCCAGCCGGCGACCCGGCGGGCGACCGGCGCATCGCGCGAGAACTCCAGCGCAGCCTCAAGGCGCGTGTCATCCTGTTCGGCAATGGCGGCGTCCCACCCCTCTGAACGGGTCTCGAACATCGACGCGAAGAGCCGGCGTTGATCGCCCGAGCGCAGCACCGATACGCGCACCGGCTTGCCCGTCGCGAACACCACGCCCCGGACCGCGATGTCGTCGAAGGGATCGACAAGCCCAAGCGATACATGCGTGTCGGCGACGGACAGCAGGATTGCGCGCCGGGCCTTCAGAAACGGGGACGTCACCAGATCGCGGACGCTTTCGTCCGGCGTCTCGTGCGCCGCCGGCAGACCGGAGACGGCCATGAACGCGGCCTGGAGATCATAATCGCCCACCAGACCCAACCTGTTAAGCGCCAGCGAGACGGGTTCCTGCGACAGCGTCTCGGCGCGAGCCGCCGAGGCCTCTGCGGACGGCGTCAGGCCCGCGTGTTCGCGTAGCCAGTCCAGGACGCGCGCATACGCCTCCCCGCGGGTCGCGGGCGGATAGGAAGGCGCATTTGAGCGCGCACTGGCGGCGCCAGCATGCCGACCGAAGAACGAACTTGCTGTATCGTCAGCCGGCGGCATCACGAACCTCGTCAGGACGACCGGATGTCAGCGTTGGCGCCTTCGCCGCCTTCGGCGCCATCTGCGCCCAGCGAGATGACGGCCGGAGTCCGATTCTGGCTCAGCGGCGGCGCCACGAGATAGGGCCGTCCCCAGGGATCCGTCAGGCTCTTGTCGGAGCGGACATAGGGGCCGGCCCAGCCTGTGGCGCTCGCGGGCGCATTGAGCAGAGCGGCAATCCCTTCCTCCGGCGTGGGATAGCGGCCGACATCGATGAAGAAATCGTCGAGCGAGGCGGCAAGGCTATCGGCGTGCAGCTGGGCCGTGCGCGTCTTGGCCGTGTTGAACCGGCCCAGAACCTGCGGCGTGACCGCGGCCGCGATCAGCGCCAGCACCACGATCACGACCAGCAGTTCGGTCAGGGTGTAGCCCGCCTCGCCCGATCCCCGTGAGGCCGGTGTCGCAGCAAGCAGGGCGCTGTCCTTATGATGCATGACAAGGATCCCCCGAACCGGCCGTGTGCCGACGCCAATCCATAACACGAAACGGCCGCTGGGGATCGCCCGTGATGAGAACGAGCGTCGACAGAGCCTGCCGTGTCTGTGGATCGACCGCCGACAGGTGCAGGCGCGAGCCCGGCGCCGGCTGACCGATCTGCGAGGGAGGCTCAAACCCGTCCGGCCACTGGGTCATTCCGGCAACCAACGTCAGATGACGCCGCGCACAATCTTCGGCGGAAGCATCAAGCTTTAGCTGTTCAAACGACCGGATCGGTTGGCCGGCGGCGCGTAACCGCTGCAGCGTGGCGCCGATTTCTGAGCGTAGGGCGCCATTGACCTGCTGGAATGCGAGATACCGTTCGATCTCGGGGAGGGGGGCGAGATTGGCGTCCAGGCGCGTGTGGTCCCAGTCGACTTGAACCGAGATCTCTCGTCCGCCAGCCGTCACGGTCTCGGAAGCCGTCTCGAAGCTCAGCTTGCGCCGCCTGGGGGCATCGACGACCTGCGCGCCGGCCAGCAGTATGGCGGATTCCAGCGACAGCTCCATCTGGGCCAGCTGTTCCGCGCGGGCGGCGCGTTTCACCGTGGAGGCTGACACTGAAACGAGCGTTGCCGCAACAAGGCTCATGGCGAAGAGAGCGGCCAGGGCCGCCGCCATGACATATCCGTCTTCGCTGTCTGCGTGCACGGATCGCGATCTCATGGGCGCACCGTCATCGCCGCGCCAGATCCGCTTCCATCTTGCGAAAGGCAGATCGCATCTGTTCGGTGACCTCCACCGCCTCCTGCGGCTCGACCATCACACGCGGCGTCAGGAACACGATCAGTTCGGTCCGCTCCACCAGATCGGAATTGCTGCGGAAGAGCTGGCCGAGCAGGGGCACGTCCTTCAGGAGCGGGACGCCGGTGACACCCTTGGTGCGCGTGGTGGATATCAGCCCGCCAAGCGCCACGGACTTGCCGGACGGCACCAGCAGCCGGCTCTCGATCCGCCGCTGCTGGATGGTGGGAGAGTCGATCCCCGAGGAGGTGGTCCGCGCCACCTTGGAGACCTCCTGACCCACCTCCAGCTCAACGACGCCGCCTGCGCGCACGCGCGGCGTTACGTTGAGGATCACGCCGGTGTTGCGATAGGTGGTCTGGTTGACGATGGGCGCATCGGGGTTGACGACCGAAACGGCGGCCTGCGTCACGATCGGCACTTCGTCGCCGACCTGCAGCTCCGCCGTCTCGTTGTTGAGCGCAACGACGCTGGGGCGCGAGACAACCTCCACATGGGTGATCGAGGAGAGCAGGTTGAGAGCGACCTGGATGTCGACGTTCACATAGGAGAGCGCGAGGCCCGGAAAGCGGGACAGCACGCCGCCGCTGGGATCATCTGAAAAGGTTGCGGCCAGCTGGTCTTCCAGACCGGCCCAGTTCACGCCGAACTCGAACTGGTCATTGAGGGTGACCTCAACGATCGCGGCCTCGATGAGAACCTGCGCCACCGGCTGGTCGAGGACTTCCAGCAGGGCGCGCGCCTCCGCCAGCTGATCGGAATTGCCGCGAACGATCACGATGTTCTGTCGCGCATTGGTCGAAACCGACATCGCGCCGGACTTGCCGCCCGGCGGGAGCGTTGCACTCCCCGTGGTGGCGACGGGCGCTGAATAGGGCGATGACACAGCGGCGCCTGCAGGCGTAACGGCCGACGCGGCCATGGCTGGAGAAACTTCCGAAGTGTCCGTGGGGCCTGTATCTTGGAGCGACTCGGCAAGTTCCTCGGCTGACATGTGACGCGCGGTGTAGAGCAACATGCCGCCGGTGATCTGTGCACTGGTGACATCCAGCTTCGCCACCCAGTCCCGCAACGTCGTGAGCGTCTCGGGTCGGCGCGCGAACACGATCAGCTGCGAAAGGCGCGGCATCGCCACGAACTCGACCCCGCCCGCTGCCGGCCCAAGCACGGACTTGAGCTCGGAGATCAGGTCTTTGGGCGACACATGCTGAAGCGTGAAGGTCGCGGTCGAAACCTGCGAGAACCAGTCGACATCAAACATCGCAGCAGCTTTGGAGGCCGCCGCAATGGCCTGCTCGTCGCCGCGGAGAATCAGCATGCGATGTTTGTCATCGGCCAGAGCGACCACGCTGCCGCCGACCGATGCTGTTGAGAACGGGCTGATCAGCGGGCCAAGCAGAGACGGCTCGGCAAAACGCGGGATCAGGATTGCTATGCCACCGCCAGGAGGGGAGGGCTGGCCAGGTTCGATGACTGCTGCGTTGACCGGACCATCCTGCTGCGTGCCCGCACGCACAATCGCAACGACACCACCCCGATCGATGACAGCGATGCCCAGCGGCTGCAGGGCCGAGCGTAAAAGCCCTATCCCGGCCGATCGTGTGCGCACGCCTTCGATGCCGAGGGTCACGGTTCCCTGCACATCGGGGGCAACCGTGTAGGGAATCTGCAGGAACTGGCCGAGGATGGCGTTGATGACGAGATTGACGTCGGCGCCGACATAGGTCGCCGAGAACGCCTTCTCCATCTCGACGTCAGCAATAGGACTAGTGGAGGGTGTCTCCGTCCGTTGCACGAACTGGCCGGGGCGGAGCGTGATCGCGGGTTCGGGCACACCTGCGGTTGGGTCACCAACTTGTGGGGGCGCTTCGGGTTGTTGGGCTTGTGCAATTGACGCGAACGTCGCCGCCAGCATGAGGCTGATGCTTACGCCGCCTATCCGCCGGCCGCATTCCGCCAACCGCTCATGGTCTCGAGCGCTCTTTCCAACTGACAGGTTCATCTGAACGCGATCCCCCGAGACCTACTGACAGGGTTTCATGCCGCGGCGGCTCTTGCAAGGCGTGCCCTGGCCCTCGCCAACATCTACCGACAGAAAAGCGATGGGCGCCCCGTCGGCCACAAATGCCGTGTGGATAACCACAAAACTGTCGCTAGACGCACGCGTGCGTCTAGCGCACCCTCGGTTCGGGAAGAGGACGGTTGGGGGATGGGTTAATGCTGCGCAAACTGGCAGTCTGTCTGGTGCTTGTTGGTGCGAGCATCGCGCCCGCGCTACCGCAGGTCAGCACTTTCTACACGTATGATGCGCTTGGGCGTCTCACGCGTGTGGATCGACCGTCAAACGCAGTGACATATACCTACGATCCTGCAGACAACCGATCGAACGTAACCTCCGTCAATCCTTATGCAACGTATTGGGAAGCCGAAGCGCTATTCCACAATACCGGGTACGCCCAAGGCGATGCCTGGGTCGCGGGCGGTCCCGGCGTTCCCTCAAATCATATGATCTATGGCCCCTACACAACCGGCGTACCGACCGGAAATCGCGTTGCAGCATTCCGAATGGCGTTGGACGTACCGTCAAACCCATCTCCTGATGATCAGATTGTGGTCATTGACGTTTACAATGCCACTGCAGGTCAGCTTCTCGCATCGGAGATCATACAGAGAAAGCGGTGGGCGCTGCCGCTGACGTATCAGACATTTGAGTTACCCTTTACGCTATCGGCTGGCCAGGTAGGCCATATGCTCGAATTTCGAGTGTACTATATCGGCCACTCGTACATCTTGGTCGACAAGGTTGGATATCGATAGGCGCCGACGGTGGTGGTTCTGCCGGCGAATTCGAATCTAGGGACGATTATCGATTAACTAGCGACTCAAGATTGAGGGGGGGGGCTGCCGTGAGAAGTTTCTGGATGCGAGCGCTTTGTTCGGTGTTGATCAGCTGCGCTGCAATGTCCGGTTGGGCGTCCGCCAGCGCCCAAAACGCTGAACATACCTCACCAGCGGCCGAAATTATCCAGCGGGCCAATGGTGAGGCCGTCGGGGCCTGGAAGAAATCAAACTCCTGCAACGCCGTGGTCAATATTTGCGGAGAGACCCTGATTAACGCTGAAACCGGGGAGGTCGCGGTGTTTGCCGGGCAGATCGCAGGAGCGTTCTCGAAGACTGGCGTCGGTGCGGAGATCCGACGCGCAGGATCGGCGACCACTTTGAGTCGAAAGTCAGGTGGCTAGGTTCGACGTCTTCACGATCGCCTCAGTGGGGACGTCAACGGGCTTGGCGATCCTGACCGCAGTACTATGATCATTTGGAATTTTGGCCGTGTTTTGGTTGGGGGGGTATAATGAGACGCGCAAGTTCGCGAATTGTTGGCGTTGCGTTAGTGTGTGGTGTTCTGTTTTTTGCGCGATCAGCTGAGGCGCAGATGGCCGGGGCAGATGCGAACTTCGTCCCAGAAGCTATTAGTAATATAGATTCTAGGGGGGTTGATTTGCTTCATCCGAAAGTAATTGTTTCTGAGCCTGAAATAGGCGTCGGAATCAAAGGGGTGGGCGGCCTTTTCTACCAAGGGTTCAGGGTATCCGATACCCAATTGAATCATGATGCGAGCATTGGCGCATTCGCTGGCCGATCCCACAATTTTGACGTGCGGGATCGGCATACATTGCCCTGCGGAGACGACTCGATGTTGGGGCAGTGCCAAATGCCAGATGTCCCCTCTTTGCATATTTATAACGTCTCTGGCCGCTCCATATATATGATGCAGTTTTATGCTCAGCAAATGCCCTTTGGGCCAGCTTTATTTCCCGACGGCGGATCAGAGACCGCAGATGGCCTCGTAATGAGCGATGGGTCGAGCATTAACATGTGGAACGGCACGGCCCAGCCGATCTCGATGAAGATGCCGGATGGCACCATCCAGACTTGGCACTTTTTGTATCGCAATTTTCCGGGGTATCAGACCGGCGTCCTTGCCATGAATACCCATTACCGACTTCAGTCGGTGACAAATAATCTGGGATATCAAATCCATTTTCAGTATGAGATGGACAATCCAAGCCATCAATCGCATCTTGGTGCATTTCATAAACTTGTGAAAGCGACCGCCATAAATAATTCTGTCTATGTCTGCTCTCCGACTGCAACGGTATGTTCGGGTACAGGTGGGGGTGTGACTTGGCCCAGCTTGACGTACGGAACAGACGGATCTGAAGTCGATACCGTAACGGATTCGCTGGGAAACCAAGTTAGATATGGATATGTAACGGCTGGCGGCAACAGGTTACTTGTGAATGTAAAATCTCCGGCGGCGCTCACTCAGAATGATTTGACGATACAATGGGCGGCGTCGAGCCAGCAATTGACCATCGTCGATGCCGCTGGATCTTGGGTATACAATTGGGCAAACAATGTTGTTGTCGATCTAGGGGGCGCTCCGGCCTGGGATTACCCCGGGACCCAATGGGTGTCGATTTCTGGACCGGGTGGGTTCTCACGCCAAATTACTGTGGGAGGGCCGACGACCGGTTTGCTGGCTCAATGGAAGGGCCAATTCCCCTTTGGGCCTATCAAGGACATGCGTTTCGTAGGGTCCGACACGGTCAACGGCCGCACGACATCGTACGAATACAACAGCAACGCATACGTCTCGAAGATTACACGGCCGGACGGCACAATTTCCGAGTACACGTATAACGCGCGCAAGAATGTGACAGTTATCAGAGATCGCCCTGTGGCAGGCTCCGGGCTGCCGGACACGTATCGGTATGCCGAGTATCCGGAACCAAGCGCGGCGATGTGCGTCAACGCCAAGACCTGCAACAAGCCTGTCTGGGCGACAATCCCCGGCCTAGCGTCAGGTACGCCATCGACCTTGCCGAAGACCGACATCGTGTACGACGCCACTCACGGCGGCGTCTTGACGGAGACGGCTCCGGCGCCGGGTTCGGGGCCGTATGCGTCGGTGCGTCCGCAAAAGCGGTACACCTACAACAACGGCGGGGTGGGTGTGTGGCGCGTCGAGACCGAGAAATCCTGCCGAACATTGGCCTCTTGCGCAGGCACGGCTGACGAGCTGGTTGTACAGACGAGTTATGACGCCAAGCGCCGACCAGTGAGGGTAGTGACACGGTCAGGGGATCTTGCCCTTGCCATTGGCGCGTCGTGCCCAAATGATCCGAATGAG
Organism: uncultured Rhizobium sp.; assembly: GCA_964550535.1. Classification (GTDB taxonomy): domain Bacteria; phylum Pseudomonadota; class Alphaproteobacteria; order Caulobacterales; family Hyphomonadaceae; genus UBA7672. The sequence goes on from CAZJZQ010000015.1 coordinate 14,000, forward strand.
GTCCGGTGTTCGGAGGTCAACATGACCTACACGGCGGCTGGCGACATTGCGAGCGTTGACGGGCCTGTCCTGGGTTCGGCCGATACGTCCTACACGACGTATGATTCCATGCGCCGCAAGATCTTCGAGATCGGGCCAGACCCCGATGGGGTGGGAACCGGTCAGCCGCGCCTCGTTGTGAAGCACACCTACAACGCAGACGGCAATGTCACGCTGATGCAGGCGGGGGTTGGGACGACGACCAACGGGTCGGACTTTGTGGCCAGGCACTATACGGCGACCACTTACGACAGCTTCGGCCGGGTAACCCGGACCGAGACCGGCAAGTACTGAGGGGGTAGACATGCGCAGGAAACAAGGATCCGCAATGTCGTTGCGGCGGCTCGCCGTGGCGCTGGCGCCTCTGGCGGCTGCGTCAGGTGCCTGGTCAGAAGCTGCTCTGGCCGAGGTGCTGTCTGTCACTCACTACTCCTACGACAATGCCGGACGCGTGAGGTGCGTGGCCCAGCGGATGAACCCCGCAACGTTCGCAACATCGGTCGATGCGTGCACCCAGGGTGTACAGGGCATCTTCGGTCCGGATCGCATCGTCCAGACCAGCTATACGATCGATGGCGATCCTCAGGTGATCCAGAATGGGGTGGGAACACCTCTTCTGCGTAACGAACGTACAATGACCTATCTGGCCCCCGGGCAGGTCGGCACGCTCACGGACGCCAAGGGCAACAAGATCACCTACGAGTACGACGGGTTCAACCGCCTCAAGAAGCTGAGATACCCGAGGCCTGACATTGTAGGCCAGTCGGCGGCCTCCTCCTGCAACTCGGCAAATCAGGACCTTTGCGATCAATACGGTTACGATGCAGCTGGAAACATCGTCCAGGAAACCCGCCGCAACGGACAGGTGGTCGCCAAGTGCTACGACAAGCTCGGCAGGCTCAGGGGTGTAGATTATGCCGCGCCGCTCTCCAATGAGCCCACGACGCTCGACATCACCAACTCGTACGACAATTTCGGCAACCTGATCGCTGCCCGCCAACCCGGCAACTACGCGTCAGACTGCACCTCTTCAGCCTCAACAGGCGCGCAGGCCAATCTGCTCAACTACAACGCGTTCAGCCTGCTCATGAGTGAGCAGCAGATGTATAACACGGTGTCCTATCAGTACGACGCCGCCGGCCGCCGCACCAAGATGCTCTGGCCCGGGCCGTTCGAGGTAACCTACGCCTACGACGCCGCCGGCCGCCTGAAGACGATCAAGGAGAACAACAACACCTTCACGGTGGCGACCATTGCCTACGACGAACTTGGGCGCCGCTCGTCGTTGACGCGCGGCAATGGCGGCGCAACCACTTATGCCTATGACAGCGCCTCGCGCCTTGCGTCCCTCTCCCACGATCTGGTCGCGGGCGGTTCCGCGAACGATCAGTCCTATGGCTTTGGTTACAGCCCTGCGAGCCAGCTGATCAGTCGGTCATCCGCTAATGCCGCGTACGAATGGAACAGCACAACCGCTTTCAGCGAGGCCTACGTCAGCAACGGTCTGAACCAGTACACCACAGCCGCATGCGCCACGAACTCGGTCTATGACTGCAACGGCAACATGCGGAACGACGGAACGAAGACGTATAAGTACGATCTCTCAAACCGGATGACCTGGTCGTCCAACAACGCCAGCCTGGAATACGACCCGACCGGCCGCCTCATTTCGATTACCACATCGGACGGAACCAAGACGAAGTACCTGTACGACGGCGTGCACCGGATCGGGGAATACAACGCCAATGGCAATACCGTGCGGCGGTTTGTTCTCGCCGGAGCCGACGATCCCGTCCTCTGGCAGGAAAGCACCAGCGGTTACGGCAACGCCTGGAAGCGCTGGCTCTACCAGGACGAGCGCAAGTCCGTGGTTGCGGTCGAAACCGCGACCACCAGCGCAGTCCTCAACAAGTATGACGAGTACGGCATCCCCGCCGCTGGCAACTCTGGCCGCTATCAGTACACCGGCCAGATCTGGCTCTCGGAAATCGACCTCTATCACTACAAAGCGCGGATATATAACCCAAAGATCGGTCGGTTCATGCAGGCCGATCCCATCGGCACCAAAGACCAGATTAACCTTTACGCCTATGTCCGCAATGATCCGCTAAATATGGTAGATCCGGAGGGTGAGGTCGGGCAGTTTATTGCTGGATTCGCGATGGGGTTTGGTGGCAGCATTGCTTTCCAGATGCTGTCAGGCAAATCTTGGGGCGATGTGAATCTTACCGATGCCATGGTGGACGGCTTGTTGGGAGCCGCCGGCGCAGGTTTGCTTCAGTCTGCCAATAGATTGAGAAAGGCCCTTGATGCCAGCAAAGATGCAGCAAAGGCAGTCAAGGAAGCGGAAAGATACACCGGCAATAAGTTGTCGGAGGGCTCACGAAGAAAGATTGAAAATGCTATGCGTCGGGAAAACCAAGCTCGTAATAATGATCTAGCAAAGGCTAAAGATGTGGCTGTGGCGGCAGGAGCGCTTGCTGGCGCTACAGTAGGAAAACAGGCTCTAAGGGACAAACTTCCAGATTACACTGTGGATGATCTGAGTGAAGATATTGCGGAACTCTCAGATTTAGAAAAGTCATGCCCGATCGCGGGTGTAACATATTCCGACCTTCCGATTGAAGATCCCTGTATAAATTAGATTGAAAATATTGTGCGGAGGATGTTGTTGGGTGTGATTGATGTGGAGCTAAAATGAGCAAGCGCAATCTCCGTTACGCTTCGTCCGAGCATAAAAAGGTGTCAGTGTTTTGGCATTTTGCGAAGAGCTTCTTCGTTACTTTTATAAAGTGGTGTATGGTGGGAACTTTTGCGGCTTGGTCGTTCGGAGATATTGTGGAGCGAACTGGCCGATTTCCGCTCATCGTGACGTTCCTTTTCGCGTTGTTTGGGTTTTGGTGGCTTGCTGATAAACTGGTCGATCGAGTGGTGCGAATTGTGGAGGAATGGATTGCGAATTGGAGCCGCTAGGAGCTGGTTCGGTGATGCCAAGCAGGGTCGAAACATCGGCAGCCCCGCGCGAAATAGCGATCTGCCAGATGACGCGGATTGTCGGAATCGAACCGATGACCTCGACGCTTCCGTCACTTGGCGCGGTTCACCCGGTTCGAACGCCTGCCCCCCCCCCCCCAGTTCTCCTTACGACAGTGACGCTCGATGAGCACTTGGAAGGTCGATGTGGAATTGAACTGCCGACCTCATCCGCCATGACGTTATCCGACGACGGACAGGTGTTCTTCAGCGGCCTGACGCATTTCCCGCCCGTTCCGCCCCGCTCCGCCCAAGGCAAAACAGGCTTGGCGTTCATCTGCGCCGGCGTTCCTGTATAATTCGGCATGACGTCGAAAGCGTGGGTGCCTGGGCGCGACAGGTCACGCTGGCGGGGTGGGGAGAGGCGGTGCAATTCCTGTCCGGCATCTGCCGCCGCGCGGGAGGTGGGGGCGAAAGCATCTGCGGAAAACGCACCACGTCAGAAAAAGACAGCTCTCGGATTGGCGGTTGACTCTTTTCGCGCTTTTGGATCAATGGAACAAAACGGGAACATAATGGCCGGGAGCGTCTTTAGTGAGCAGGGCGGAACTGGATCGTCTGAGAGAGAGGATCGTCCGGCTGGAGCAGGGCGCTTCGCCGCTGCTCTCCGGGCGGTTCACGACGGGCGCGCGGGCTATTGACGCGGCGCTGGGCGGTGGTTTCCAGCGGGCGGCGCTGCACGAGATTTTCGCCGGGAGCCTGGCGGATGAACCGGCGGCGGCGGCTTTCGCCGTGGCGCTGGCGCTGCGGGCCTCGGGCGGGCGGCCCATCGTGTGGGTACGGCAGGATTTCGTCGGGCTGGAGATGGGCGAGATTTATGCGCCTGGCCTCATCGAGCTTGGGCTCTCGCCGGATCGCTTAATTCTCGTGCGCGCACGCGACGCTGCATCCGTGCTGAGGGCGGCGGAAGAGGCGGCGCGCTGTCCGCCGCTGGGCGCTGTGCTGGCCGAGCCATGGGGCAATCCCAAGACGCTGGACCTTGTGGCCACGCGACGGTTCGTCCTCGCCGCGGCGCGCTCGAACCTGCCGGTCTTCATGGTGCGCGCGGGTGGAACGCCGGCGCCCAGCGCCGCCGCTACGCGATGGAGCCTGCGCACCGCGCCCTCCCGTCCGTTCGAGGCGGAGGCGCCGGGCCACCCGCGCTTTGTTGCAAATCTGTTGAGAGATCGCGCCGGGGCGGGCGGGCGCGGCTGGACCGTGGAATGGAGCCGTGACCGCCTTGCCTTCATCGACATCGTGGAAAACAGCGCGGCGCTTCCTGGCCGTCTGGTTTCCGTTCCTGCCGGCGGATCGCATCATGCGCCGGTGTCAGCCGGACGTCGCCGCGCGTGACGTCCCTGCGCATGACGGGCCGCCGCTGGTCATTGTAGAAAAGCAGACCGGCGCAACGCGGCTCGTCGCGCTCAGCCGTGCGGCCAGGCGCGCGGGGCTGTATGAGGGTCTGTCGCTGGCCGACGCCCGCGCCCGCCTACCCGATCTCCGGGTGGAAGAGGCGGATCGCGCCGCCGATGCGGCCCTGCTGGACGCCGTGGCGGAGGATTGCGACCGCATCTCGCCTATCGTGATGACGGATGCGCCTGACGGGCTCACGCTCGACATTACTGGCTGCGCGCATCTGTTCGGCGGCGAGGCGGCGTTGCGCATGCATGTGTCGCGGCGGCTGCATCGCGCGGGCCTGCATGTGCGCACGGCGATCGCGGGCGCGCCCGATACGGCGCGGGTGCTGGCGCGGTTCGGAAATACCGCCATCGTGCCTCCGGGCGGCGAGGCGGCGGCGGTGCGGGCGCTGCCCGTGGCCGCGCTGGGCCTGCCGGAGGATGACCGCATCGCCATTACGCGCGCGGGGCTGAAGACTATCGGCGCGCTCGCCGGCAGGCCGGGACAGCTGTTCTCCGCGCGCTTCGGCGAGGCGATGACTCTCCGCCTGCAACGGATACAGGGGCTGGCGCCCGCGCCGCTCATTCCCCGCCGGATCGCGCCCCTGCTGTGGACGGAGCGGCGCTTTGCCGAACCCATCGGCCGCGTGGAGGATGTGGAAGCCGCGCTGGCCGGACTGGCGCGCGAAGCCTGCGCGCATCTGGCGGAACGGCGCGAGGGCGGACGTCATTTCGAGGCGGCGTTCCACCGCGCGGACGGCGCCGTGCGCCGCATCGCCGTCGAGACGGGGCGGGCGCTGCGCGATCCGGCTGTGGTGCTGCGTCTTTTCCGCGAGCGTCTGGAGACGCTGGCCGATCCGCTCGATCCCGGCTTCGGGTTCGATCTTGTGCGGCTGTCGGTGCTGGCGGCGCAGAAGCTGGATGCGGTCCAGTCCGGTCTGGACGGGCGCGTGCGCGAGGCGGACGAGACGGCGGATCTTGTCGACCGTCTCTCCGCCCGCTTCGGGGCCGGCCGGGTTCTGCGCTTCGCGGCCAGGGATACGCACGATCCTGTTCGCGCCGTCCGCGCCGCGCCGGCGCAGGAGAATGCGGCGTCCTCAATCCCGTGGCCCGCGCCGCAGCCGGGCGAGCCGCCCCTGCGCCCGCTGCATGTGTTCGATCCGCCGCATCCCATCGCCATCACGCTGGCCGAGGTTCCCGACGGGCCGCCGCGCCGCTTTGTATGGCGGCGGAAAGAGTATGAGGTGGCGCGGTCCGAAGGGCCCGAGCGCATCGCGCCGGAATGGTGGCGGACGCCGGATGGGATCGTCCGCGACTATTACCGCATCGAGGACGGCGAGGGCCGCCGTTTCTGGGTGTTCCGCGCGGGCGCGTATGGGGAGGAGCGCCAGCCTGCCTGGTATATGCACGGCGTGTTCGCATGAGCGGGCGGGAGGAAAATATCGTCGCCCTGATGGGGCGGGGCGGCGATGGCGCGGGGGCCAGTGCGCCGTCCTATGCGGAACTGGTCGCGGCCACCAACTTCTCCTTCCTGCGCGGCGCCTCGTGCGGGCAGGACATGCTGCTGGAGGCGCTGCGTCTCGGCCATACAGGTCTTGGGATCGCCGACCGCAATACGGTGGCGGGCGTGGTGCGCGCGCTCGGGGCGCTGCGGCGACTGCGCGAGGACGGCCTGCCTGCGCCGGAGCGCGTACGCGAAGGCGGATCGCCGGGCGAATATGGCTGGCGGGAGCATCCGGACGAGGCGGCGCTCAAGACCTTTCAGGACGAGTTGAAGGCGCGGGCGCAGGCGTTCCGCCTCATCACCGGCGCGCGGCTCGTGTTCACTGACGGAACGCCGGACATCGCGGCCTATCCCGAGAACCGCGAAGGCTGGGGCCGGCTCTGCCGCCTGCTCACCGCAGGCAATATGCGCCCGCCGCCGGGCGCTGGGCGCGCTGTGAAGGGCGCGTGCCGGCTGACGATCGACGATCTCCTCGCCCACGCCGAAGACCTGCTGCTCATCGTCATCCCCGGCAGGCGGCTGGACGGTCTGGAGGATGTTCTGCGGCGGTTGAGCCATGCACGGCCTGGCGCGGTGTGGCTGGGCGCGGCCATGCACCGGCGCGGCGACGATGCGCGGCGGCTGGCGCGGCTGAAGTCCATCGCGGGGGCGGCGGATGTCACGCTCATCGCCATGAATGACGCGCTCTATCACAATGCGGCGCAGCGCGACCTTCAGGATGTGATGACCTGCATCCGCGAGGGCGTGAAACTGGAAAGCGCGGGACGGCTGCTGGAGGCGAACGCCGAACGCCATCTCAAGGCGCCCGCCGAAATGGCCCGGCTGTTCCGCGATGCGCCCGAAGCCGTCGCCGAAACCCGGGATTTTCTTGCACGCATCGACTTCGATCTTGGCCAGCTGTCCTACGAATATCCGGACGAGCCGGTGCCGCCGGGCTGGAGCGACGATGAATATCTTGCCCATCTCACCAGCGTCCATGCGGCGATGCGCTATCCCGGCGGCGTGCCGGAGAAGGTGGACAAGCTCATCTCATTCGAGCTTGATTTCATCCGCCGTCACGCGCTCGCGCGCTATTTCCTCACCATCTATGACATCGTCCGCTTCGCAAGGGACAGGGGCATTCTCTGCCAGGGGCGCGGTTCGGCTGCCAATTCCGCCGTCTGCTACGCGCTGGGCGTCACCTCGGTCGATCCCAATACGTTCGATCTTCTGTTCGCGCGCTTCATGTCGGACGAGCGGCGCGAGCCGCCCGACATCGACGTCGACTTCGAGCATGAGCGGCGCGAGGAGGTGATCCAGTATATCTATGAACGCTATGGCCGTCATCGCGCCGGCATCGCCGCCACCGTGATCCACTATCGCCCGCGCAGCGCCATGCGCGAGGTGGGCAAGGCGTTCGGCCTCACCGGCGACGTGACGGCGCAGCTGTCGGGTCTGGTCTGGGGCAGCTGGGGTCCGGCGCCCGCCGCCTGGCAATTGCAGCAGGCGGGGCTCGATCCGGACAATCCGGTGTTGCACCGCGCTTTGCAGTTTGCGAACCGGCTGCTCGGCTTCCCCCGGCATCTTTCCCAGCATGTCGGGGGCTTCGTCCTGGCGCGCGGACGGCTGGACGAACTTGTCCCTATCGGCATGGCGGCGATGGACGAGCGCACCTTCATCGAATGGGATAAGGACGACATCGACGAACTGGGTCTGATGAAGGTCGACGTGCTCGGTCTGGGGATGCTCACCTGCATTCGCAAGGCGTTCGACCTCGTGCGCCGGCATGGCGGGCCGAAGCTGGGCTTGCAGGACACGCCGCCCGATGATCCCGCCGTTTACGACATGTTGTGCAAGGGCGATTCCATCGGCGTCTTCCAGGTCGAGAGCCGGGCGCAGATCTCCATGCTGCCGCGTCTCAGGCCCAGAACGTTCTACGACCTTGTAATTGAAGTAGCGATCGTGCGGCCGGGCCCGATCCAGGGCGACATGGTGCATCCTTATCTGCGTCGGCGGAATGGTGAGGAAGCGGTCGATTTTCCTTCGCCGTCGCCCGAACATGGCCCGCCGGATGAACTGCAATCGCTGCTGAAGGAAACCTATGGCGTGCCCCTGTTCCAGGAACAGGCGATGAAGCTCGCCATCGTCGCCGCCGGCTTCTCGCCCGGGGACGCAAACAGGCTTCGCCGCGCCATGGCTACCTTCCGCAATGCCGGCACGATCCATCTTTTCGAGGAGAAGATGGTGGAGGGCATGGCTGCGCGCGGCTATGAGCGCGCCTTCGCGCAACGCTGTTTCGAGCAGATCAGGGGATTCGGCAGTTATGGCTTCCCCGAGAGCCACGCGGCGGCGTTCGCACAGCTTGTCTATGTGTCGTCCTGGATCAAATGTCATCATCCCGCCGCGTTCGCCTGCGCGCTACTGAACTCCCAGCCCATGGGCTTTTATGCGCCGGCGCAGATCGTGCGCGATGCGCGCGAGCATGGCGTGGACGTGCGCCCCGTCGATGTGAACTTCAGCTTCCACGACAACACGCTGGAATTGCGGGAGGATGGGGCGCTCGCCCTGCGCCTCGGTTTCCGGCAGGCGGAGGGCGTGCGGGAGGATGACGCTGCAAACCTCGTGGCGCGGCGCGGGGAGGGCTATGTGAGTGTCGCCGACATGCGCGAGCGCGGGCGCGTTTCTGCATCCATGTTGCGGCGGCTGGCCGATGCGGATGCGTTCCGGTCGCTGGGCCTGGACAGGCGAGAAGCGCTGTGGGAGGTGCGCCGCCTGCCGGACGACGACGTGCTGCCGCTGTTCGCCGCCGCCCGGGCGCGCGAACTGGGCGAGGAGCCGGCGAGCGATCTGCCCGCCATGCCGATACGCGAGCATGTGGCGGCGGACTACCAGACCGTGCGCCTGTCGCTGAAGGCGCATCCGATGCAGATCCTGCGTCCGGTCTTCGCAGCCGAGCGTGTGCTCACCTGCGCGCAGACGAGCGGGCTGCGCGACGGGCGCTGGGCGAGGACGGCGGGGGTGGTGCTCACGCGCCAGCGGCCGGGCAATGGCAAGGCCGTCTTCATTACGTTGGAGGACGAGACGGGGATCACCAACGCCCTCCTGTGGGCGCGCGTGTTCGTGCGCTTCCGCGCCGAGGTCATGGGCGCGCGGCTGATGCTGATCGAGGGCCGTGTGCAGAAAAGCAGGGAAGGCGTCGTCCATCTGATGGGCGCACGCGTGTTCGACAGATCCGAAGACCTCGCGCACCTCTCGGAAGATCTTGTTCCTGAAATCGAACTCGGTGCTGGCAACGAGATGAAGCGCCTCCAGCCTTCGCCCGAGCCCCGCACACCCGACAGCCTCTTCCGCCATCCGCGCGACGTCCGCATCCTGCCGAAGTCGCGGGATTTCAGGTAGGCGTTGAGCCGAATGGCGGCGCCTTCCATTGATCGCCACCTACGCCTACGGCAGGATTGGCCGGCCGGGGCAGATGCTGCGGAATGACGGCGGCTCACTCGCTACGCGGCCGGTGGTGTTTAGAGAGTCATGTATCGCAGCAAGCGTTGGTGTCGCTGAAAGGTCCGAGAGTTCGAGGGGGAGCCGAAGCTTCGTGACGGGTTGGAGGCCGGAGAGGTTTCCGGCCGCCCGTCATGGAGCTGCAAATCATGGCGACGGCTGTAAAGAAAATCTCGCTCAACACATCGCGAGACATCCCATTCAACAAGCTGGTGCTGAGTCAATCCAACATCCGGCGCACCAAAGCAGGCGTCTCGATCGAGGAACTGGCGGAGGACATCGCTCATCGTGGCCTCCTGCAGAGCTTGCATGTCCGGCCGGTGTTCGATGCCGAGGGGGCGGAGACCGGCATGTTCGAAATCCCCGCCGGCGGCCGGCGCTATCGCGCGTTACAGCTGTTGGTAAAGGTCAAGCGCATGACCAGGACCCAGCCTGTACCCTGCATCGTCAAGACAGACGGGATCGCGGAGGAAGATTCGCTCGCCGAGAACGTGCAGCGCGTGAATCTGCATCCCCTCGACCAGTTTCGCGCCTTCCAGGAATTGCGGGAGAAGGGGCTGGGCGACGAGGAAATCGCCGCGCGCTTCTTCGTCACGCCCACTGTGGTGAAACAGCGCCTGCGTCTCACATCCGTCTCGCCCAAACTGCTGGAGACCTACGCCGAGGACGGGATGACGCTTGAACAGCTCATGGCCTTCACCGTGTCGGACGATCACAAGCGCCAGGAGCAGGTCTGGAAGAACCTCTCCGAGTGGGAGAGCGAGCCGTGGACCATCCGGCGGCAGCTCACCCAGAACGCCGTTCCGGCGTCTGATCGCCGTGCGCTATTCGTGGGCGTTGAGGCCTACGAGGCGGCAGGCGGCGTGGTGCAGCGTGACCTCTTTACCGAGGACTGCGACGGCTGGTTCAAAGATGTCGGCCTGCTCGATCGCCTGGTGAGCGAGAAGTTGAAGACCGAAGCCGCGGCCATCGCAGCCGAAGGCTGGAAATGGATCGAAGCGGCCGTCAGTTTCCCCTATGGCCACTCTAACGGCATGCGCCAGATCGCTGGCGAGCCCGCCGAAATCTCTCCCGAGGAGAGCGCCGCCGTCGACGCGCTCACGGCGGAGTTCAAGCAGCTGGAGGCCGACTACGCAAACGCCGGCGAGTTCCCCGAAGAGGTCGACGCACGCCTGGGCGAGATCGAGAAGGCGTTGGGCGATCTTCAGGCGCGGCGGCCGCTGATCTATCAGCAGGTCGATATCGCCCGCGCCGGCGTGTTCATCAGTCTCGACAGCGATGGCGAACTGGTCCTCGACCGCGGCTTTGTCCGTCCGGAGGATCAGACGGCGACTGACGGCGAGGAGGAGGACGACGCGGATGGCGTCGTCGACTCCGTCAACGGCGCCGTCATCACCATTGGTGGGAAGGGGGCAGAGGAGGGTGATGAAGACGAGGAGGACGTCATACGTCCGCTGCCGGATCGGCTGATCGCGGAACTGACGGCGCATCGCACGCTTGCTCTGCGTGATGCCGTCGCCAATGACCCGCATGTGGCGTTGACCGCTTTGCTGCACCGCTATTGCATCGACGCTTTCCTCGGCGGCGCCAAGGGCGCTTGCCTTCAGGCGTCGGTTCAGCGCGCGAACCTGTCCGTTCAGGGACCGGACCTCCGGGATAGCGTCGCCGCGCAGGCCATCGCCGCACGGCATGACGCTTGGGCGGCTGACATGCCTGCGGAGGAGGGCGAGCTGTGGGCCTGGCTCGCTGCTTTAGACGAAGCAAGCCGTGCAGCGCTGCTGGCGCACTGCGTCTCTTATGGCGTCAATGCGCTCTACGAACGCGGCGACCGCTACAGCTCTGGTCCTTCGGTTTACGCCGTCGAGCAACGTCTGCGTCAGGCCGACCGCCTGGCGCGCGCCGTTGGCCTCGACATGGTGGAGGCAGGCTGGCAGCCGACCGTCGCCAACTATCTCGGCCGCGTCACCAAGACACGTATCCTCGAAGCGGTATGTGAGGCGAAGGGCGAGGGGGCGGCCCAACTCGTCGACCATCTCAAGAAGGACGAGATGGCGCGTGAGGCCGAGCGTCTGCTGGATGGCGCCGGCTGGCTGCCTGAACCGCTGCGTACAGGCGGGGACGTCGATGACCTAGCCGAATCGGAGACGCTTCCCGACTTCCTGGCGGAAGACGGAGACGGCTCCGGCGTCAGCGATCACGCCGTCCCGGCCGTCGCTGCGGAATAGCGGCGATTTCTTTCTTTCCACATGCTGGGCCCGGCTATCGCGCCGGGCCCGTGTCTTTTCAGGAGACAACCATGACCGACACGTCCTCCAATCCCTCTTCCACAACCCCGCCGCCGGACGACTGGCGCGCGCAATACAACGAACATCAACGCCGCGAAGCTGAAATCTTCACCGTCAACAAGACTGCCTTGCTTCAGGCGCTGCTTGCCGCCGGCATCAGCATCGTCGTCATTACGTTCGATGGCTATGCAGACAGCGGCCAGATCGAGCACATCGAGGCGCGGGCAGGGGAAACGCAAGTGACCTTGCCGAAGACCGACGTGCATATTCTTCAGCTCGTTTGGGGCGAGACGGAGCCGCGTCATTTCGAGATGTCGCTGGACGCAGCTGTGCAGACCCTATTCTGGGATATCCTTTCGGCGAAGCACGATGGTTGGGAGAACAATGACGGCGGCTTTGGAGAGTTCACGGTCAACGTATCCGCGAACCGCATCACCCTCGACTACAATGACCGTTTCACGGACATCGAAAATTATCAGCACGCGTTCTGAGGAGGCTGGCATGGGACATTGCTATCATCACGCTCTCTCCTCCGTCCGCAAATGGGGCGGAGCGGCGGAGGACTATCTGTCATTGCACCAGTGGTTCGACGAGTCCAAGACCATTACTGCGGACTATCGTCATCGTGCATTGCGGCATCATGCCGAGGGTATCTTCATGCTGGAGCGCTTCTTCGGCGCGACCATCACGATCTCCACCGGGCGCGTCGTGCCGGTGAGGTTGATCGGCGAGCAGCATGTGGTCGAGGATCTCGGTTTCATCCCCAGCTTCGCCGACTGGGTGCGTTGCATCCGGCCAGAATCCTGGATGGGCCGCGCCCAGCCCATCCATCGACAGGTGGACCCGTTCGCGGCCGTCGCCTGAGCGCTCTTTCTTCCACTCATCCTTCTTTGCGAAGCCCGGCCCCAGGCCGGGTTTCGCGCCTTTATGGAGCCTGCAATGACCGACTATTTCATACCCACTGTTGTCGAACCTATGATTCCGGTCGCCGACGTATCTCCGCTCGAGACGCTGGTTCTCGGGCAGATGTTCGACTGCGAGCGCGACGGCGACACATGCTACTATTTCGCCCCGGAATCAGTCGATGAGATGCCGACCTTCGACGTCGCGGACGTTCGGACCGCCCTACATGCCTCCCGGCGTTTTCCGGGCGAGCTGGTTGCGCTTGTCGAGGACGAACTGGGCAAGCTCGATCCTGCCGAACAGTATCTCCAGCTGGATCTCACAATGACATCCTGGCCATTCATCTTTCAGGACATCGTCAAACGATCGGCCAGCCTGACCGATGTTGTGGTCACGTCTTCGTTCACATGCTCGAAAATGCGGCCGGGCGGGTTCGGCGGCATGGTGACGGTGATCACGGCCGAAACTGTCCTCTCCGCTTCAACCGGCGAGATGACGGCGAAGCTGTTGGATCAGGCCCAGTACGGCGATCTCGGTTGCGCGCCCGGCCATGGCGTCCATGTGCTTGCTCGTCTGGGCGAGGAAGACGTGCGCGCTACGATGGTAGAGATCATCGTGACCGATCCGGACTACGCCTCGGTGAGCGAGACGGACATCGCGGACGCCGACATTCGGGCGGCCTGCGAGCATATCCTCGCCACGCGCGATTTTTCGGAAGAACGCGGCGGCGCCGTCTTCGCCGCCGCTATCCATGCGCTCGGCGCTGCGGTTGGTCGACAATCGCTGGCGTAAGTACGCGAGGCGACGGCGAGGGGAGAGCCAGAGGCCGGCCCCGGTCCTGTGACGGGTGAGCCTGCGGAAGAGGTCCGCCGGCGCCCGTCGCAGGAGACCTTCGATGACTCAGCACAAGAGCAGGTTCGCGCGCGCCGATGTTTACGAGCGCATCACCGCCGAGATCGCGGCCGCCGTCCAGGCCGGTGCAGGCGGCCATGACTGCCGCATGCCCTGGCACCATGACGGGACCAGCATTACCCGCCCCGCCAATTTCGCCAGCAAGCGGCGCTATCGCGGCGTCAACACGCTCGCCCTGTGGGCGGCGGCCGACGCGCGGGGCTACCGGGAGGGACTCTGGGGCACGTATCGCCAATGGGCCGCCGCCGGCGCGCAGGTCCGCAAGGGCGAAAAGGCCGCCACCGTCGTATTCTGGAAGGAAATCCAGCGCGGCGGCGATGATGGCGCCGGCGGCGAGGACGATGGCGGATACAAGCGCATGTTCGCGCGCGCCTTCTCGGTCTTCAACGTGGCGCAGGTCGAAGGCTATGCGCCGCCTCCGCCCGTCAGCGTGCTCAGCGAGGATGAGCGCCTGGCGCATGCCGAAACCTTCATCACCAATCTCGGCGTCATGACCGAGTTCGGGGGCGATGAGGCTTACTATCGTCCCTCCGCCGACATGATCGTCATGCCGCACTTTGCGAAGTTTCGCGATGCGGCGACGTTCTACGGGGTGTGGCTGCACGAGCATGGCCACGCGTCTGGCGCGAAGCACAGGCTGGACCGGGACTTAAGCGGACGCTTCGGCTCGGCAAGCTACGCCTTCGAAGAGCTGATCGTCGAGTTCGCCAGCGCCATGGTTCTGGCCGATCTTGGCATAGCCTGTCATCCGCGGCCCGATCACGCCGCCTACATCGCAAGCTGGCTCGGTCTCCTCGAAGCCGAGCCGCGTGCGCTGTTCACGGCGGCGAGCAAGGCCCAGCAGGTTGCCGACTGGATGCACAGCCAGCAGCCGGCGGCGAAGCCCGACGCTGATGCTTTTGACGAAGACGACGCGGAGGCTCTTGCCGCCTGACGCCTCGGCCGCGTCGCTCAATTCTCTTCTCATCCCGCAAAGGCGCCGGCCGGTGCGCCCGGCTTTCAGCATTTTCAGGAGCTACAACCATGTCCGCCCAACAAATCCATGACGCCGCGCCGCTGGGCGCGCTGATCCGATTTTTCGATGGAACACCGCGGCCGCCTGAACGCCACCGGCGCAAACGCGATGCGTGGAAGGACCGCAACGATGGCGGCCGCCTGATCTCGAAACGCGCTGCCGTCGAGCACCCTGTCACGCCTGCGGGCGGCCGGGCAGGAGAATAGGCCATGGCGGAGGACATAGCAGATCTGGCGCACCGCCTCGCTGGCAACGCCGAGGCGGTGTGCAGCCAGTATCTCAGCAATGGCCGGCGCGAGGGCGGCGTGTGGCGCGTGGGCGATGTGCGCAACACGCCCGGCGGATCGATGTTCGTCCGGCTGAAGCCGTCCCGCGGCCGTCCTGCCGGCAAGTGGACCGACGCCGCCACGGGCGAACATGGCGACCTGCTCGACGTGATCCGCGAGACCTGCGGGTTCACGTCATTCCGTGACGTTGTCGCGGAAGCACGCCGCTTCCTCGCCCTGCCGCAACCCGACCCGCCGCCGGGCAGGGCTGATCGCCCGCCCGCACAGCGCAATTCGCCCGAGGCCGCCCGGCGCCTGTTCGCAGGCTCTCATACGCTCGCCGGCACGCTGGGCGAAGCCCATCTGCACGCGCGTGGTCTCGTCCTTCCGCCCGGCCCAGCGCCGCTGCGCTTCCATCCGCGCTGCTACTACAAGCCGGACGACGACAGCCCGCGCGAGAGCCATCCCGCCATCGTTGCCGCCGTCACCGATGATGACGGCGCCATCACCGGCGTCCATCGCACCTGGCTCCGCGGCGGAGCCGAGGCGCCAGCGGTGCTCGATCGCCGTTCGCTCGGAGATCTCTTCGGTCACGGCGTCCGGTTCGGCGCCGCCAATGACGTGCTCATCGCGGGCGAAGGGATCGAGACCATGCTCTCGTTCGCACACGTCTTGCCCGCCATGCCGCTGGTCGCCGCGCTCTCCGCCAGCCATCTTGGCCTGTTCCAATGGCCAGCCTCGCTCAGGCGTCTCTATGTCGCGCGCGATCAGGACGATGGCGGCGAGTCGGCCTTCGATCGGCTGCGCACGCGCACGGACGAGGCCGGGATCGATCTCATCGGCCTCACGCCCAGCCGGAACGACTTCAACGACGACCTGCGCGACTTCGGCGCCGGCCATCTGCGCCGCCTCCTCGCCGCGCAGCTAGCGTCTGCCGACGCCGCCCGGTTCCTGGTCTGACCAACCTCGACAGAGGCTATTAAGGTCTTATATACGCGACTGTATTAGGGGTATGGTTTGCTATATGAGACCGTAATGCGATCGACTGTTGCAGATACGCTGCCGCCGAAGGTCAAGCGGGCGCTCGGGAAGCTGGGCACAGACATCGCGCTTGCGCGACGCAAGCGCCAGCTGACGACGGTCATGATGGCTGAGCGGCTCGGCGTGGCCAAGAGCACCTATCTCAAAGTCGAGAAGGGCGACCCGTCGGTTGCGATGGGGGCCTATGCGATGACCCTGTTCGTGCTTGGCTTGGACAGCGCCATCGGCGATCTCGTCGATCCCGGCCGTGACGACCAGGGCCTTCTCCTTGACTCCGGGCGCGTGCCAAAGCGCGTCCGCGTCCGCAAGACGCCACAATCGCTATGAGCCGGGTTATCTCTGTCCGTCTTGGCGAGGAAGGCCAGTCCCTGGGCGTGCTCCGCTACGACCAGCAGGGCGCCCGTGAAAGCAGCGCGTTCGAATATGGCCCCGCCTGGCTCACCGCACCCGACCGCTTTGCGATCGAGCCCGGCCTGCCGCTGGTTGCGGGTCCGCAGTTTCATCGCAGGATGCGCGATGGCTCTGTCTTCCATGCGGCGATCGCCGATACCGAGCCGGATGGTTGGGCGCGCCGTGTCATCCAGCGCGATCATGCCAGGCGCCGGCAGGAGGCCCGCAGGGCGGGAGGGGAGGACGATGTCGCTCCGCTCAATTCGCTCCACTATCTTCTTGCCGTCGACGATGTTGCACGCGTCGGCGCCCTGCGCTTTCAGGACGGGGACGGCCACTATCAGCGGACAGTCGAGGAGGGCCGCCGGACAACGCCTCCACTGATCGAGTTATCACAGCTGCTGACCGCCACGCGCGCCGTCGAGACCAACACGGAGACGGCGGCCGATCTGGCCTATCTGCGCGGCCGCGGCACGTCGTTGGGTGGTCTCCGGCCAAAGTGCAGCGTGCTCGATGAAGATGGCTGGCTGGCGATTGGCAAATTTCCGAGCGTGACCGATGAGCGGGCTGTCACCAAGGGCGAGGTTCTGGCCCTGACGCTGGCGCGCCGGGCGGGGATCAAGGCTGCTGACGCACGCATCGTGGACAGCGACGGCGCGCCCGTCGCCTTGATCCGCCGGTTCGATCGCACCACCGATGGCGGCCGGCTGATGTATGTGTCCGCCGCGACGATGCTCGGCGCCGATCCTGCAGAGCCGGGCGAACACAGCTACACCGAGATTGTCGATGCGCTCCGCCAGCATGGAGCTGAGCCCTCAGCCGACATCGAGGAGCTGTGGCGCAGGATCGCGTTCTCCATTCTGATCACCAATGTCGACGACCACCTGATGAATCACGGTTTCCTGCACGTTCATCGCGGATCCTGGCGTTTGGCGCCGGCCTTTGACGTCAACCCGTTTCCCGATCGCGTGCGGGAATTAAAGACCTGGATATCGGAGGGGACCGGACCAGAGGCGACGATTGACGCACTCATGTCGGTCATCGCCTATTTTCGCATCACGCCCGAGCGTGCGAAGATCATTCTGGCCGAGGTCGAAGGCGCCGTTTCTGACTGGCGGGAGACTGGCCGGGCGCTTGGAATGACCAGAACCGGCCTTGATGCATTCGCCGACGCCTTCGAGCATAGCGAGCGACGCGCAGCGCAAGCGGCGATCAGATAGATGCGTGAACGCCGCGCGATTGCTCACCGCCCGCGGGTGTCGATGCTTCTGTGTTTGGACCACAATCAACACCGAGGCGGCGGCAAACAGACTGCCTGCGAGAAATGTCCACGTGGGTCCGAAGCTCTCCCGCAGCAGGCCTGCGACAAGGCTGGCGAACAGCAGGGCTATGCCGGTCGCCAGGTTGAACACGCCGAACGCGGAGCCGCGCGGGTCCGCAGGCGCGTGATCGGCGACAAGCTCCGTATTGAAGGCAAGCACGGGGCCGGCGGCGATCAGCATGGCGAGTCGGCGACGGCCATCTGCGCCGTCTGCTGTCGCCCCAGCTGACGCCTATGGACTGCGCCCGCTTCCTGCCCGGCTGACGCGCTGCGCAGGCGCCGCCAGGATCGCCGTCACCGCGCGCGATCCTCCCGGCGAGAGTCCTGTTCCCATCGCGGGTCTTCTTGTGCGGCGATCGGACGGCGGAGCGGCCGGGCCGGCAACGGCTGCGGGCGGCTATTTTCCGCCGCCGGCGTCACGGGACCGGCAATGTCATGAGACGCCATCCGGCTTTGCATCGCGAGGCAAAATAGCCGCCCTCCGCAGTCCTCCGCTGCGCTCCGGCCGCCGGGGCGGTGCCGGCCTGGCCGCCCCGCCGCCGAAGTGATCGCGGCGCTAGAAGGCTCGCGATGGGCGCGGGCCTTGCCGTACAGAAGGACCGCCTGCGATGACTTTCGACCCCGCCGAACCAGCCTGCGCCTCGCCCACCGCCGGGCTGATCACCGAGCTGCAGCTCCATGGCTACCGGCCTGGCGCCGACGAGCCCGATCCCCGGCCGCTGCCCGACGACCGCCTTGTCGCCGTCGCCGTCGCCGACATGTTCGACGCGCTCATTGCGACGCTCTCCGACACCCGGCTCGAACCCGACCTCGAAGACCTGCTCTGGGCGCAGGTCAATCTCTTCCACCGCGCCGCCCAGCGCGTCGATCGCGATCTGGACGCCAACGAGACGGCGCAGAAACAGAGCCAGCGTGACCAGGACGGCTCCGAACTCCGCTCCGTCGAGCTTGAGCGCCTCGTCGCCGAGGGGCTGACGCTCATCGAGCGCCGTAACGCGATGGAAGCGTTCCGCGACCTCGCCGCCGACCTGTTCGAACGCCATATCGGCTCGTCCTGGCGGCCGCACTCCGGTTCCCGCGTCAACCACCGCACGCTCACCGCCGCGATGATCGACAGCCGCGACTTCATCGCCGCCAAGCGCCGCGCCGAGATCGAACCGCTCATGCCGGCCGGCGCGAAGGTCGCGTTCACCGGCGGACTCGACTTCAACGATCACGCCCAGATCTGGACCGTCCTCGACAAGGCCCGCGCCCGCCACGCGGACATGGTCCTCATGCATGGCGGCTCGCCCAGGGGCGCTGAGCGCATTGCATCCTGCTGGGCCACGAACCGCGGCGTCCCGCAGATTGCATTCAAGCCCGACTGGCGCCGGCACGCCAAGGCCGCTCCGTTCAAGCGCAACGACACCATGCTGGAGACGCTCCCCATTGGCGTCATCGTGTTCCCCGGCTCGGGCATCTCCGCCAACCTGGCCGACAAGGCCCGGCGCCTCGGCATTCCGGTCTGGCGGTTCGACCAAGGCTGAGCTGCCCGTCCTCCAACGTCCACGCGCGCCGGAGGCTCGGGCTATTCGGCCCGTCCCCGACAGGCTGGCGTAGATCGGAGCGACGAAGCCCGTCGCCTGTCATGCCCTCGGGATGGCCGTTTCCCTCATTCGAACACTTCGCCGGACTTCGCCCGACCGGCGCAGTCTGCGAGGATGGTGGTTGGGAGCGTTCGCTCTGTCTTCCTGCATTCGCCGGAGATGCAACTCCGCTATTGATCGGCGCGGAGGGTGGCGAGATCGCGCCGGAAGCGCGATCAGGCGTTCGAAACACCGATAGCCGCCTCAGTCTTCCCGTAGACGGCTCCGGTTCCGCGCCCATCGCGTCCTCTCCCATGGCCGATCTGGCCTGAGACCGGCTGGCGCCTCGGCCGGCTAACGCGCAATGGCGGACGGCGACTTTCTTCCCCTGCCGGCTTCGCCGTCATTCCTCGCGAGGCAAGAAAGCCGCTTTACCGCCATCCTCCGCCTTGCTTCGGCCCTCCGGGTGCGCCACCGGCCGCCTCCGGCCCGTCGATTGCCATCGAGGCCGCGATGGGCGCGGAACCCTCGACATCGAAAAGGAGACTGCAACATGGCGACCATCGGCACTTTCAAACGCTCGGGCGACGAATACCTGGGCGACCTCGCCACCCTCAGCGTCCAGTCGCGCGGCGTGCGCATCGTCCCGGACAACGGCAGGGGCAGCGAGAACGCTCCCAGCCACCGCATCCTCGCCGGACGCGCCGAGATCGGCGCCGCCTGGGCGAAATGCTCGAACGAGGGACGCGACTATCTCTCGATCAAGCTGGACGATCCGAGCTTCGTCGCTCCGATCTACGCCAGCCTGTTCGAGGACGAGGACGGCGAGACCCACACCCTCGTCTGGTCGCGCAGCCGCCGGACGAAGGTCGACTGATCCGCCGGGGCTCACGGCGCTCCGCCCGGAAGGGCGGGGCGCCGATTGCTGTTTCAGGCGCGGCCGCACTATGGGCGCCGCAGCGCACCATTCTTTTCCGACCATAGACTACTGACCGGGAGCGCGAATCGCCTCTGGCCAAAGCTCAACTTGTGTTCGCCCAGGTAGAACACGATCCCGGTGAAGGACCGGGTTCGTCCCGGCCCTTCCGTCGCGAACCAGTCCAGATGCTTGAAGTCATCCTTGCCTACCGTGGCCGACGCTTTGACTTCGACGCCGACCAGCCTTGGGCCGGCGTCCGCGAGAATGTCGATCTCGCGCTTGTCCGCGCTCCGCCAGTGATAGAGCCGGAAATCGGTCTCCTGCAGAGGCAGGACACGCAGCAGTTCGTTGAAGACGAACGTCTCAAGCAGACCGCCGAGCGCCGCTGGGGTGGCGCCCGGCGCGAACGAAGCGGCGTTGAGCCGTCGCAGGGCGCAAACGATACCTGTATCGACGAAGTGGGTTTTCGCGTTCTTGATCTCCCGCTTGCCTTCGCCCGACGTCCACGCCCCCAGCCTGATGACCAGCGAGAGCCGCATCAGGATGTCGAGGTACTGGTCCGTGGTGTCCCTGGCGATCGCTAGCAATTTGCCCAGATCGACAAGATTGAGTTCTTCCCCCGTGCGCACAGCCAGTTGCTCGATGAGACGGCGCAGGCGATCGGTCTTGCGCACGCGCGCGATGTCGGCGACGTCGCGATCGACGATGGCGTCGACATAGTCCCGGTACTGTTTCTGGCGCGGCGCAAGGGCAAGCTCGCGCGTCTCGGGAAATCCGCCCGCAAGCAGCAGGTCAATATAGTCGCCCCGTGACAGCTTTTCCGGCTCGCCAAGGTCGATAAGTTCCGGGGTTTTTCTGGCCGCCCAGTCGAGCAGCCTGGAAGGGGGGCGACGCCGGATCTCCGCCAGGGTGAGCGGCCATAGCTTGATGGTCCGCATCCGTCCGGCGAGCGAATCCGCTACTGCCGCCGTGGTGAAGACGTTGGAGGAGCCTGTCAGGACGAACTGGCCCTTGCGCCGGTCCGCATCGACGATCTTCTTGATCGCCAGGGCCAGCGTCTTTGATCGCTGGGCCTCGTCGATGATCAGAGGCTGGTCCTTGAGGCCGGCGGTCAGGACAGCCAGTTGTCCGGCGGGATCATCCTCGATCGCCGCTAGCACGGCCGGATCATCCAGCGTGATGAAGCGCCCGGAATTGAAGAGGTCGCGGACCAGGGTTGTCTTGCCGGCCTGCCGGGGACCGATCAGGTTGACGATTCTCGATGCGCCCAGGGCTTCCTCGAATTCGGGGACAAGATGACGGGGCAGGAAGGCGGTCGTTAAGGGCATCTGGTCTCGGTGCGGAGCCGGTTTGGGTTTCACGAAATGTCTAGCAGAAGCCTCACCAAATGACTAGTAGAAACTTCACCAAATGCCTGGTAGAGCCGTCACGGATTGCCTGGTAGCGGTCTCAGTTCGGGGCGCCCTGCCGCGAGATATCCGAAGCCCCCAAGGGCCACGTACCAAGCAGCTGCAGCAGGGAGGCGGAGAGCGATTGGCGGTCACGCTCGGTCCCGCCGCGTGAACGCGGCTCCTGCGGGCGCGCCCCTCCGGGCGCTTCGCGCCGCCAGCCGCTCGACGGCGCTTCCCGCCATGCAGCGCCGGGAAAACCCGGCGCGCAGGCTCCTTGCAGCCTCCATCTTTTCCCTGCTGGTCGCCTTCGCGTCCAGCAGGCGTAGCACGGCAGACCCTCCGAGTTTTCCGATTCCAGCCTCTCCCATCATGGAAATTGTCTGCTCGGTCCTTCCCAGCGTGCCGGGCGGAACGGACCGCCTCAAGGGACAATGGGGACCCCACCATTTTTTTGGCGAAGAGGCCAAAAAAATCGTGACCCCCATCGCCGCTGCGCGGTCGCGCAAGCGCGCTCCCTTGACCCGATCCGTCCCGCCCGCCCGGCCGGCATCGTCCTCAAGCATAGGAGACGACGATGCTCACCACGATCTTCACGCTCGACCGCCATATCGAGGAACTGCGCGCCGAACTGCGCGGAGCAATCGATCTGGAGGAGCGTCACTGGATCAACCTCGAACTGGAAGCAGCGCGGCTGACACGGGAAGACCTGATCCGTGAAGCGGAGGCCAATGGCTGACCCGAGGCCGGGCGGGGGGCTGCACGCGCAGTTCCCGCTTCGCCTTTTGCGCCCTGAATCGTTCGCAAGCCTCCTCCTTTCGGTGTGCGTCACACCGCCTGCAGGCTCGCATCGCCGTTCGGCATGATCGGGAGGCAAAGGGCGTGCGCGATGTCCCATCCTGTCACGGGAGCTTCAAAGTCGACGGCGCCGCCGTTCCCCTCGCGGCGCGGCTGCGCCGCGCGCGCTCGGTGACTTTCGGACCACCTGTGCCTGGCTGGCGCATCGCGCCCCGCTCCGGGGCCGGAACCCAGAGGAGCAACGCCATGTCGAACCGCATCGTCGAGGAGTGCATCAGACTCGCGCGGGAGGAGAACCCCGAGTTTACCGACGGCGACGCCATCGAGATGAGGTCTGTGTTTGAGACAATGCCGGAATTCGCCCAGCAGGCGTCTGACGACGACCAGACCTGAAGGGGGCGCCAGCCCCCTTTTTTGCTTTGCATTGTGGGCGGGCGTCGCCTTGGAGGGGCAGGGCGAGCGTGGCCTCAAGTATCCTTATCTGTCCTTAGCGATAGCGCTACGGGCGGGAAGCAGCGCTGCTTCGCCGTCTGTTTCTGTCCCGATCAGTCGGCGTCATCAGCCGTGTGTGGCTGACGACGGGGTGAGCGCAGCTGCACCCCCAGACGGATCGTTCCGCTCCGATTTGGCCCGTCTACGAGCATCGCGTGGCGTTTTCTGCGCGGGTTGTTGGGTCATGCCGCCATTCTCGCAGACGATGGTCCGTATCCGGACCATCGTGAATCCGGCGGTTGTGGTGAGGCGGTCGATGTCGGAATCGGGGGGCACGGTGTTTCACAAGAT
This sequence comes from uncultured Rhizobium sp., assembly GCA_964550535.1. Lineage (GTDB taxonomy): Bacteria > Pseudomonadota > Alphaproteobacteria > Caulobacterales > Hyphomonadaceae > UBA7672. The sequence goes on from CAZJZQ010000015.1 coordinate 37,015, forward strand.
TAAGCACCTACCGTGCGTCGGGCCTTACGGCCCTGTCTGCACATAGAAAAATCCACCGTGGATTAGCGTGATGCGTGCCGTGGATTCGCCGCGCTCGTTGAAGAGATGCAAGCGGTAGACACGAGCATTCTGAAAGCGATGCTCTTCGCCATGACGAGGCGTGAAAACGAGTTCGAACCGAAGCTGGGAAGGGCGAAGCGCGACCACGCTCCGCGCCTGCGCGCCGTCCGCGCCGCCGTGTGGAAGGCGACACAGAAGCCGCGCTCCTCCGGGCCGAAACCCAAGCAATCCAGTGTGCGCGCACATGTTGCCCCAGGCTCCAAGACCCGCTCGCGGCCGGTGTTCACGGCCAGCCGCCGCGTCGTGGTGAAGATGCGCTATGTCGCTAACGGCGGCATCAAGGGCGCGCCGCTTCGCGCGCATGTCGCCTACCTGTCGCGGGAAGCCGCCAGCCGCACACAGTCGCCGGCCGTCGTGGAGGAGGGACAGGCGCAGGACCCGACCCGTTCGGTGGACTATCTCTCTCGCGAAGGCGTCGCCGGAGAGGCGAAGGTCTCATTCTTCGACCGGGCGAATGCCGGCGTCGACGCCAGGGCCGTCACCGCCGGCTGGGCGAACGATCCACGCCACTTCCGCATGATCGTCAGCCCGGAGGACGGCGAGGCGCTGGGCGACCTGAAACCGTTCATCCGCGAGTTGATGGCGGGGCTGGAAGCCAAGCTCGGGACGAAGCTGGAATGGCTGGCGGTCAACCATCACGACACAGACAATCCCCATACCCATGTCCTGATCCGGGGACGGCGGCCGGACGGGAAGGAGCTGTTCATCCCGTCCCGCCTCATCACATCTGGCATCCGCGAGCACGCCCAGAAGATCGTCACCCGCG
>CAZJZQ010000016.1:0-1748 GCA_964550535.1 uncultured Rhizobium sp.
CGCGGCGGCCGGGCGAACCCATGCGGCCCGTCTCGCCGACGGAGTAGGGAGGGAAGTTGTAGTGGAGAAGGAATTTCTCCTTCTTGGTGCCTTCCAGCCCGTCGACATACTGCTCGTCTTCCGCCGTGCCCAGCGTGGCCACGCACAGCGATTGCGTTTCGCCGCGGGTGAACAGCGCGGAGCCGTGCGTGCGCGGCAGGACGCCCACTTCGGCGACGATCTGGCGGATCTGGTCGGTCTTGCGGCCGTCGATGCGCTGGCCGGTGCGGATGATGTCCCCGCGCACGACTTTCGCTTCGGCCGCCTTGAACTGCTCCTTGAACACCAGCGGATCGACGCCCGCGGGGTTCGCGTCCGATTTCGCGAGCGCGGCCTTGGCCTTGTCGCGCGCGGCGTTCACCGCATCATGGCGTTCGCCCTTGTCCTTGATGCGATAGGCGGCGGAGAGTTCCGCGCCCACCAGATCCTGGATCGACTTCAGAACCGCGGAGTGATCCGGGCTCTCGAATTCGAACGGCTCCTTCGCGGCTTGTTCAGCCAGACGGATGATCGCGTCGATCACCGGCTGGAAGCTGTCATGGCCCGCTTTCACGGCGCCCAGCATCACGTCTTCCGAAAGCTCTTTCGCTTCGGATTCCACCATCATCACGCCGTCCTGCGTGCCGGCGACGACCAGATCGAGTTCGAAGCCCTGCATCTGCTCGACAGTCGGGTTGATGATGTACTGGCCGTCCTTGTAGCCGACGCGCGCGGCGCCGATCGGGCCGCTGAACGGCGCGCCGGAAATCACCAGCGCGGCCGACGCCGCAACCATGCCAAGGATATCGGGATCGTTTTCCTGGTCGAAGGACAGGACGTTGATCGTCACCTGCACTTCGTTCTTGAAGCCGTCGGCGAACAGCGGACGGATCGGCCGGTCGATCAGGCGCGAGGTCAGCGTCTCTTTTTCCGACGGGCGGGCTTCACGCTTGAAGTATCCGCCGGGCACGCGGCCGGCCGCGTAGTATTTTTCCTGGTAGTTCACGGTCAGCGGGAAGAAGTCCTGGCCTTCCTTCGCCTTGCGCGCATAGACGACCGCCGCGAGCACGCTGGTCTCGCCATAGGTCGCCAGCACGGCGCCGTCGGCTTGCCGCGCCATGCGTCCGGTTTCGAGGGTGAGCGGACGTCCCGCCCAGTCGATCGTGACGCGTTTAATGTCAAACATCTTCGTTTTTCTCTTTCATCCATACGAAAACCCGCCGGACCCCGGGGGACCGGCGGGAGGGGGAGCCTCCGCCTGTTAGCGGCGCAGACCCAGCTCTGCGATGAGAGCCTGGTAGCGGCCCTCGTCCCTGGACTTGAGGTAGTCCAGCAGTCGCCGGCGCTGCGAGACCATCTTCAGGAGGCCGCGCCGGGAATGGTTGTCTTTCTTGTGCTCCTTGAAGTGTTCGGTCAGGTGCAGGATCCGGTGAGTCAGGATCGCAACCTGCACTTCGGGGCTGCCCGTATCACCACTGGTGCGGGCGTGTTTCTTGATCAGATCGGCCTTGATTTCAGGCGAGATCGACATCGGGTTCTCCATCATTCAAAATTGAACACGCGAACCGGCATGAACCGGCCCGCCCGAACCTCGCCAAGAGCGACTTCACGTCCCGCCTCAACAGCCAGGCAAATGCGGGAGGCATCCTCCCCGTTTACTTGACGAGGACGGCGCATCTCCCGAAACGCCTCGACCTGATGGGGCAGAAGGACGATCTCGCGGCCCTGCC
>CAZJZQ010000016.1:1758-37483 GCA_964550535.1 uncultured Rhizobium sp.
GAAGTCTGGAAGCGTCCTCCCCCGTAACGGCCAGCGCCGGGATGTCGTCCAGCGCGGTCTTAAGGGGGGTAAGCAGGGCTTCCAGCGCGGGCTTATCGCTCATTTCCCGCAGCTTGGCCAGTTGAATTGCGTCCCCCTCACGGAAAGCCCCAACCCGCGTCCGGCGCAGGGCCGCGACATGCCCCTCCGCCCCCAGCGCCCCGGCCAGATCGCGAACCAGAGCCCTGATATAAAATCCTTTTCCGCATTTAACGAAAATAACAGCCAGGTCCGCCGACGGCGCGTCCAGCAGCCTGGCTTCATGCACCACCACCGTCCGGGGCTGCAATTCCACCGTCTCCCCGTCGCGGGCCAGGTCATAGGCCCGCTCCCCGTCCACCTTGATGGCGGAATACTGGGGGGGGATCTGCTGGATCTCTCCAATGAAGCCTTTCAGGGCCTCCTCGATGGCCTCGCGGGACGGGCGCACGTCCGACGTGGCGGTCACTTCGCCCTCGCGGTCCTGCGTGGCGGTCGATGCGCCCCAGCGGATGGTGAAGACGTAATCCTTGTCCGCCTCCATGACGTAGCCGACCGTCTTGGTCGCTTCGCCCAGCGCCATCGGCAGGACGCCCGACGCCAGCGGGTCCAGCGTGCCCCCATGCCCGGCCTTCTGCGCATTGAAGGTCCGCCGCACGATGGCCACGGCCTGCGTGGAGGTCACTTCCTCCGGCTTGTCCAGGATCAGCCACCCATGAACGGGATCACCACGCTTCTTGCCGCGCCGCGCCATCATATCTCTCCAGGCTCCCCGCCGGGATCAAACCGGGCAAGGGCGGGGTAAATCGAGGGCGCGGGATAGGAGGAAGAAGCAGGCGCGGTCAAGCGCGGCATAAGCGCGAGCTACCCCCGCAACACCTCCAGCAACGGTTCGAACGCCAGGATTTTTCCGCGTCGTCCAGCGCCGGGCGTCACAACACGCAGGCGTTCACCCTGTTCAAGCAGTCGCGTGAACCGCGCCGCCGTGGCGCGCGGCAATCCTGTTTCCGACACCAGCGTGCTGTTGTCGAACACCGGCTGGCCGAACACGAAATCGACTGCGCGCAGATAATCCTTTGATCCCAGCAATTCGCGCCAGTCATTGCGTGTCTCTTCATGCAGCGCGGTGATGCGCTCCATCTGCGTGCATCCATCCGTCGCCTGTTGCGCAACAGCGTGCAGGAAGAACGCAACCCACGCCGTCCAGTCGCCTGTTTCGGAAACATCGCGCATCCGGTCGATGTATGCGTCGCGGCGATCCTCGAAATACTGGCTGATATAGAAGTGCGGCGCGGCGATCTGCCCGCTCTGCCACAGTTGCAGCGTGATCAGCATCCGGCCCAGCCGACCATTGCCATCCTTGAACGGATGCAGCGCCTCGAACTCCACATGGGTCACCGCAGCCTTGATCAGCGAATGATCGTCGCCGTCTTCAATGTAGGCGATCAGCTTTTCCATATGCGGCTTAAGCTGTTCAGGACTGATCGGCACAAAGCTCACCTTGCCACGCCGGTCCGCCAGGAAATTCTGTTCGGTCTTGTAGTCGCCCGGGCTCTGTTTCGCGCCGCGCCCCAGCCGCATCAGCGCGCGATGAGCCGCCCGGATCAACCACTCCGAAATCCTGCGCCCACCTTCCATCTCTGTCTGGATCATCCGCATCGTGCGCGCGTGAGCCAGAACCTCCATCGCGGCGCTCGGACGGGTCGCATCTTCCTCGCCATGCTCGGCTTCGTAGAGCAGCACATCGTCCAGCGTGGTGATCGTGCCTTCCATCCGCGACGACACGACGGCCTCCTGCCGGCGCAAGGGCGCGAGCAGGATTTCGCTGTTGTGCATCTGCCGAAGCATGATGTCGTAGCGCGCCAACGCCGCCGCAGCCTCCGCCAGCGGACCAAGAAGCACAGCACTATCAAGGCTCTTCGGCGGAAAAGCGTCGTAGTGATAGCGGACGGCAGTGGAGAGGTCAGGGACCGGCATGTTGTGTCTCAAAAATCGCCAGATATGTACCACAACCGGATTTGTTGTAAACGGAATGCCGATTTTCGACGTTGTGGATCATCCCAACGCTCAGGTGAGCAGCAACCGCCCTTGCCGTAGTCCCGATAACAACAAACTCCCTTGCTGCTCACTTTCCCCAAAATCTGATCCGCAACGCCCCTGCCGAACCTTACGCCTTGCCACCGCCCCCGCGTCTGACTGATACCGGAGGGGGCAGAGGGTGGCGTCATGTGGAAGACCGGATTCCAAGTTGCAGCTGCCCCCTGACTCGCCCGCATCCGCGCCCGGCGGCGCGCTTCCGCCCGATCCCGCGTCCTTCGCGCTTGATCCCGCCACGCTGATCGCGGGGGCGCTGCTCATTCTCGTGTTCGCGGGCCTTGGCCTGTTCGCCCTGATGGTCCGCAGGCGCGAGGCGCCGTCCCGTCCGCGCGGCCGGCGCGCCCCGCGCGCGGCGTCCGGCCTGCTGCTCGAACACAGCCCCGACCCGTCAGAGGGCTATCGCACGCTGCGCGCCTTCACGCCGGGCATGGGCGAGGATGACCGCCTCGCCGTCCTCGCGCGTCCCGAAGAAAAGCCCGCCCCCGGCCTGCGCGCCATCGACGCCGCCGTCGTCTATGCCGGCGGCCGTATGCTGGTCAGCATCTTGGTCTGCGAGGGCAGGGCGGGCTGGCGCGCGGGCGATGCGCTCTATGTCGAGGCCGCGCCCGGTTCTACGGATACGGACCCTGCCAACATCAACACCGCCTCAGCCCCGCCCCCCGCGCTGCTTCAGGAGGCGCTGGCCTCCGGTCCCGTCCGCGCCTTCGCAAGGGACGCGCAGGAGATCATCTGCATCGGCCTCGCCGGGCCCGAGACCGGCGCCTCGCCGCGCGATCTCGCGCAACTCGCGTGCGAGCGCGCCATCCACCTTCCGCGCGCGCTCATCAATCTCGGCATCGTCCGGCGCGAGCGCACCATCGGCCTCGCGCTCGGCGTCGCGCCCAGCCAGCAGACCGGCCGCGCCATCGTGCTGATCGCCATCCGCCAGACCTTCCGCGCGGACATGGAAGCCGATGCGATCCAGGCGGCGGTCGATGTGCTGGCCGCCAACGGCCTGCGCCTCGATTCCACATCGCTCGCCGCCGCGCCGCTGGAGTTCTGGAACATCGCCCCCGGCGCCCTCGCAGGCTTCGTCGGCGCCGAATGGCAGAAAGTGTCGGAGACGTCGTATCGCGGCGTTTGAGGCGCCCTCCTTCCCCGCCTGCGCGAGCTGTCTCGTCAATCCTCCCCTCCCATGCCAGAAGCCGGATGAGCGTCAGGGCAGGGCGCCAAGGGACGTGAATGATCGAGTGGGACGAAGCGGCGCGGCAGGACAATCTGGCCGGTCATGGCGTGGATTTCGTCCGCGCCGCCCGGATGTTCGATCACCCCGTTCTCGAACGCGAGGACGACCGCCAGTTCCATGGAGAGCGCCGCTATATTGCGCTGGGCATGGCCGGCGGCATGGTGCTGGTGGCGACGTGGACGCCGCGCGGCAACCGCCGCCGCCTGATCGCGGTGTGGAAAGGGGATGCAGATGACGAAGCCGTCTATCGTACAGCCTTCCCGGGGCAAGCTGGCGCGCATGCCGGATTTGACCCTTTCCGGCGCGCCCTCCCGGGCCAGTCTCGGAAAGGGGTTCTGGCGCACAGCCTTGCCCGTCTGGCCCTCCCGCAACCGGAAGCTGACAAGGATCCGGCTGGACCCTGAAATCCTCGACTGGTTCGGCCCCCGCCGCGACGACCCCCGCGAAGGCCTCAACGCCGTCCTCCGCGCCTATGTTGAAGCGAAAAAGGTCGAGAAGAAGTAGGCGGGGGCGGCCGCCCTAACCCCCACAACCGAAGGACAAGTTGAAAGCCCTCAAAAATCTTCCCCAGCCAATTCAACTCCTTCGCGTAAAATCCCGCGCACAAAACCCCGCACTCCCGCAATCGAATCCGCCGGATACGCCCGCCGTCGCATTCTCCTCCCCGGCAGAGGAGACCAGCAGGCGATGATCACGCCGCACGACATGACCGGAGAGCAGGGCGCCCAGACCGCGTCCGCGTCGTCGTGCGTGCGCCTCACCCCCGGCCATCCCATTCCCGCCCACATCCTCGCGGACCCGAAGCGCTATTCCCCGCCGCCCGCCGACGCGGACGCCTTCAACGACTATTGGGAAGCGCTGATCGGCCACGCCCAATCCCGTGCCAACGCCCCGCGCGAAAAATCCCCACGCCAGCCTCACCACCCGGAGCCGCCCTCGCTGCGCCGCCTGTGGAACGGCGCGCGCTGGGTGTGGAGCGAGTTCCGCATCCTTTTCGGCGGCGCCTGGCCCGAACGCCTCTACGCCTCGCGCATCACGCGCGCCCAACATCGCGACATGTGCGCCATGCTGCGCGGGATGGAGCATCTCGTCCGCGCGCTCATCCTCATCATGGCCGTGCGCCTGCTCAACACGCTCCCGCCGCTGCGCCTCTCACGCCCGCGCCTCTCAAAGCGCAACCCCAAACCCCGCGCCGAAAACCCCGCCGGCGCATCCACCTGGTCCGTATCTCTCTCGATGACCCACAAACTTTCCGCCTCTGGCGAAGCTGAGGGAGACGGCGAGACGGCTTGCCGGGCCGAAGCAGAGCGAAGGCTGGCGGGGGCCGCCGCCACATCCAGCAGCACGCCCGCGCGGACGTCCCGCAATCCCAACGCCAACACACCCGCCCACGAAGACGCTGGCGAACGCGACGCAGCCCCCGTCTGTTCTCACGGCGTCGCCCGCCGTCAGGAAGCGCTCCGCCGCGCCATCCGCGACCGCAAGGCCATCGCCCCGCGCATCGCCCGCCGCCTCCAGCGCCAACTGGCGGCGGCCGCCGCACAGCAGGAAAGGCAAAGCGCGCTCGCCATCCTCGCCGCGCGCCTTATCCCGCCATCGCCGGACAATCCCCCGCGCCGCGCCTGCGAGCGCATGGCCATCCCCCGATGGGAAAGCGCCCGCGAAATCCTCTTCAACGAGTTCCAGAAACGCGTCACCACGCTGCTCCCCAGCACGCCCGACACCAGTTGACAAACCTTCACCGCAACCCGCCCGCCTCGCAGCCCCCTGCGAGATCGCGGACGTGCGCCCAATCGCAAGTCCTCTACCCGCCAAAAATCGTTCTTGAATTGTTCCATCCATGATGCTTAGGTCAAACCGTTGGGCCGCAGCGTGCGGGAAGGGGGACGGGCATTGGTCAGCCGCATCACCACATTTGCGTTCGAGGGGGTGGAGGCCCGCCCCGTCGACGTGCAGGTGCAGCTCTCCGGCGGCGCGCCCGCCTTCGTCATCGTCGGCCTGCCGGACAAGGCCGTTGGCGAAAGCCGCGAGCGTGTGCGCGCCGCCTTCTCCGCGCTCGGCCTCGCCCTGCCGCCGGATCGCGTGCTGGTGAACCTCGCGCCCGCGGACCTGCCGAAAGAAGGCAGCCATTACGATCTCGCCATCGCGCTCGCCATTCTCGCCGCCATCAACGCCATCCCGCGCGATGCGCTGCACGGCGTCGCCGCGATGGGTGAACTCGCGCTCGACGGCGCGCTCGCCGAAACCAACGGCGCCTTGCCCGCCGCCATGGCGGCCGAGGCGATGGACCTCGCGCTTGTCTGTCCCGCTTCCTGCGGCGCGGAGGGCGCATGGTCCGGCGGCACGGTGCTCGCCGCGCCCAGTCTCATTGCGCTGGTCAATCATTTCACCGGCCTGCGTCCGATCCTGCCCGCGCGTCCCGGTCCTCTGGCTGACGCCGCCGCCATCCCCGACCTGCGCGATGTGAAAGGGCAGGAGGGCGCGAAGCGCGCGCTGGAAATCGCCGCCGCCGGCGGTCACAACCTCCTGATGGTCGGTCCGCCCGGTTCGGGCAAGTCGATGCTGGCCCAGCGTCTCCCGGGCCTCCTGCCGCCCCTGTCCGCGCGCGAGCTTCTGGAGGTCAGCCAGATCCATTCCATCGCCGGGCTTCTCGAACGCGGCCGCCTCTCCCGCGCCCGCCCGTTCCGCGCGCCGCATCATTCCGCCTCGATGGCCGCAATGGTCGGCGGCGGCGCGAAGGCCCGGCCCGGCGAAGTCTCCATGGCCCACCACGGCGTCCTCTTCCTCGACGAACTGCCGGAGTTTTCCGCGCAGGTTCTGGATTCGCTGCGCCAGCCCCTCGAAAACGGTGAAGCGGTGATCTCCCGCGCCAACCGCCACGTCCGCTATCCGTCCCGCTTTCAACTCGCCGCCGCGGCCAATCCGTGCAAGTGCGGCGGCGGGCCCGGCGCCTTCGCCTGCCGCCGCGGGCCTGCGTGCCAGGCCAGTTATTTCAGCCGCATCTCCGGCCCCTTCCTCGATCGCATCGACCTTTTTGTCGATGTCGCGCCGGTCACCGCCGCCGATCTCTCCCTGCCCGCGCCATCGGAGGGCACGGCCGAAGCCGCCGCCCGCGTCGCCGCCGCCCGCGCCATCCAGTCCGTGCGCTATGACGATGCGTCCCGCGATCGCCGCGCCATCAATGCGGACGCGCCGGGCGCCCAGCTCGAAGACATCTGCGCGGCCGAACCCGCCGCCCGCGATCTCCTGTCGAAAGCCGCCGAACAATTCCACCTCACGGCCCGCGCTTTCCATCGCGTGATGAAAGTCGCCCGCACCATCGCCGATCTCGACGGCGCGAACTCCGTCGCCCGCATCCACATGGCCGAAGCCCTGACCTACCGCTGGCGTCCGGCCGGCGGGGAGGCGGTCCAGCCCGCTTACAGGGGAGCCGCTGCGCGCCAGAGAGCCTGAGGGAAAAAAGCCTGAGTTGAAAGAAAGCCCCGTTTCAGGGCGCGGCCTGATCCTCCCGCCGTTAATCGTCTGGTCAGCAGGCGTGCATCAGGGTCCGGGCCATGAGTCAGGCTTCGTCGTCATCCCCGCCGCGCCCCGCGCAGGCGCCGTCCGCCGTCCATGACGCCGCGAACGATTCAGGGGACGTGTCCGGTCCCGGCCTGCCGTCTTCGGCCATCGCCGCTGTCGCGCGCGGCTGGCCCGGCGCCGCGCTCGCGGTCGATGCATCGGGCCGCATTCTCGGGGCCAGCCCGCTTTCGGGCTACGCCGAACGCATGCGCGCCCCGTTCGACCTGCCGGCCGCCGGCGTCGCCTCGCAGGTGACGGATTCCGCCGGGCGCAACTGGCGCCTCTCCGTTCCGGTGGACGGCGTCCGTCTCGCCACCACCGACCATCGCGAGGAGCCCGACGCCGCCCACCGCTTCACCGCCGCCGTCAGCCACGAGATCCGCACGCCGCTCAACGGCATTCTCGGAATGGCCGCGCTGCTGGAGGAAGAAAAACTCTCGCCCGCCCAGCTCGATTATGTCAGCGCCATCCGCAAGAGCGGCGCCCGCCTGCTCGATCTGCTCAACAATGTGCTCGACTATTCGCGGATGGAAGCGGGCGACATCCCGCTCGAACACGCGCCTTTCGATCCCGCCGATCTGGTGCAGGACGTGGCCGAACTCCTCGCCCCCCGCGCCCACGCCGCCGGCGTCGATATCGCGGCCTGCGCCGAACCCGGCCTCGCGGCCCGCTTCACGGGAGACGCGGGACGCCTGCGCCAGGTCCTGTTCAATCTCGCCGGCAATTCGGTGAAGTTTTCGGAGAACGGCTCCGTCCTCATCGAAGCCTGCGCCGGTCCGGGCGGGCAGGGGCTCTCCCTCATCGTTCGCGATACCGGTTCGGGCATTCCCGAACATGCCAAGGCCCGCCTGTTCGACGCCTTCTCGCAAGCCAGCGCGGCGGACGCCCGGCGCGATGGCGGCGTCGGCCTCGGCCTCGCCATCGTCGCGCGCCTCGTCGATGCGATGAAGGGCGAGATCAGCGTCATGTCCGCATGGGGCGAGGGCTCGCTTTTCCGCGTCGACGTTCCGCTCGACCCATCGCCGCTGGAGAACGCTGCGCCGCCCGCCCGCATCAAATCACCCTCGCGCCGCGAAATCTCCGTCGCCCTCTCGCTGCCGCCCGCCTCGCGCATCGCCTGCATTGCGGCGCTCGCGGACGTGCCCGGCCTGCGCCTACTGAACGCGGAGAGCGCTGCCGATAAATCTGTCCGCCCCGGCCTCCCCCTTCTTGACGCGGCGCTCCCCCCTGCCCAGATCGAGGCGCAGGCCCGCCGCATCCCCACGCTTGTCGTGCTGCGTCCCGGCGACCGCTCGCGCATCGAACAGTTCCGCGCGATGGGCTGCGCGGGATATCTCATCCGCCCGCTGCGCGCCGCCTCGATTGTGGAGCGTGTGCGCCTCGCCATCGGCGGCGCCCCGGCGCCGGAGGAGACGGCGGCGTCGGCGGAAACCCCGGCGCCCGCGCCCGGTTCCGCCGGCCGCGTGCTGATCGCCGACGACAACCAGGTGAACGCCCTTCTGGCCAACCGCGCGCTCTCCGCCGCCGGCTTCCGCGTGGATACTGCGGCCACCGGCGCCGAGGCGCTGGAACGGCTGGATGAAAACGACTACGCTCTCGTCTTCATGGATATCCGCATGCCCGTGATGGATGGTCTTGAGGCGACGCGCCGCATCCGGCGCCGGGGCGGCGCGGGCGGCTCCACGCCGGTGATCGCGCTGACGGCGGACATCGATCCCGATCTTGAGGAAAAGGCGAACGCCGCCGGCATTTCGGCCATCGCGTCCAAGCCGATCGATCCCGCGCGCCTGCGCGAACTCGCGGCGAAATGGGCGCGCCCGCCTGAACGCCGCACCGGCCCGCCCGGCCGGCGCGGCCAGGACGAAGCATAAGGCAACCCCGACGCGATGACCGAAGCCGCCGCCACGCCCGCAAAGAAGCAAGAGCCCCGCTGGCTGCGCGCGCTGAAGGCGCTGCGTCATCGCAAGATGGCGGCGATGGCTCTGCTGGCGCTCGCCGCCGGCCTGCCTTACGGCGCGGTGCTCGGCACGCTCAACGCATGGCTGACGGCGGAGGGCATCACGCCCAGCCAGATCGGCATCCTCAACTTCATCATTCTGGCTTACAGCTTCAAGCTGATCTGGTCCCCCGCCTTCCAGACGGCGTGGTTCCCGCGCATCGGCATTCCCTTCCTTGAGCGCTTCGGCCCCCGGCGAAGCTGGCTCATCTGCATGCAGCTCCTCATCGCCGGGCTGCTCGTGCTGCTGTCCTTCTCGCAGCCATCGCAAGGCGTGCTTTATCTCGCGCTGATCAGCGTCATCATCGCCATCGCCTCATCCGTGCATGACATCGTGCTGGACGCCTGGCGCATCGAGGTGGCGGAAACCGAAGAAGACAAGGACCTGATGTCGGCGGTGTACCAGCTCGGCCACCGGCTCGCCGCGCTGTTCACCGGCATGGTCGCGCTGATCCTGGCGGACCTCATCCCCTGGCCGATGGTCTATCTCATCATCGCGGGCGGCATGGCGCTGGCCGCGTCCGGCACGCTGGTCGCGCCCGAACCCGATCATCGCGCCGCGCAGGCGAAGGACGGCCACGACGCCCGCCCCACCTACGCGTCTGCTTTCTCGCAGCGCACAGTCACGTCCACGGTCGGCGTGGTGGCCGCGGGGTGGATCGCCGCCATCGCCATCATTGCGATCTTCTTCATCCAGTCGCTGACCCAGACGCCGCCGCCATCCACCTCTGTCTTCACGCGGGTGCAGGCGCCGGTCATCATCGCCCTCCTGATCCTGCTGCCCGGCGCCATCGCGGCATGGCTGCTGCGCAAACAACCCGCCCCCGCCCCGCATACGGCGCCAAAGGGCAGTGCGGTGAACAGGGCGGCCGACGCGCTGTTCCACACCATCATGGACCCGCTGATGGATCTCATCCACCGGCTGCGCAGCGCCGTCATCCTCGTTCTGGCGCTGGTGCTGATGTACCGGTTCGTGGATCTGATCTGGGGCGGCTTCGCCTATCCCTTCTATCTCGGCGATCCCACGGTGGGCCTGCGCGGCGACCCGGCGATCAGCCAGGGGGCGCTGGGCCATTCCAACACCGATGTCGCGCTCGCCTCGAAAACCATCGGCGTGTTCATGACCATCGCGGGATCGGTCATCGGCGGCGCGGCGCTGATTTTCGCTGGCCGCCTGCCATGTCTTTTCGTGGGGGCCTTCATTGCGGCCATCACCAACCTTATCTTTGCTGACCTCGCCATCGGCGGAGCAGGGATGGACGCGTTCCTCGCCTTCACCGGACTGGGACCGGCGATGGCGGTGTTCGGCGATCCCGCGCTATCCCGCCTCATCGTGGCGATCGCGATCGAAAACGTGGCCGGCGGTTTCGCCAGCGTCGCCTTCGTCGCCTACCTCACCGCGATGGTGAACCCGAAATTCGCGGCGGTTCAATATGCGCTGCTGGGGTCGCTGGTGATGCTGATCGGCTCGCTGGGCCGCGCGCAACTGGGCGAGTTCATCGAGACGGACGGTTACCACGCCTTTTTCATCCTCACCGCCTGGATCGGCATGATCGCCGTGGTTCTGTCCGGCGCCGAATGGGCGCGGCAGGCGCTGTCGAAAAAGCCGAAGGATGCAGCAGCTGCTGCTCCGCAGCCTGCCGAGTAGAAATCCGGCGGCCCCGAAAATCAAAGTCCGGAGATCAATCGTTCGGATCGTAAGCCGCGAAGGCCGCCAGGTTCACGATGTCCGCGACCTTGGCGTCGAGCTGCGTGATCTGCACCGACGATTTTAGGCCCACCAACAGCGGGCCGAGCACTGTCGCACCGCCCAGCGCCGCCGCGATCCGCGTGGAGATCGCGGCCGAGTGGATCGCCGGCATCACGAGGACGTTCGCCGCACCCGACAGACGCGAGAACGGATACAGCCGCCGCGCATCGGGGTTCAGCGCCACGTCCACCGACATTTCGCCTTCATACTCGAAGTCGATATCCTTGCGCGCATCGAGCAGGGCCACCGCATCGCGCACCTTCTCCATCCGCTCGCCCGGCGGATTGCCGAAGGTGGAGTAGGAGAGGAAGGCGAGCCGCGGCGTGAAGCCCAGACGGCGCGCAGCATGGGCGGCGGAAATCGCGATCTCGGCCAGATCCTGCGCGCCCGGCATTTCGGTCACGCTGGTGTCGGCGATGATCATCGGCCCGGTCTTGCCGATCACGATGGAGATGCCGATCGGGCGAACGTCCTCGCGCTCATCCACGGCCAGCTGGATGTCGGACAGCGACGTCGCATAATTGCGCGTCACGCCCGTGATCATCCCGTCCGCATGGCCAAGCGCGACCATGCACGCCGCAAACACGTTGCGGTCCTGATTGATCATGCGCTGTGCATCGCGTTGCAGGAAACCCTGCCTTTGCAGACGGCCATAGAGATAATCGTAATATTCCTGCGTCCGCTCCGACATGCGGGCGTTCACGATCAGCATGTCGCCGGGGGGCACGCCCACCAGTTGCATGTTGCGTTTTATCTGTTCTTCACGGCCGACCAGCACGGGCTCGCCCAGGTCCTGCATCTTGAACGCATAAGCTGCGCGGATCACCGACGGCTCCTCGCCTTCTGCGAACACGATGTGCTTGCGCTTCTCGTCTCTGCGGACCGCGCCGTGGATGCGCTGCAGGAAGGACGCGGCTGGATCGAGCCGCTGCGCCAGGCTGTCGCGATAGGCCTGCATGTCAGTGATCGGCTTGCGCGCCACGCCCGTATCCATCGCGGCCTGGGCCACGAAGGGCGGCACATACCAGATCAGGCGCGGATCGAACGGCGCGGGGATGATGTATTCCGGGCCGAAACTCGGCCGCGCGCCATGATAGGCGGCCGCCACCTCGTCCGGCACGTCTTCGCGCGCCAGATGAGCGAGGGCCTGCGCCGCCGCCACCTTCATCTCCTCGTTGATCGTCCGCGCCCGCACGTCCAGCGCGCCGCGGAAGATATAGGGGAAGCCAAGTACGTTGTTGATCTGGTTCGGATAGTCGGACCGGCCCGTCGCGATGATGGCGTCGGAGCGGACTTCGAGAATTTCTTCCGGCGTGATTTCCGGGTCCGGGTTCGCCATCGGGAAGATCATGGGGTTCTTGGCCATGGACTTCACCATGTCCTGGGTCACCATGCCCTTGGCCGAGAGGCCCATGAACACGTCCGCGCCGTCGAAGGCTTCGGCCAGCGTGCGTTTCTCGGTCTTCACCGCGAAGGCGGACTTGAACTGGTCCATGCCCTCGGTGCGGCCTTCATGGATGACGCCCCTGCGGTCGCACATCAGGATGTTGTCGCGCTTCACGCCGAGATGGCGGATGAGGCCGGCGACGGAAAGACCCGCCGCGCCCGCGCCCGAGATGACCACCTTGCAGTCGCTCAGCTTGCGGCCCGTGATCTCGCAGGCGTTGATCAGCCCGGCGGCGGCGATGATGGCGGTGCCGTGCTGGTCGTCGTGGAAGACGGGAATATCCAGCTTCTCGCGCAGCTCGCTTTCGATGATGAAGCATTCGGGGGACTTGATGTCCTCCAGATTGATGCCGCCTCAGGTCGCGCCGATGGCGCGCACGCAATCGATGAATTTCTGCGGGTCTTTCTCATCGACCTCGATGTCGATCGAATCGACGTCGGCGAAGCGCTTGAACAGGACGCTCTTGCCTTCCATGACCGGCTTGGACGCCATCGGTCCCAGATCGCCCAGCCCGAGGATCGCGGTGCCGTTCGAGATGACGGCCACCATATTGCCCTTGGAGGTGTAGTCGTAGGCCAGCTCCGGGTCCTTCGCGATGGCCAGCACGGGCACGGCCACGCCCGGCGAATACGCCAGCGACAGATCCTTTTGCGTGGCCATGGGCTTGGTTGGCGTTATCGACAGCTTTCCGGGCTGTGGATAACGGTGAAAAGCCAGCGCTTCGTCGTCAGTCAGGGTCGGGCGTTTTGAGGTCATTGTCTTCAGGCTTGAGGTGGCCGGTAAAGGTCGCATAGGCAGGGGATAGAAAAAACATGCGCTTTCCGGCGGGTTGGCGCGCATTCAGCCGGAAATGATGAGCGAATCAAGCGTGAAGCGGAACGAATCTCCCGGCCGGGACACAAATGCCTCACCTGCTCCGGCAGGTGATAACGGTTCTCATGCGCCAGATGTGGCCGGCGCCACCCCGTTCATGGCGCAATATCTGGAGATCAAGGCCAGTCATCCGGACGCGCTTCTGTTTTTCCGGATGGGTGATTTCTACGAATTGTTTTTCGACGACGCCCATGCCGCAGCCCGGGCGCTGGACATCACGCTCACCCATCGCGGCCAGCATCAGGGCAATCCGATCCCGATGGCGGGGGTCCCCCATCACGCCGCTGACGCCTATCTCGCCCGCCTGATTCGTCAGGGCTTCCGGGTCGCCGTCTGCGAACAGACGGAAGATCCGGCCGAGGCGAAGAAGCGCGGCTCCAAATCGGTCGTCCGCCGGGAAGTCGTGCGCATCGTCACCCCCGGCACGCTGACCGAGGATTCGCTGCTCGAACCCCGCGCCGCCAACCGGCTGGCCGCCATCGGCCTCGCCGCCGGGGGCAGGGAGGCGGCGCTGGCCGTCGCGGACGTCTCCACTGGGCGGCTCGAAGTCTTCGCCCTGTCGCCGGTCCAGCTCGGCGAGGCGCTGGGCGCGCTCAGCCCGCGCGAAGTTCTGGTCGCCGATTCCGATCTCGACAACGCCGCCATCCGCGCCGCGCTTGAAGGCCTTACCGAAACGCCCCGTCCCGGCGCCCGCGCCGATGCGAAGTTGGGCGAGCGGTTGATGAAGCTCGCCTATGGCGTCTCGACGCTGGATGGCTTCGGAGAGTTCTCGCGGGCCGAACTCATCGCCTGCGGGCTTCTGTTCGACTATCTGGCGCTCACTCAGGCAGGGGGGCAGGCGCGGCTCGATCCGCCCTCGCGCGCCGGAGCGGGAGGCTTCCTCGCGATTGATCCGGCCACGCGCGCCAGTCTCGAAATCGAGCGTTCGGTTCGCAATGGCCGCGAAGGCTCGCTGATCGGCTGCATCGACCGCACCGTCACGCCCGCCGGTGCGCGGCTGCTGGCGGAGCGCGTGTCGCGTCCTCTGTGTGATGCTGCGGAAATTCATCGCCGCCATGATGCGGTGGCGTTCTTCCTCGACGCCGCCGAAGTGCGCGCTGATGTACGCGCCGCGCTGAAAGGCGCTGCTGATCTTGACCGCGCCCGCATCCGGCTTGCGCTGCGGCGTGGCGGCCCGCGCGATCTGTCGGGTCTCGCGCTGTCGCTGCGCGCGGGAGAGAACATGGCGGCTGAACTGGGCGGCGCGCAGGGCGGCCTGCCGCCGGAAATCGCCGCAGCCTGCCAGGCGTTGCAACTGGCGGACAAGCCGCGCCTCGCCGCTTTTGCGGCGGAGGTGACGAACGCTCTGGTGACCGAGCCTCCCATTCTCGCGCGCGATGGCGGGTTCATCGCTCCGGGCTTCGATCCGGCGCTGGACGAGGTGCGGGCGCTGCGCGAGAACGCGCGCTCCGTCATCGCGCGGCTGGAGGCGGACTATGGCCAGAAAGCCGGCGTTTCCGGCCTGCGCATCCGCCACAACAATGTGCTGGGCTATTTCATCGAGGTGAACTCCCGCCACGGCGAAGCGATGATGAAGCCGCCGCTGGCGGAAACTTTCATCCACCGCCAGACCATGGCCAGCGCGGTGCGCTTCTCCACCACCGAACTGGCTGAACTCGAAGCCCGCATCTCCCGCGCGGAGGGCGAGGCGCTGGCGCGGGAACAGGACATCTTCAACCGCCTGGTGACGACCGCCGACACGCTGGCGCCGGGACTGGCCGCCGCCGCGCATGCGCTCGCCTGTCTGGACGTCGCGGCGGCGAATGCAGACTGGGCGGCGGAAGTCTCGGCCGTGCGTCCCGAAATCGTGGACGCGCCCGTATTCGAGGCTGCTGGCGCGCGGCACCCGGTGGTTGAAGGCGCCCTGCGCACGGCGGGGCAGGGTTATACGCCGAACGATTGCCGCCTCGCCGCCGGCGGCGCGCACGGTCCGCGCCTTGTGCTGGTCACCGGCCCCAACATGGCCGGCAAGTCCACCTTCCTGCGCCAGAACGTGCTGCTCGTCATTCTCGCGCAGGCCGGTTGCTATGTCCCGGCGCGGTCCTTCCGTTTCGGGCTGGCTGACCGCATTTTCTCGCGCGTCGGCGCCTCGGACGATCTTTCGCGCGGCCGCTCCACCTTCATGGTCGAGATGATCGAGACGGCGGCGATCCTCAACCTCGCCACGCCGCGCTCCATTGTCATTCTCGACGAGGTCGGACGCGGCACATCGACATGGGACGGCCTCGCCATCGCCTGGGCGGCGGTCGAGCACCTGCACGAAACCAACCGCTGCCGCGCGCTCTTCGCCACGCACTATCACGAGCTGACATCGCTGGCGCAGACGCTGGACCATTGCGCCAACGCCTCGCTGAGAGCGGAGGAGTGGAAGGGCGATCTGGTTTTCCTGCACGAGGTGAAGGCCGGTCCCGCCGATCGCTCCTATGGCGTGCAGGTGGCGAAGCTCGCCGGTCTGCCTGCCGCCGCCGTGCGCCGCGCCGAGGCTGTTCTGAGGCGTCTGGAGGCGAAGGATTCTTCCGCGCGCCGGCTGGAGGAATTGCCGCTTTTCGCGGCCATCGAGCCGCCGTCCCCTCCCGCCCGGCGCGAAGTCTCGGAGGCAGAACGTATCCTTTTGGGCCTCGATCCCGACACGCTTACCCCAAAGGAAGCTCTGGAACTGGTCTATCGTCTCAAGGATGCGGCCAATTCGGGCGGTTGACGCGCGCGGCCGCCAAGGCTTCATTCTGGACAGGTCCAGACAAGGGGTCTTCCAATGAACCGTCGCCAGTTGCTGATGAGCGGCGCCGCTATTGCGGCTTTTTCCGTGGCCGCAGGCTGCACGCAGGAGGCGGCCGCACCGGCGCCGCCCACGCCGCCCGTCGCCAGGAAAGTCCCCAGGACGATCGAGCAGCTCGGCCGCACGCGCGAAGATGAATACCAGTGGATCAAGGACGCGCGCTGGCAGGAAGTTCTGAAGGACCCCTCCGTTCTCGACCCGGAAATCCGCGCTTATCTGACGGCGGAAAACGCCTACTACGACGCCGTGATGAGCGACACGGCCGCCCTGCGCGACAAGCTGTTCGAGGAGATGAAGAACCGCTTCGCCCAGGACGACTCCACCGTTCCGTCGCCGGACGGTCCCTATGCCTATCTGCGCCGCTTCGCCGCCGGCCAGCCGCAGCCGATCTTCGCCCGCACGCCGCGCGAAGGCGGCGCGGAGGAAATCCTGCTCGACCCGAACCCGCTGGCCGCCGGAAAGACCTTCTATCGCGTCGGCGGCGCCCGCCATTCGCCAGACCACAAGCTGTTCGCCTATGGCGTGGACGAGCAGGGCTCCGAGGTCTGGACGATCTATGTGAAGGACCTCGCAACCGGCGAGGTGCTCGCCAACCCCGTCACCGATGGCCATGGCGGCTTCGCCTTCTCGCCCGACAGCGCCTACCTGTTCTGGGTGTGGCGTGCGGATAATGGCCGCCCGGCGAAAATCTTCCGCCGCCCGGTGCGCGGCGGCCCGGCCGACGACGTGCTGGTCTATGAGGAGAAAGACGCCGGCAAGTTCATCGGCGTGGGCGTGTCGTCTTCCGGCGCCTACATCATGATCTCGGTTGGGGATCAGGAGACGAGCGAATTCCACATCATCCCGGCCGCGACGCCCACCGCCGCGCCGAAACTGTTCGCGGAACGGGTTGTCGGCGAACTCTACTCCCCGGAGCATTTCGACGGCCGCTGGTACATCCTCACCAACACCGGCGGCGCAGTCGATTTCAAGATCGTCACGGCCCCGCTGAACGACACGAAACGCTCGGCGTGGGTGGACTTCTCTCCGCACCAGCCGGGCCGCTATATCGAGGGCCTGTTCGCCTTCCAGGATTATCTCGTCCGTCTGGAACGGGCCAACGCCCTGCCGCGCATCGTGATCCGCGACCGCGCCTCCGGGGCCGAGAAGGTGATCGAGCAGGCTGAAGCCGCATTCACGCTCGGCGGCGGCGGCGGTTACGAGTTCGACACCACGACGCTGCGCTACACCTACCAGTCGCCCGCGACGCCCACCCAGACCATCGACTACAACATGGCCACGGGCGAATCGGTTGTCCGTAAGACGCAGGAAGTGCCCACGGGTCACGATCCCTCGAAATACACGGTCGAGCGTTTCTCGGCGAAAGCGTCTGACGGCGCCGAAGTGCCCGTTACGGTGCTGCGCCTCGCCAGCACGCCGATGGATGGTTCGGCTCCCGTGCTGCTCTACGGGTACGGCTCGTATGGCTCCAGCTCGGAAGCGTCGTTCAACGTTGTCCGTCTGTCGCTGGTGGATCGCGGCTGGATGTGGGTCATCGCTCACGTTCGCGGCGGCGCGGAGCGCGGCTGGGACTGGTTCGCGCAGGGCCGGAAAGACAAGAAGAAAAACTCCTTCACCGACTTCGTCACGGTGGCGGAGGATCTCGTGGCGAAGAAATACACCTCGGCTGGCCGCATTGTCGGCATGGGCCGGTCCGCTGGCGGCCTGCTCATGGGCGGGGCGATCATCACCGCGCCGGACGGCCTGTTCGGCGGCTATGTCGCCGGCGTGCCCTTCGTCGACGTCATCAACACGATGAGCGATACCGACCTGCCGCTCACCCCCGGCGAATGGCCGGAGTGGGGCAACCCGCTGACCGACGCGGCGGCCTATGACTACATCGCCAGCTACAGCCCGTACGACAACCTGACCGACCGGCCGTATCCGCCCATCCTGGCGACCGGCGGCCTGTCCGATCCGCGCGTCACCTATTGGGAGCCGGCGAAGTTCATCGCCCGGATCCGCGACCGCGCGCCGAATGGCGGGCCGTACCTGCTGAATATCGACATGACCTCCGGCCACAGCGGCGGCGGCGGACGCTTCGACCGCCTCAAGGACGAGGCCCGCGACTTCGCCTTCGCCATGAAGGCGCTGGGCGCCGAGGAGGCCGGCCGGCCGCTCAAGGGCTGATACCTAGAGATTGTTCAGGATCGCATCGCCCATCTGGCGGGTGGAGAGCTGGCCGCCCAGATCGGCGGTGCGGGCGCCCGCCTCCAGCGCCTTGCCCACGGCGGTCCAGATGCGGTCGGCGGCGTCCGCCCGGTCGAGGCTCCAGCGCAGCGCCATCTCCAGCGACAGGATGGCGGCGCAGGGATTGGCCAGCCCCTTGCCCGCAATGTCCGGCGCCGAGCCGTGCACCGGCTCATAAAGCCCCGGCGTGCCCGGATCGCCGAGAGCGGCGGAGGGCAGCATACCGATCGAGCCGGTCAGCATCGAAGCCTCATCCGACAAGACGTCGCCAAACAGGTTGTCGGCCAGAAGCACGTTGATGTCTTTCGGCGCCTTCACCAGATGCATCGCGGCGGCGTCGGCCAGCATGTGGTCGAGCGGCACATCGGCGAAGCTTTCCTTGTGCAGCTTCGTGACTTCCTCGCGCCACAGCACGCCGGACTCCATCACGTTGGATTTCTCGCAGCTCAGCACGCCGCCGAACCTGCCGCCCTTGCCCTTGCGCCCGCGCGCCAGTTCGAAGGCGACACGCGCCACGCGGCGGATTTCGCTGGTGGTGTAGCTCTGGGTGTCGACGCCGATGCGTTCGCCATTGGGCAATTGCCGGATTTCCTTGGGCTGTCCGAAATAGACGCCCGAGGTCAGCTCCCGCACGATCAGCAGGTCGAGGCCTTCGACGAGGTGTTGCTTCAGCGCCGACGACGAAGCCAAAGCCGGGAAGCAATAGGCCGGGCGCAGGTTCGCATAGACGTCCAGCTCCTTGCGCATCGACAGCAACCCCGCCTCGGGGCGCAGATGGCGCGGCACGCCATCCCATTTCGGCCCGCCCACGGCGCCCATCAGGATCGCGTCGCACTGTTTCGCGCGGGCCAGCACGGCGGCGGTCAGCGGTTCGCCATGCAGGTCATAGCTGGCGCCGCCGAAGGGGGCCTCTTCGAGCCGCAGGTCCGGCGCGACAATTTCGGCCACCCGGCGGGTTTCCGCGATCACTTCCGGGCCGATCCCGTCGCCGGGCAGGAGAAGCAGGGTTTGCGGTGTTGTGGTCATCGGGGCCTCTGGGCGTCTTCAAAGAGGCCGGAGGCTTACATCAGCCGGTTGCGGCCCGTCCATGCCCGCCGGCGTAGCCGCGCCGTTTCGTGCGATTGGCGTGGATCGCCGCCCACGCCGCGCCCACGATCAGCGAAACCAGCAACGCCGCCATGATCCATGGCGTCGCGGGGCCGTCGATCCAGCCAAATTGGTTCAGCACCAGATAGGAGAGCTGGAAAGGGATGAACCAGGCAAACCCGAAGGCCATGACAGCCCTCAGCTCGGTCGCGGCCCAGGGTGACTTTCCATCTTGCCCCGCCTCCGGGCTGGTCAGTCCGATGAACACGGCCGCAAGCGGCAGGGTGCTCGCAACGAGGGGCAGGCGGGCCAGCAGTCCCTCGGGCATGGCCAGCACCCAGTTGGCGATCGCCAGCCCCAACCCCACGCCGAACGCCAGCCACGATGCGATCAGAAATCCCCGCGAAATCATGCGCCGTCACCCTTGCTGCTGGCGATCATGGTGTACGCGGCAGGGCCGGATAACAATCAGGGCGGTCCCTGCAATGAGTGTCGCCAGCGTCAAGCGCGCGGCGCGCTCAGAAAGCTTCCGGTTCGGCCTCGTACATACGCAGGCTCCGGTCACTGATGCGCAGCTTCAGCCACCCGGCGCGCCAGTCGCGGATGTGTTCGGAGGCAAAGTGGGCCGCCAGCGCCTCGCGCGTTTCCCACCGCTCGACGACATGGATCAGCGTCGGGTCCAGCAGGTCGATGGCGTAGTGATAGGCGATACAGCCCGGCTCGGCGCGAGAGGCGGTAATCATGACAATCATGGAGGGCAGGGCGGCCGCCAGATCCGGCACGCGGATCGTGCCTTCGACGACGATCATCGCCTTACGCCAGCCAGGGCGTGGCCAGCTTGCGCTGGTCTTCATAGCGGCTGATGTCGCCAGCGTGCGTCAGGCTCTCGCCGATATCGTCAAGCCCGGCGATCAGCGCGGCCTTGCGGCCCTGGTCGATGTCGAAGCGATGAATGCCGCCATCGGGCGCCGTAACGGTCTGGGCTTCGAGGTCCACGGTAAAGACATGGTTCGGTCCGCCCGCCTGCGCCATCAGACTGTCCACCGCTTCGCGCGGCAGGACGATGGGCAGAATGCCGTTCTTGAAACAGTTGTTGTAGAAAATGTCCGCGAAGCTCGGCGCGATAACACAGGTCAGCCCCTGATCGAGCAACGCCCACGGCGCATGTTCGCGCGATGAACCGCAGCCGAAATTTTCCTTGGCGATCAGGATCTGCGCCTTGGCGTAGGCTGGCTTGTTCAGCACGAAGCCGGGATCAGGCGACCCGTCCGGACGCGTCTTGAGTTCATAGAACAGGCCCTTCGACAGCCCCTCGCGCGAGACGGTTTTCAGGAACTGTTTCGGGATGATCATGTCCGTGTCGATGTTGGCTATCGGCAGCGGCGCGGCGGTTCCGGTGATCTGGGTAAACGGCTTCATGCCGCGCCCTTAGCGGGTTCAGCGGACAGGATCAATGTGGGCGTGTTCATCGTGCCGTCGCGCACGGTGAAAACGCGCGTGCCCGGCCGCCGCCCGGGCCGGATCGGGGTGATGGCAAGCCCGGCTTTGGTCAGCCTTACGTGCGTTGCGTCGATATCCGCGGTCCGCCAGCTCAGCCCCCACAGCCGGTCAGGCTGGTTCCCGGGACCGGCGGATAGCTTGTGCGCCAGTTCGACCGTCAGGCCGCCAATACGGAAGAACATCAGCCGCATGTCCCAGTCCGAATTGGACCGGTCGAGCGCGAAGCGCAGGCCCAGCCTGGCGCCATACAGCGCCGCCGCCCGGTCCGGGTTGGCGGTGTTGACCACGACATGGTCCAGCGCCGTGATTGTTCCGGCCGGTCCCGCCTTGTAGGCGACCGGATCATCCGCCCGGCGTTGCAGAACAAAAACACGCACGCCATGCGTGACGGATTCGTCCAGGCGGAAGCGCTGCCAGTAGCGGGCGCGGGCGGTGAAAGGATCAACGCTCTCGGCTGTCGCCACCTCGTCGGGTTTCAGACCGCGACGGTCGAGCAGTGTACGCGTTGCTGCGATGCCGGCGGAGGCGAAGACAAGCGATTTGAGCCCCGGCCCCTCGCTGTCGAGCATGCCGTGCAACCGGCGCGAGGCCGGCCCCGTCCCGCTAGGCGCCAGCAACTCCAGGGCGGTGTTCTCCAGTTGGAACATCACGCTCGCCGATCCGGCAGCGTCCTGCGAGCGCCAGTCCGGTTCACGGCCGAGCAGGGCGGCATAGGCCGCTTCACCCTGGTCGATCGACGGGCAGACGAGAACGGCGTGGTCCAGACCGGTGATCATGTCAGACAATCATCCAGGCAGTCATGCGGGTGAGCGGAAGGATTCCAGCGCGCGAATCTGGGAACCATCCTTCGCGAAATTGGCGGGAGCAAGCCACTGTCCGAGTGCGGCGTCCAGCGCTGGCCATTCGTCACCGGTGATCGAATACCAGGCGGTGTCGCGCGACCGGCCCTTGGTGACCATGTCATTCCGGAACACGCCCTCGAAGCGGAAGCCGAAACGCTCGGCCGCCCGGCGCGAGGCGGCGTTGCTGGTGTCGCACTTCCACTCATAGCGGCGATAGCCGAGCGAGAAAACATGAGCGGCCATCAGTTGCAGCGTTTCCGTCGCCTCCGGCGTACGGCGCAGGCGCGGGCCAAACGCGACGCATCCGATCTCGGCTGAGCCGTGCGCCTCGCGTATGCGCATATAGGCCGCCATGCCCAGCACATCGCCGCTCATACGCGACAGGATCGTCATTGTGCGCCAGCGTTCCTTGTCGTGCTGGGTCTCCAGCATGCGGCTCAAGGAATCCTCATCCGTGAATGACCCCACCGGCATCCAGTCCCAGACGCCCGCATTAACCTCTCCGCCCACAGCCGCGAAAAGTCCGGCGCCGTGCCTGGCCGCATTGAAAGGTTCAAGACGCACGCGCGCGCCGCCCAGCACGGAAAGGCCGGGCTCCGGACAGGGCGACCATGATGAAAGTTCCGTCATGCTGCGCTGTAGGGCGCGGCGCGGAGGGTGACAAGCGAATCGCAGGCGCCGGTTTACTCGTCCGGCGAGCACGTGCTTGCAGCGCGCATTGTGTTTCATAAAATTACATCGAACTCCGAAGCGGCCCCGCAACGGTTTTCAGGTAGAGTTTATATCGTGACCGGAGATCGCCCTCGCGCAGGCGCCGGTCTCAACGGGTTCCAGCGATGGTGCATCGTGCACGCCAGCAGCGGCGCGAAAGTCACACTCGCCGGTGAACTGAACAACGGTTCATTCCCGTGGCGAAGCGCGTTCCCAAATGTCGTGGAAACGGCGCCGTTGCGCCAATTGCTGTCCTAGTCCCGCCCGGGTCGCATGGCCTGATCGTGGCATCGGAACTGAAATTCAAGTCAGGGGTTCGCTTCCTGACGCGAAGAGGAAGGGAAGGCGACGGAAATGACGGCCCCTCGCACAGCACAAGCCAGGATGACCTCGGAGACCTATTGGTACCCGCAGTCCCGCCGGATTGAGTGGCTGGCGGATGTCGTTGTTCACGTCATCGGTCTCGCTCTCGCTGTCGTCGGCTGCGTGCTTCTCGTTGTCACGGCGGCCACGGCCGGCAGCGCGAAACTCACCGCGGGTCTGATCATCTACTCCGCCGGTCTGCTCGCGATGCTGGGGTGCTCCACCCTCTACAATGCAAACACCAACCAGAAGCTCGCCGCGCTGCTTGAGCGGTTCGATCTGTCGGCGATCTTCGTCATGATCGCCGGTTCCTACACGCCGATCATGCTGGCCAAGCTTGACGGTCCGCTGGCGTGGACGGTGCTCGCTGTGGTGTGGGTTGTGGCGCTGGCTGGCGTTGCAATGAACCTGCTGGCCCGTTGGAACGCGCCGCGTGTTTATATCGCGCTCTACCTTGTGCTGGGCTGGGCCGCGCTGACGGTCGTGGACCAGTTGATCCACAACCTGTCGCCCGTCGGGCTCGCCCTGCTTGCGGCCGGCGGTCTGCTTTACACGATTGGCGTCGTCTTCCATGTGAACAAGAAGCTGCCGTTCAACTCTGCGATCTGGCACGGCTTTGTGGTCGCGGCGGCGTCCTGCCACTTCCTGGCGATCTATCTGGATGTGGCGCAATCTATTTAGCGGCAGGCGACCCGGAGGCGGTTATTCCACCGACAGGATCACGTTGCGGACGCGTGGATAGATCTGGGTCGCCCACCGCCTCCCGTTGAACACGCCATAGTGTCCCACGCCCGCCTGTAGATGGTGATGGCGCAGATGCGGCCGCAGATTGGTGATGAGGTCGTGCGCCGCAGCCGTCTGCCCGACCGCGCAAATATCGTCGCGCTCGCCTTCAACCGTCAGCACCGCCGTACGGCGAATGGCGTTCGGGTTCACAGGCTTTCCGCGATGCGTGAGCCGGCCCAGCGGCAGGCGCATCTCCTGAAACACCCACTGTACCGTTTCGAGGTAGAACTCTTCCGTCAGGTCGAGCACCGCGAAATACTCGTCGTAAAAGGTTTTGATCGCCTCAGCCTCGTCTTCATTGCCTTTGGCGAGGTGCTCGTAGAGATTCTTGTGCGCTTCCATGTGGCGCTGCGGGTTCATGGACATGAAGGCTGTAAGCTGGACAAAGCCCGGATAGACGCGCCGCCCCCAGCCCGTAAGCGGATAGGGCACGGTCGAGATCAGGTTCTGTTTGAACCAATCGATCGGATGCTCGGTCGCCAACGTGTTGACCGCCGTGGGATTGATGCGGCAATCGATGGGCCCGGCCATCAGCGTCAGGCTGGCCGGCGTGCACGGGTGCTTCTGTTCCGCCATCACGGCGGTGGCCACCAGCGCCTGCACGCAGGGCTGGCAGACAGCCACCATATGCGCGCCCGGTCCGAGATGCTCAAGGAAGCGGATCAGGTAGTCGACATAATCCTCGAACCCGAACTGGCCCGCGCTGAGCGGCACATCGCGCGCGTTGGTCCAGTCGGTGATGTAAACGTCGTGGTCCTGTAGCATCGTCTGCGCTGTCCCGCGCAGCAGCGTCGCGAAGTGTCCTGACAGCGGCGCAACGATCAGCACGCGCGGCTGGGGGGCGTCCGTGTCCTTCTTGAAATGCAGCAGATCGCCGAAGGGCAGGCGAAGGGCGACTTCCTCGACCACGTTGGCCATGCGGTTATCGACCATGACCTGGCTGATGCCAAAGGGGGGGCGATGGTGGGTCAGTTTCGCGCGGCTGGCGAGTTCGACAGCGGCCATCATCTGGCGCATCGCGGGCATGCCGGCCGAGCCGTTCATCATGCCCCGCATCCCGAGCGCGGCTTCAGCCGCAGCCCGGAAGGGCGCTGTCGCCCTCTGCTGGGCCTCGTATAAATGGTACCACATCAACCGGCGCTCGAATAATAGGCAGTTGCAAGGCCCCGAGGCCGTTCATAAAAGAGCCTAGTTCCCCGCATACTGCACTGCGACATACGATTGCACACTATGATTAAGGGGAAGGAAAGTGCTGACATGTCAGGCGCGAAGCTGACCATATCGAGCAGGAACTACTCGTCCTGGTCCCTCCGGGCGTGGTTGCTGTGCCAACTGGCCGGCCTCGATGTGGAGGTGGAGAGCCTCCCGATCGACGATCCAAACAACCGCGCCGAGCTGCTTCTGCTGTCCCCAACGGTCATGACGCCGCGTCTCGACCATGACGGCGCCAGCGTGTGGGACACGATCGCGATGGCGGAATACCTCGACGAATTGAAGCCTGAAGCCGGCCTGTTCCCGAGGGAGCGTGTGAAGCGCGCCCACTGCCGCTCGATCACGGGCGAGATGCATGGCGGGTTCTACAATCTCCGCTCCGCCCTGCCGATGAATCTGCGCGCGCGCTATGCGGGCTTCAAGATTTTTACCGGCGCGCGTGGCGACATTCGCCGCGTGCTGACGATCTGGAACGAATGCTTCGAAGGCTATGGCGGCGACTTCCTGTTCGGCGACAAGCCGACTGTGGCTGACGCGATGTATGCGCCGGTATGCACGCGCTTCGTCACCTATGACGTTGCGCTGGAGGGAAGGGCCGCCCGTTATCGCGACCGCATCATGGAATGGGCGCCCATGAAGACATGGATCAGCGAGGCGAAATCCGAGCCCGAAGAGATCCAGGAACTCGACATGGAGTTTTAGGGGCGCGGGAGGAGGGCTGTGGCGCCTAGCCGATATCCTCCAGCGCGGGCAGCACGCGCCGCAGAACATCCGTCAGGTCGTTGCGGCTGACCGGCTTGCCGATCCAGTCGGTCATGCCCGCTGACGACAGCCGCCCCGCCATCGCCGTATGGGCCGCATCGATCAGGCACACGATCGGAATGTCCGACCATGGCGTATGGCTGCGCCGTACCCAGCGGAGGGTGTCGGGCCCCGACAGGCGCGGCATGTCGACATCCATCAGCAACAGGTCGAAACTGCGCAACGCCAGAAGGTCAATCGCGGCCTGTCCGTCCTCCACCTCGATCAACGAGATGTTGGGCGAGGACAGCAGGATGCGCAGCACGCGCCGGTGCACAGCATCCGGCTCGGCGAGCAGGATGCGGGTCCGGTCATACGGCGTTTGCAACGGCGGAGAGCCGCCGCCCGGCCTCACGGGGTGAAGCGCGCGCCAGATGTCCGAGACGGGTCCGAACGAGTCGAAGGAGCCATCGTCGGCCTTGTCCGCGCCAGAGACCGGCGGGAGGAGTGGTTTAGCTTGCGTTGAGCGCACCTTCAGTCCCCTGCGATGCTGCAGTGCGAATGTGCGGCCGGTTGCTCTAAGGCGCGGTGACCGCCGGACCCGCAATTCGTGGATCGCGGCTAACCATGATTGCCAGGGCGGTGGCCGCGGGAGCAGCAAATGCAAACGGCCGGGCGCTGGGGCCCGGCCGTCACGGTAAATACAGCGGCGCCCGCAGACCCCGTCATCTGTGGACAGATTGGTTACGGATGGGCCTTCTTCCACGCCGCGCCTTGCTTCGCGACGATGTTGACGAGATCGCCGATCCCGACGTTGGCGTCGACGAGATGAAGGCCCCAGCTCGGGTCCGGTTTTCCTTGAGCCATTACGTCTCCGCCATGGTCGTCGGCGCGTGCGTCATTGGGATCGGCGTGCAGGCGCACTTCGAGATAGTGGTGAGCGTCCTTCTTCACGCACTCCGTGGAAATAAGCCCGGGGACCTTCACGAAGGGCGTGTCGATCTTCTTGCCCTTGGTCCATTCGATATTGCCGGTGGAGAAGTAGGCGTCTGGATTCTTCGCCTCGCCTCCGCCCAGCGCAGCCGGGTTGGTGCAGACCGCTTCATTGCCGTTGCGGCCAATGCCGAAACCGGCGGTGGCCGACGGCGGCACGGTTTCACGATAGGTCGAATAGCTCAGCACGCAGCCGAACTGGTCAGCCGTCTTGCAGACCGGGATCGACTTGAATGATCCGCCCACATCCTTGCCCGCCGGAACCTGCACGGACGAGCCGAGGATGACGGCGGAAACCAGCTTGTCCTGTATCGGCTTGCCGTCGATTTCGGAGGCGATCAGGCGCGTGATCTGACCCGAACCCTGCGAGTGGCCGAGGATAACGACGCCGCGTCCCTTGTTCTCGTTGGCGAGATACCAGGCCCAGGCGTCATTGACATCCGTTGTGCCATCGACAGGCGAACCGCGCGTTTCGGGCGCGGCGCCGCCGGCGCTGCGGGCGCGCAAGGCGCCGAGGCTGAACTGGCGGTATATCGGAGCGAACAGGCGGCACGATTCACCGAAGCGCGCCAACTGGGAGCGCACCACGTTCAGCTCTTCGGGTCCCGGGATCAGGTCGGAATAAGTGAAGGGGTCGAGCGACACGGTGGGATAGACATAGAAGCAGTCGATGGGCGCGTTCGGATTGTGCTCGAATTTCTCGACCGAGGTGGAGCCGTCGGCGTTCACGACCGTCGCATCGATGTTCACTTTGCAGGCGTCGTCCGCTTTGCCGGGGCGGCACAGCCAGTTGGCGGTGTTCGAGAAATCGGTGCGGGAGGAGGGCGTCGCGGCGGCCTGGGCGGCCGGAGGGGCGGCAGGTGCCGCCGGAGCGGCGGGCGCGGGCTCATTGCCGCCGGCGCAACCCGCAAGAGCGAGCAGGCTGGCGGCCAGCGTGAGACGTCTGATCATTTTGAAACTCCCCGAGATATTATCGCTGCGGCATCTGGGCCGCGGTTCGGGTTGTTGTCCAGTCGCGAAATGGCGATCAGATATCGACGGAAAGCGGCCGGATCCACGGGCGGCGCAGTTGTTCGCGCATCGGGATGTCGCGGCACAGCTCACGTTTGGCGGATGTGATGGCCAGCGCGGCGGGCGCGTCCTTCGCCACCGGAAAGGCGGCGAATGTTGTCCCGGCTGAGCCTGTTATCAGGTCCGTGAAGGGCGCTTCAGTCTGTTCGCCAACGAAGAAGTCGATGTGGCGGCCGCGGATCGCGCCGCCGCGATCGTCGGCCACAACATAACCGTCATGCGTGTAGAGATCTCCGCCCATCCAGAACGGGCGTCCGCGCAGGTCCGGCACATAGAGCACAGTGCCCGTGGGGATCACTTTCGGATCGGTTGCGATCGTGCGCCAGGCCAGCAGCGGCGACGGGCGCACGTCGCATCCCAGCGGATGATTGAATGGCGCGAAGCGCGCGCGGCGTGTGGCATTCTTTATGCCCTTGGACAGATTGCCGAAATGGGCGTCGCAGTTCACCTGCTCCGGGCCCTTGGAGTCCACGAAAACATAAGGCTGGGCGTGCCCGTCAGTATCCACCACCCATACCGAGCCCTGCATGGCGGCGTCGCACCAGTCCTGCTTGGACAGAGCGGGCGATACGGCTTCGCCGTCACGGCCGAGCAGTGGCGCTTCGGCCTGGGTCCTGGCGGCATGGACGCGGGGCATGTTGTACCACGTCGCCCACAACTGCTTCTCGGCGCCGAGATGTTCCGCCGCCGGCGTTTCGATCAGAAAGTTCATCGAACGGGCGACGGGGTGCATGTCGCGCGGCGCCGTCCAGGCGTGGGATGTGCGGGAGGCTGGCCCTGCGAAAATCGCATACCCGGCAAGCACCAGGAGCAAGGCGATGGCGAGTCGTTTCATGCGCGTTCCGCTAGCACTCGCCCCGCGAGAGAAGTGTTGCAGGAAGGCGGCGGAAATGTGGCGTCGCCTGCGGCGGGACGCCTGCCGTCGCGCCGGTGCTCTTGATTTCATACGCTTGCGGCGAAGCGTAGCGCCCGCTCTTGTCCTGTGGCGCCGGGGCGTCGTGTCCGGACCTCGCGTCATACAGCGGCCGCCGCTCCGATGGCGTAGAGCACGTCATCCAGCACCGGTTCGTTGGACGGCCGGGTGGCCGCCGATGACGCCATGTCCGCCTTGATGCTGGCATTGTTGTCTGTCGCGGCCGCGATTCTGCCAAGGAGGGCGCGACGGTCGATCGGCTTGGCGATGTAGTCGGTCATGCCCATCGAGACGAAGCGTTCCCGGTCGCCCTCCATCGCATCAGCCGTCAGCGCGATGACCGGCAGGTTGCGCCATGCGGGATTGGCGCGGATGCGGCGGATCGCCTCCATCCCGTCCATCACCGGCATGTGCACGTCGAGCAGGACGATATCGAATTCGCGCTGGTCCATGATCGCAAGCGCGTCTGCGCCGTTGGCCGCTTCCACGATCTCGGTCAGCAGGTTGGCGAGGAAGAGTTTGACGACCTGGCGGTTCACCGCGTTGTCATCGACCAGCAACACCCGCAGCGCGCTGGTGCGGCCATCCGCAATCCGCACGGGCGCGGCGGCCGTTTCCGCCACGGGCCGTTGTTGCGCGCGGGCGGGACGAGCCTGGAAGGACAGGGTAAAAAGCGATCCCTGACCCGGCACGCTGCTGACACGGACGTCGCCGCCCATCATGCGGGCGAGGCGGCGCGTGATGGCGAGGCCAAGGCCCGTGCCGCCAAACCGCCGCGTGGTCGAGCCGTCCGCCTGGGTGAAAGCGTTGAACAGGCGCGCCATCGTGTCTTCGCTCATGCCGATGCCGGTGTCGGACACTTCGACACACACGCGCGTATGCGCGCCGTGCGCATCGGCGTCCACGCGCCAGCTTACGGTGACGCCGCCGTCGCTGGTGAATTTCACCGCGTTGGAGATAAGGTTGGCCAGGCACTGATGCACGCGCACCGGGTCGAACTGTAGCCACGCCGCGCCGCCGGGCGGGGGTATGACGCAAAGTTTGATGCCCTTGTCCAGTGCGATGGGGTCAAACAGCTGGCGGGCGCGTTCGACGGCGCGCGCGAAATCGCTGTCCACCGGCGCGATGTCCATCTTCCCGGCTTCGATCTTCGACAGGTCGAGAATGTCGTTCAGCAGCGCCGTCAATGTCTCGCCGGACGATACAATCAGGTCGATCTTGTCCTTCATGTCCGGGTCAAGCGGCTCCAGCGCGATGGCTTGCGCCATGCCGAGAATGCCATTCAGCGGCGTGCGGATTTCGTGGCTCATTGTCGCCAGAAAGCCGGACTTTGCGCTGGACGCCGCGTTCGCTTTTTCGGTTTCGGCTTGCAGCCTGTGCGTCATGTCGGTCAGTGCGGAATTGCGCTCTTCGGCCATGCGCACCGTGGCGCGGAAAATGTCGAAGGCGCAGGCGACGCCGGCATACACGCCTTCCGAATCGACGAAGACGATGCCTTCATCGAGATTCAGGGCGTCGGATGGCATGTGCGAGATCATCTGGCCGATCTCTTCGATCGGCGTGTCGATGCGCACCGTCACCGGCTCGCCATTCATCAGGTGGGAGATCGGGCGGCGCTCCCACAACTCGCGGCCATAGCGGCGGGAAAAATGCTGGAGCGCGTCGTCGCGCGAGATGACGCCGATCGGGCGGCCGTCGCGCAGGATAGGCAGCACCCGCAGGCCGGGCGCGTTCTTGAAGCGCTGGACCACGTCGCCGCCCGCCGTGTCCGGAGATACGCCACGGACCATGTCCGCGATGTCGCTGGCCTTCATTGGCCGTTCTCCAAGCTTTCTGCTGCGTCGCACCATTACGTACACGCAAAGCCTGAATCTGGCGTGAAGGCTCGCTGAAAACGTTAGGGAACGTGCCGAATAGCCGGATTGACGCCATGCAGCAGGTTCAGGCGGTGATGACCCCTGCCACCGCCGCCTTGGCGGCCAGCACCGGGCTCATCAGGTGCGTCCGGCCGCCGCGGCCCTGGCGCCCCTCGAAGTTCCGGTTCGAGGTGGAGGCGCAGCGTTCGCCCGGGCTGAGGATGTCCGGGTTCATGCCGAGGCACATGGAGCAGCCCGGTTCGCGCCATTCAAATCCGGCGTCGAGGAATATCTTGTCGAGGCCCTCGGCTTCGGCTTGAGCGCGCACGAGGCCGGAGCCCGGCACCACCATGGCGCGCACATGCGAAGACACGCGCTGGCCCTTCGCGACGTCAGCAGCCGCACGCAAATCCTCGATACGGGAGTTGGTGCATGAGCCGATGAAGACGCGATC
The DNA here is from genome assembly GCA_964550535.1 of uncultured Rhizobium sp. GTDB lineage: Bacteria > Pseudomonadota > Alphaproteobacteria > Caulobacterales > Hyphomonadaceae > UBA7672. Next base: position 32,298 of record CAZJZQ010000016.1, read on the forward strand.
GATCTTCAGGCCTTCCAGCTTTTGTCCGGGCTCAAGGCCCATATAGGCGAGGGCGCGGATCGCCGCTTCGCGTCGCACCGGGTCGTTGATCTGTTCGGGCGCCGGCGCATTGCCGGTGATCGCCGTCGCCTGTTCGGGGCTGGTGCCCCAGGTGATGGTGGCGGGGACATCGGCGGCGTTGATTTCCAGCACGCGGTCGAAATGGGCGTTGTCGTCGGAATACAGCGTTTTCCAGAAGGCTTCCGCCGTTTCCCATTGTCCGCCCTTGGGCGCAGCGGGGCGGCCCTTCATGTAGGCGAGCGTCTTTTCGTCCGGCGCCACCAGACCCGCGCGTGCGCCGCCCTCGATGGACAGGTTGCACAGCGTCATGCGGCCCTCCATCGACAGGCCGCGAATGGCCGAGCCCATATATTCGACAACATGCCCCGCGCCGCCATTCACGCCGATGATCGAGATGATGTGGAGGGCGAGATCCTTGGCGCCGACCCCCGGCGAGAACTCGCCTTCCACTTTCACCGCCATGTTCTTCATCTTGCGGGCGCGCAGCGTCTGCGTCGCCAGCACGTGTTCGACCTCCGAAGTGCCGATGCCATGCGCCAGCGCGCCAAAAGCGCCGTGGGTCGATGTGTGGCTATCGCCGCACACGATGGTGAGGCCCGGCTGGGTGCGGCCCTGTTCGGGGCCGACCACGTGAACGATGCCGTTATTGATATCGCCCATCGGGAAAAACTTGATGCCGTGTTCCGCCACATTGCGGGTCAGCGTTTCCAGCTGCGCGCGCGCCTCGGCGTCCTTCACGCCGGCAAGGCCCGCCGCCTGATTCTCGGTCGGCGTGTTGTGATCGGCGACGGCCAGCGTCAGGTCCGGACGGCGCACGCGGCGGCCGTTCACCTTCAGGCCGGAAAAGGCCTGCGGGGTCGTGACCTCGTGGATGAGGTGCAGGTCGATATAAAGCAGGCTCTCGCCCGTGGCCGGGTCGCTGTGGACCACGTGGGCGTCCCAGATTTTGTCGTAGAGCGTGCGGGGTGCGGAAGGGGCGTTCATGCCCGGCTATATGCTAGCCAGAGACCGCCGCCGCAAGACTGTTGCGCGCCGCGATCCGCAATTGGGGTTGGCCGGGGCTACAGGCGCGGGCAGGGTGGCGCGGGCAGGGTGTCGCCTGCAAGCCGCAATGCGAATGAACCGCAACAAGGGGCGCCAGATGAAATCCGCAGCTTTCCTTCTTCCTCTGGCGCTGCTCGCCTGTTCTCCGGCGGAAGACCCGGCGGGCGGGTTCATGACTGCGCTCTCCGCGCGGTGCGGCCAGTCGTTCGAGGGGCGGGTGGTCACCAATGACGCAGCCGACGCCGACTTTGCGGGGCAGCGTCTGGTGATGACGGTCGCGTCCTGTTCGGCGGACGAGGTGCGGATTCCTTTCCATGCCGGCGCTGACCGTTCGCGTACCTGGGTGCTGACGCGGACGGATGGCGGGCTGCGCCTGAAGCACGATCACCGGCATGAAGACGGGACAGAGGATGTGCTGTCGCAATATGGCGGCGACACGATAGCGACGGGCACGGTGAAACGGCAGGAATTTCCCGCGGATGCGTTCTCGAAAGAACTTTTCCTGCGGGAAGGCATTCCGGCGTCGATCGACAATATATGGGCGATGGAAGCGACGGATTCAATGTTCGCCTATGAACTCCGCCGTCCGAACCGCTTCTTCCGCGTGGAGTTTGATTTGACGGCGCCGGTCGCGCCCTGATGCTTTGGGTTTGTTGTGCATCTCTCACGACCGCGCGCAAAAAATCTGGCCAGTGAGTTTGGCCTCAGTCACACCCGTCCCGCTCGCCGTTGAACAGCGTGGCGCCGTCAGAGAAGTCGGGGCGGACTTCGTAGATCGCGAGCGTCTCCTCGCCGCCGGTGATGACCGTCCAGCCATCCGCGCCGGGATCGAGGGAGAAGGCGGCGATGTTCTCGCCGGGCAGCAGCGTTTCGATGACGGTATAGGGCGGGCCGGTGCGGGGCAGGGTGCGCGCTTCGCCGCCGGAGGGGGCGCCGGAAGGGACGATAGTGAGGGACGATCCGTCGCGCGCCAGCGTGAGTCGGGTGGATGAGCGCAGGGACGACATGCGCGGATCCTCATGCATGATCGAAAGATGCCCGGTCAGCGTCGCGCCTGTGTCGCGATCCGGCAGGAGGCGCATCAGGGCGGTCACGCGTCCGCCCGGTCGGTCATGGCTGGTCCAGCAGCCGCGCACGAAGCCGATATCGTTTTTCGGCGCTGCGGATCTGGCGTTTTCGCATGCGGCCAATGAGGCGGCGAGCAGGAAGGCGGAAATCAGGCTGGCGTAACGCATGGCGATGAAGCTAACTGGCCGGGTCTGCGTGCGATAGACCGGTCAACAGAAACGGGACAGCGATGGCCAGCGACGACCTTTCCCCCCGGGACCTTTCGCTGATGATCGACCGGATTCCCTTCGCCAAAATGATCGGCGTGCGGCTCGATTCGTTTGCGAAGGACCGCATCGTCGCGCGGCTGGAGGTGAAGCCGGAGCTTTGCAATCCGATGGGGACGCTGCATGGCGGAGCGCTGATCTCCATCGCCGATACGCTGGGCGCCGTGGGCGCCTTCGCCAATTTGCCGAATGGCGCGAACGGCACCACCACGCTGGAAAGCAAGACGAATTTTCTGGGCCCCGCGAAGTCCGGCGAAACGGTGATCGCCACCTGCACGCCCATCCATATCGGCCGCCGCACCTCGATCTGGCAGACCGAAGTGACGACAGAGGCGGGGCGGAAGGTGGGCCTGATCACGCAGACCCAGATGGTGCTGTAGCGGCGACTGTCCTTGCCTTGAAGGCGTGCGGGGGGCAGGATTCGCGTTCCTGCCGCTGGCCATTCAACGGACGTCGCGATGAGCATCATTCTGGAACGCCGGGCGCGGGCCTATATTTCGGCGATCGAAGCCGGGGCGGCGGGCGATGATCTCGCGGGCTTCTATCATCCCGATGCGGTGCTGGTGGAATATCCCAACCGGCTGAACCCCGGCGGCGCGCAGCGCGGACTGGACGAGATCATCTCGGCGGCGGATGCGGGCGCGAAGCTGATGGGCCGCCAGATCTTCGACATCCATACCGTGACGACGGCGGGCGACCGCGTCGTGCTGGAGATGACATGGACCGGCTATCCCAACGTGCCCGTCGGTCTGCTGCGCGCCGGCGAACCGATGCAGGCGCGCGTGGTGCAGGTGATCGAGTTCGAGGACGGGCTGATCATACGGCAGAGGACGTATGATTGCTTTGATCCGTTTTAGGGGGGCGAGTTGGTGTTGGATGGCCCGCGTGGTTCGACGGACGCGCGCAAGTGCGCGCTGCTCGCCATGAGGGCTGCTCCCGGCAGGCTGCCGTGTCCTCACCCCACCGCCACGTCCACCATGATCTCTCCCGAGATTGCTTCCAGCGCGGCCTGCACCTTTGCGGCCTCCAGTCCGGCGGGAAGACGCAGGTGGGCGGACATGTGGAAGAGAGGGGCGCCGGAGTGGGCTTCGGGGCTCAGCCATGTCTCGAAGGTTTCGATGTTGGCGCCCAGCGCGCTCACCGCCGCCGTCACCTGATTGACGATGCCGGGGCGGTCCTGTCCGACGAGGGTGAATTCGAGCGTGTCGCCAGCCGCGCCGGCGCTCTCAATGGCGGGCGCGATGCGCACTTCCAGTCCCTCGGCGTCGATGGCGGTCACGGCGGCGCGCAGGCTTTCCGTCTTGCCGCCTGCGACATCGACAAGCACCGAGCCGACATAGAGCCCGCCAAGGCGCGAGAGGTGGCTTTGCAGCCAGTTGCCGCCGGCCGACAGCACCGCCGCCGCCAGCGCTTTCGTCAGGCCGGGCCGGTCGCTGCCAGCGACGCTAAGGACCAACAACGCCATGGGGCACCTCTGAACTGGTTGAGCGCCATTGTTAGGCCAGGACATATGGCGATGGCCAGCCGCCGGTAGGGCGGCGCGCAGGGAGCGGATGACGCGCGAAGGCAGATCAGCGTCCCGTCGATCCGAAGCCGCCTGCGCCACGGGCGGTTTCATCGAGCGAGGCGACGATGGTGAACTGGCCCTGTGTGACGGGGGCGATGACCATCTGGGCGATCCGCTCGCCGCGCTGGATCACGAAGGGCTCCTGTCCGAGATTGATGAGGATCACTTTCACTTCGCCGCGATAGTCGGCGTCGATCGTGCCGGGCGTGTTGAGGCAGGTGACGCCATGCTTGGCGGCGAGGCCGGAGCGGGGCCGGATCTGCGCTTCATAGCCCTGCGGCAGCGCCATGGTGAGGCCGGTGGGCGCCATCGCGCGCGCGCCGGGCGCCAGCGTAATCGGGGCGTCCGCTTCCACGGCTGCGCGCAGGTCCATGCCCGCCGCGCCAGCGCTTTCATAGGCGGGCAGGGCCAGCCCCTCGAAATGCGGCAGGGGAACGATGCGGATGTCGATGGTCGCCATGGTGGATCTTCTCCGGCGTCGAATGTGTGTGTGATGCTTAGCGGAGGCGGGCGCGGCGCGCGAGGCGCTTGATGTGGTTGCGGCGCGGTATGGCGCGGATTCGGATGCTATCCACAGATGATCGCGGTCAGATTCACACGGGTCAGGCGTGTGCGTCCGTCTCGATGTCAGCCGCGAAGCGCAGCTCGCGCATCGGGCGGACATGGGCGGTCACCTCGGCATAGGTGGGGTGACGTTTCCATGCGTGCATGGCGTCGATGCCGGTGAATTCCGCATAGACGACGAGGTCGATGTCGTTGGCGTAGAGATCAGCCTTCGCGTTGGGCTTCACCTCGAAGCGGCTGACGCCCGGAATCGTGCCGAGGCGCGCGAGGCCGGTCAGCGCGTCGTTGAGAGGCGTCGTGTCTTTCAGCGTGAAGAAAACAATATGCCGGATCATCAATTGACTCGTGTGTGACGCGCAGACGTTTGGCCCGTAGGGCGGCGAGGATCAATCGGCGCGGCGTGGAAAGTTCGGGTGGGATCGGGCGCGTGTGGAATGATTGCGCTTTCATGCAGGGGTTGTGGTGGTGGGATGGGACTTCGCGTCCTTCGTGGGCCTTTGTGTCTTCGTGTTTGTCTTTGCTGGTGCAGGTGAACACCAAGGCGCGAAGGGGTCACAAAGAGCACGAAGAGAGCCGTAGGCGCAGTTTCTCGTTCAGGCCGCCTGAGCGCCTGGGAT
>CAZJZQ010000017.1:0-11680 GCA_964550535.1 uncultured Rhizobium sp.
AGGCTTCAAGCTGGCAAAATTCTCGGCGGACGTGCTGAAGGCGATGGGGCTGTGATGCTGACGCGGCGCGGACTTCTTCTCGCGGGCGCGGCTACGGCGGCGGCGTGCACGACGACCGGCGTAAGCGGTTCGCGCGCGGCGGGGCCAGGACTTGGCGCGTGGAAACACTCCACGCCGGATGCTCATGGCCTCTCCCTCGCCGCGCTTGATGCGGCGGCGGCGGCGATGGCTGCGCCGGGCGAACGGCAGGGGCTGGTCGTCATCCGCCATGGCGAGTTGGTCTATGAACGCTATTGGGCCAATGCGTGGGCGAAGGCGACGCCGGAGTGGAAAAACGTCTCCTTCTCTTCCGGCAAATCTTGGGGCGGCACGATGGTTGGCCGCGCGGTGACTCAGGGCAAGCTGAACGTCGGGGAACTGGTGAGCAAGTATCACCCGGCCGATGTCTCCGGCTTCAAGCCGGAGACGACGATCAAGCATCTGCTGACCATGACATCGGGCGGCACGATGAACATGAAGCCATCATCCGTCCCGCCGAAGCGCCTGACCGATACGTCGCCGCCGGGGCCGGGCGTTGAGTATGAATGGTACAAGGAGGCCGAACGCGGCACGCCGCCGGGCTATGGCCTGACGATCCAACCGGGAACGCAGTACCATTATGACGGCGCCCCGGCGGATCATCTTGCCGATGTTGTCGCCGCCGCCGTGGGCAAATCCAGTCATCGCTACATGATGGAGGAGGTCGTCGCCCGCATGGGATGCGAGAACTTCCAGTACCAGCCCGAAGGTGTCGATAAAAAGGACAATGTGCGGCTTGGCGGGTCTATCCTGCTGTCGTGCCGGGACATGGCGCGGCTGGGCCAGCTTTATCTGAATGGCGGGCGTTGGGGCGGCGAGCAATTGGTGGATGCCGGCTATATCCGCGATGCCGTCACCCCATCCGAACTGAACCCCGCCTATGGCTATCTGTGGTGGCTGAACAGCGCGGGCCGTGTCGCGAAGGCGCCGCGCTCCATGTATTTCGCCGCGGGCGCGCGCGGACAGTTCTGTTTCACTCTGCCCGAGCAGGACATGGTGATCGCCACCATGGGCTTTGGCGAGAAGCAGCTCTCCGCAGACGACGCCTGGACCGCGCTTGGCCCGGTTCTGCCTTCAACCTAGACCTGCGTTCAGGGACAAGACGATGAAACTTCTTTCGCGCGCCATGCTTTTCGCGGCGGCCATGATGACGGCGGCGTGCCAGTCATCAGGCGGTCTTACGTTGTCCGCGAGCGGCGATCCTGTGCTGGCGACAAAATCCGGCGCGCTGGTTGGCGCGCGCGAGGGGCAGGTCATCGCGTTCAGGGGTGCGCCGTATGCGAAACCGCCGGTGGGCGACCTGCGCTGGGCGCCGCCGCAGCCGATATCGTGGAGCGGCGAGCGCGAGGCGAAGACATTCGGCCTGCCCTGCCTGCAACCCACCAATCCGGATGGCAGCCCGAATGGAGCAGGCGTCACGGGCGCGTCCAGCGAGGACTGCCTTTATCTCAACGTGTGGGCGCCGGCGAACGCCACGAAGGCGCCAGTGATGCTGTGGCTGTATGGCGGCGGCGGCACGATGGGCGGGGGACACGTTTCCACCTATGACGGATCGGCTTTCGCGCGCGATGGCGTGATCCTCGTGACGATCAACTATCGGCATGGCGCTCTGGCTGGTTTCGCGCATCCGGCTCTGGCGAAGGCGAATGGATCGAGCGACGCGAACTATCACCTGCTCGATGCGCTGGCGGCGCTGGAGTGGGTGCAGGACAATGCGGCGGCATTGGGCGGCGACGCCGGCAACGTCACCCTGTTCGGCCAGTCCGCAGGCGCGACGATGGTGGCGAACCTTGTCACCTCGCCTATGGCAAAGGGACATTTCCAGAAGGCGATCATTCATTCCACAGGATCGCTGCCGACGCCCGCAACACCGCTGGCTCGCGCTGAAGAACTGGGCGCGGCCTTCGCGACGGCTCATGGCCTTGCGGGAGCCGATGCGACGGCGGAACAGCTGCGCGCCATTCCAGCGGAGAAGATCATCGCGAGCCGCGCCACGCGCGGCGGGCTCCGCACCATCATCGACGGCCGCGTGAAGACGCAGTCGATCATGGACAGCTTCGCGGACGGCGCGGCGATCGACGTTCCGATGATTATCGGGACCAACAGCGACGAAGGCCGGTTGAGCGGCACGCAGCGGGTGGCGACACATGCGATGGGCGGCGCGCCGGTGTGGCATTACTTCTTCGACTATGTCGCCCCCGTGCGCCGGGCGGATAACCCCAATGGCGCACCGCATTCGGCGGAAATTCCTTTCGCGTTCGACACGCTGAAGCTGGACCGCCGAATCGGGGCGGCGGCGACGGCTGAAGACCAGAAGGTCGCGGATTACATGCACGCCTGCTGGGTCGCTTTCGCGAAACAGGCGGCGTCGCAGCGCACAATTGATTGCGGCGGCAAGTTCGCCTGGCCCGCTCGCACGGAGGCGAACGGTCAGACTGTGGCGATCTTTCAGGCCGCGCCCTCGCTGGGCAAGGCGCCGGATCTGCGTTCGCCGCCGAATGGCGCGCCTCCGGGGCCGTCCAGCCGCGACGAGGAGTAGGCCTGCCTCTATCCCCTCACAGGCCGACAGACGCCTTGCCTCGCGCGATGATTATGGCGCATACCTACCGTCAACAATGACGGTATAAGCGGCGGGAGAGAAACATGCGGTTGATGTCATCGGCGGCTCTGGCGCTCTGCATCCTTGCGGGATCGTGCGCATCATCGGGCGAAGGCGACAACGCGGGCAAGGTTTCGCGTCCCAACGAATATACTGGCTGGTCCGAAGCGACCTATGACGGCCACCAGCGCTCGTCCTTCTATGTGCCGATGCGCGACGGCGCGAAGCTGGCCGTGGACCTGTATCGCCCCACTCGCAATGGCGAGGTGGCGAGCGAGAAACTGCCGGTCATCTGGATGCATTCGCCCTACAACCGGCGCGCCTATCGCGGCGGCGAGGCGGCGGAGATGTATCCGGGCTACGCCCTGCGCCTCGCGCCGCACGGCTATAACGTCGCCGTGGTGGATTTCCGGGGCGTTTATGCCAGCTATGGCAGGAACGTCGCCTACAATCGCGGCGAATGGGTCGATGCGGCGAAGTACGACGCCTATGACATGACCGAGTGGTTCGCGAAGCAATCCTGGTCCAACGGCAAGATCGGCATGTGGGGCTGCTCGGCCACGGGCGGCAGCCAGATGCAGGCGCTCACCACTCTGCCCCCGTCGCTTAAGGCGGTTATCCCGATGAGCGCGGAGTTCGATGCGTATTCCTTCACCACGCTGGGCGGCGTTGCGCGCGCCGCGCCGATTGCGCCTCCCGGCCAGTCGGGCAGCAACCGCGCCATCGCCGGGCGTGACGCCATGGCCGTCGCGGTAGATGGCCCCAACGCGGCGGACGAGTTGAAGGCCGCTATCGAGAGCCACAAGGACAATATCGAGAGCGTCGGCGTCGTGCCGTTCCGCGATTCCAAATCGCCGGTCACCGGCGAGACGTGGTGGCTGAAATCCAGCCCGCACACCTATCTCGACAATCTCAAGAAAGCGAAGATCGGCGTGCTGTCGGTGGCGAACTGGGACGAGGCCGGCACGCGGCATGGCCCGTTCTTCACCTACAACAACCTCAACCCTGAATACACGAAGCTGCTGGCCGGCCCGGCGACTCACTGCGCGTGGACCGATGTGAAGACAGAGACCGGGTTCGATCTGGTGACGGAGGAACTGCGCTTCTTCGACTACTGGCTGAAGGACAAGAAGAACGGCGTGATGTCCGAGCCGGGCGTCACCTACTACACCTACAACGCGCCGAAGGGTCAGGAATGGCGGCAGAGCGAGACATGGCCGCTCAAGACCGAACAGCGTACCAGCTTCCACCTGTCGCCCTCGGGCGGGCTTGCGCGTGAAGCGGCGGCGGCGGGTCAGGTCGAGGTGACGATGGGCGCGGCCCCCACCGCGCAGACCGTGACCATCGAAGCCGCCCCCGGCGGCGCGAAGTTCGAGACGGCGCCGCTGACCGCCGATCTGGAAGTCACCGGCCATCCGGTGGCGAACATCTGGATCCGCACAGCGGCGGGCGATACGGACGTGACGGCCCGCATCGACGATGTGGCGCCGGATGGATCGACGCGCTCTTATCAGATGCTTGGCCGGCTGCGTGCGTCCAACCGCACGCTGGCGGAAGCGCCGTACAATCATCTCGGCCTGCCGTGGATGACGCACAAGGAAACCGACGCGAAGCCGGTGCCTGCTGGCGAGGCGACGCTGCTGACGTTCGACCTGCTGCCGATGTCCTATATCTTCAAGGCAGGCCACAAGGTGCGGGTGACGCTGAGCTTTGCCGATCCGGCCGGGCGGGATACCGCAGCGCCCGTCACGGTGTTGACCGGTTCGCAGCACGCTTCAAGCCTTGTCCTGCCGGTCATTGCCACCCGGTAGGATGCGACCTCGCCTTCCGGGAGAATGAGTGGGGCTGCGACGATGCTTCGCTTCATGAGAGGCTGGCGTATGGGCGTGGCGGCGGTATAGCCATAGCCGGACCAGCAAGGTCGCGGGAGCCGCGGGTGGCAGCGAAGTCTTCAGGTGAAACGGCGCGGCGGCCCGTCAAGGCGAAGCCGAAAGAGCGCGTGCCGAACGCCGAGCGGAGCGCCGTGACGCGTGAGAAACTGCTCGCCGCAACCATCGATTGCCTCTACCGGCTCGGCTATCACCAGACGACGACTGTGCTGGTTACCGAATCCGCGGGCGTGAGCCGTGGCGCGATGCTGCACCACTTCCCCAGCAAGGCCGATCTGATGATGGCCACGATGGATAAGATCCGCGCCCACCGTGGCGAAGCGCACAAGCAACACCTCGGCAGGTTCAAGACCGAACGCGAACAGTTCCTGCAACTGATCGACGTGTTGTGGGACGAGTTTCAGACGCCGACGGGCGTGGCGCGCATCGAGATGATGCTGGGCTCGCGCAGCGATCCGGAACTCGGGCCCCGCTTCAGGGAACTTAACCTGATGCTGGAAAAACGGCACAAGGAACTGATCTGGGCCCGGGCGCAGAAGCTGGGCATCAAAAATCGCAAGAAAGTGGACGCCTTCGTCCAGCTTTATGCAGCAGCCCTGCGCGGTCTGGCCATCGACGCCCTGTCGCCGCAGTCTATGCCCGACATCCGCGCCGCCGTGGCGTTGCTGAAGGAATTCCAGGTGCAGATGCTGGAAGCGCTGACGGGCGACTGAGGCGTCTCCGCCTCAAGCCGCCACGCCGGACGCCCGGACCCCGCGGGCGGCGTCCGGCTTTCCGTAGCTACGGGTTGTTCTGCTCAATGAACTTCTCAAGCGACTTTGCGTATTCCGGCGGCGTAATGCCAGCCATCACTGCTGACAGGTGGCCGTGGTCGATCAGAACCACGCTGGTGAAGTTCTGCAACTCGCGCCACATGCGATGCGTCTTCGCGTAAGGCCGGTCATAGTCGCCATTCACCGCCAGAACCGGGAAAGTGATCGTCTTCAGGTCGATCGTTGGCGCAGCCGGCGCCGGGCGCGGCGCGGCGGGCGCAGCAGCCGTGGCGCCCGCCGCCGCAGCGCGTGCGCGGATATCGGCCGCGTTGTTGCCGACTTCCTCACCGGCGGGCGCGGCGGCGCCGCCACGTGCGGCCTGCACGGCGTAATAGGCCGCGCGGGCTTTTTCCTCCATCGGCGCCTGACCGGTCTTGTCGGCGGGAACCTTGTCGCGCCATTCCGCCGTCTCGGTGATGCCTGCGCCGCCGAAGTGCGCCGTGATGAAGCGCTCGGGATTGGAGGTCATCAGGCGCAGCGTGATGCCGCCGCCCATCGAGTATCCGCCGATATGGGCTTTCTTGATGCCCTTGGCATCCATGAATTCCAGCACGTCGGACGCCATTTTCGAACGGTCGCCCTGCTCGCTCAGGCCGTGGCCGCGCATGTCGATGCCGATGACGCGATTGGTATCGACGAGATGTCCGGCGATGCCGTTATTGAACCAGTTGCCCACCGCGCTGCCGCCCGCGCCATGGATCAGGATCACCGGCGTGCCCTTGCCCTGCTCCACATAGTGCAGCTTCACGCCATCGGAGGTGGTGAAATAGTGATGCTTCCACGGGTCGCTGGCCTTCGGCGCAGCCGGATCAGCAGGGTTGGCGGAAGCAATCTGTGACGCGCCGTCCGTAGCGCAGGCGCCAAGCATGGCCATGGCGGACAGGGCGAGAAGCGTGGATTTCAACATTGAATTCTCCCGAGAGACTGCGCTCTGATGCTGCCGGCGCAATTGCCGCGAAGGTTAGGTTTCCACAAACCGTCAGTCAATCCGGTTTTCCGGAAGAACCAACTCGTTAGTCCGCCATCAGTCGTGCCGCTGACGTAAGATGCGCTTCGGCGCCAGTGTACTGAAAGATCGCGGCAAGTCCTTCGCGCTCGGCCATGGATGGCCCCCCGGCTCCAGCGGCGTACAGCGCCGTCGCCCACCCATCCGCCAGCATGCATGTCTCATGCAGAACAGAAACGGCGCGCAGCATGTCGTCGTGACCTGCTCCCGTCACCAGGTGCGAGACGCGGCCGGCATCCGTTTCACGGAAAGCGTAGGCGTCGCCTGATGTGGCCTGCGCCAGACCGCAGAGGGCGATGCGCGCGGCGGGCGCCTGGCCGGCGCCGGATTCGAGGTCCACCCACCATGGCGATCCATCGGCTTTCACGCCCCGGCCCACAAACTCGCCGCCAATCTCCATCAGGAAGTTGTGCGCGCCGATGCTCTCCAGCACCGCTGCCGCCTCGTCCACCGCATGGCCCTTCGCGATGGCGGAAAGATCGAGCAGCAAACCGCCCGGCTGCTCCAGTTCAACACCGGACAGACACGCTCGCGCGGTGTCGCGATCAACCGGCGGCAAGGCCGCATCGCGGGCCGCGAGTTCGGCCAGCAGCGGCGATCCAAATCCCTGAGCAGCGATGCGCGAGCCGAGCCAGGGCGAAAACCCGCCGTCCGACCGGTTCTCGATGTCGAGCGCGGCGCGCAGAACGTCGAGAAACTCCGGCGACGCGTGCACCCGTGTACCGGCGGGGGCGGCGTTGAAGCGAGTGATGAAGGAGTCCGGCTCCCATGTGCTGAACTCGCTGATGAGGGCGTCGAACCTGAGCAGCAGGATTTCCTCGATCTCGGACGGCGTCGAACCCGAGGGGACAAAGGCGCGCAACCGCCAGTTCGTGCCCATCGTCTCTCCCCCAAGGCCGAGCGGGACATGCCCATAGGGCGGCGGCCGCACCTGATCCTGCGACAGGCCCTGGGGAATCAGAAGGGTTCGGGGCGTTGTAACGTGCATCTCCACCTGCAAAACCCCGCTGATTGGACGGGGCGCCTGCCCTCTCGCCTAGGCTTCAACGGCGGGGGTTTCAAGCGCTGCGCCGGAGGAAGGGTGTTCCAACGTCTCCATCAACAGGCCGAGCGCCTCCTTTAGCGCCAGCTGGCGAACGCCCGTCCGCCCGGCTTTGCCGAAATGATAGTCGTGGGTGGTTGCTCCGCCTTCGCGGCTCGCCACACAGATGTGGACGAGGCCCTCCTCCCCGCCATCACCGGCCGGCCCCGCATAGCCCGTGATAGCGACAGCTATATCCGCGGCGGACCGCCCCAAAGTCCCACGCGCCAAGGCAATGGCGACCTCGGCCGACACCGCGCCATGCTCGCGAAGCATCTCCGGAGCAACATCAAGGCATTCCGTCTTTGCTTCATCGCAATAAACGGCGAACCCGCGCTCAAACGCGTGTGATACGCCCTCGATATCGGTGAGCAGGGCCGCCAGAGCGCCGCCTGTGCAGCTTTCCGCCGTCGCAATCCGCAGGCCGCTATCCGCCGCCGCGCGCATGCAGCGCCCGGCGGCGGTTTCCAGATCGTGGTTGTAGATCACGGCGGACGGCAAGCTGTCCGGCATGTCACGCCTCAGTTCGCCATCCCGATGGGGTGGCCAACCTTCAACTGCACGCCAGCCATGGAGCGGGTTTCCGGAGTGGGGATGCCATTCTGCTTGAACAGCCTCGTCAGCTCTTCTTTCCGTTCCTTCAGCTGCTCGCCCAGATCCATCAGGTCGATATCGGCCTTGCGGGCCTGCGCAAACATGCCGTCCCGCTTTTCCTCTTCCTTGACGTGATGCTTAATCTCTTCCGACAGGACTTTGACCTTGGCGTCGTAGAAGTCATCGTCGGGCGAACCTTCCAGCAATTCGGCGATCAGCATCTTCGCGCCATCGTGCTCGACATGGGCTTCATCGAGGAGGTCTTCCTCGATCTGACCTTGCAGCGCGGGATAGAATATCTCTTCCTCAATCGTTGCGTGGACGCAGAGTTCCAGACAGATTTGCTCGGCTAGTTTCTGTTTCGAGGCTTTGCCGCGGGCTGATTCGTATTTCTCGAACAGCTCCTCGACCTTGCGGTGGTCTGACTTCAGAAGCGCGATCGCGTCCTCTGGTTTCGAATTTGGCTTTCGGCTGGCCATTTTATTGCTCCCTCTGGCGCGAATGCCCCACAACTCGCTTTCCCAGAACGCGCCGGCAAGCTGCCGGTTCAACCTGTCCAGCGCCGGACTTCCCGGAAACGCTCCAGGCGATGTGCAGCCAAAAATTTCAGCAGCTTGCCGCGCCGTAGCCGCCTCCGGGCCCTTCCAAATCACGGGCCCGTGTGGGTATGTTGGCTGCAATCATCCAGGGCAGGGGTCAGGAGGACGTCGTGGGGACGCAACGGGTTTTGCGCGCGTTGAGATTGGCCCTCGCCGGCGCGGCGGCCATGGCCGCCCTGGCGGGATGCGGACCGGGGGCCGGCGACGGCGAGGCCACCTCCCTGCTTGGCCAGGCCAATGGGCCGGCCATGGAAACGCGGCAGCCAAGCTCGCGCCGGGCCGGTCAGCCGGAATCCCGCAAGTTCGAGTTCGTGCGCTACGCCATCGATGTGAGCCAGGACGTTCCCCGCGCCTGCCTCGCCTTCTCCTCCTCGCTGGACCCGCAGCGGGACTATTCTCCCTATGTCGAGATCAAGCCAGCGACGCAGACCGCGCTGTCGGTCGAGGGCGCCAATCTCTGCGTTGGCGGTCTCAGCTTTGGCGTCGAGCGCGAATTGACCCTCCGCTCCGGCCTGCCCGCCATGGACGGCCGCACGCTGGCCTTTGACGAGACGATCCCGATCGAATTCGGGGACCGTCCTGCCTTTGTCGGCTTCAACGGCGACGGCGTGATCCTGCCGCGCGTCGAGGCGGACGGCCTGCCCATCCAGACCGTAAACGTGGACAAGATCCAGGTCACAGTCTCGCGCATTACCGACCGCGCGCTGGCGTTCAAGACGATCTCCGCCGGTTACTCCCATTCGCAGGGCGGCTGGGGGTATATGGATTATAATTCCGAAGTTTATGACGTCGCCCAGCAGCTGTGGACCGGCGAGTTGGACACGCCCGGCTCGCCCAACGCCGCGACCACGACGATTTTCCCGATCGCCAAAGCGGCGCCGAAGCTTGAGCCCGGCGCCTATTTCATCGAGCTGTCGCAGATCGACGCCGCAGGCAAGGTTCCCAATGATGCGGCGCAGGCCAAACGCTGGCTGATTATCACCGATCTCGCCCTCACCACCTTCACCGGCCAGAACGGCATGTCCGCGACGGTGCGCTCTCTACAGACGGCGAAAGCGGCGCGGGGCGTACGGGTGGAGCTGATCGCGCGCAATAACGAAGTGCTGGCGCGCGGCGACAGCGACGCGTCGGGCCACATCCGTTTCTCCGGGCCCGTCATGAAGGGCGAAGGGCCGATGGCGCCGCGCCTGCTGCTGGCCTATGGCGCCAATGGCGATTTTGCGGTGCTCGACCTCGACCGTCCTCCGGTTGATCTGTCCGAGCGCAATATCGGTGGGCGCACGCCCGCGAGCGAAGCAGACGCCTTTGTCTATCTCGACCGCGGCGTCTATCGCCCCGGCGAAACCGTTTTCGCCACGGCGTTGATCCGCGATGCGGCGGCGAACGCGCTGGCGGACCGTCCGGGCTCGCTGATCGTGTATCGTCCGAACGGGCTGGAGGCGGCGCGCCACCGGTTCGAGAACGCGCGGGAGGGCGGGTCTGTCCGCTTCGACTATGCAGTGCCGAAAGCGGCGGCGCGTGGCGCGTGGCGGATCGCGGCCGAAGTGGACGGCGTCGGCGTTGTCGGCTCGCGCTCCTTCGCCGTGGAAGACTTCGTGCCGCAGCGCATCGCGCTGACGCTTGCCGCCGATGAAGCTCCGCTGGGCCGCAACCAGACGCGGCGCGTCGACGCCAATGTGCGCTTCCTCTATGGCGCGCCGGGCGCCGGCCTTCCCGTGGAAGGCAGCGTGCGCGTGGAGCCCGATCCGAACCCGTTCCCGCAACTCGCCGGCTTCAGCTTTGGCCGTCATGATGAAGCGTTCCGCGAGTCCGCCTTCGACCTGCCGGATGCGGTGGCCGATGGTTCAGGCCGCGCGGGTCTGGTGATCGATCCGCGTCAGGAATACATTGAGTCTTCCCGCCCTCTGCGGCTGCGCGCGGTGATCAGCGCAATCGAACCGGGCGGCCGCGCCGTGCGGGACGATGTCCGCATCGCCTTCCGTCCAAACGACCGCTATGTCGGCATCAAGCCGGCCTTTCCGGATGGCTCCTCGCCCGAGGGCGAGAAAGCCGCGTTCGAGGTTGTGTCGCTGGATCGCACCGGCGCGCTGAAAGCCGGAGAGATCAACTGGCGTCTTGTTCGCATCGACTGGAAATATGACTGGTATCGCACCGATGGCGGCGCCTGGCAGTGGCGCCGGTCGCGTGAAGTCGTCGCGATCGAAGACGGCATGGCGCGCATCGCCGAGGGCCAGCGCGGACGCATTGAAACCAGCCGCGATCTGGACTGGGGCGATTATGAACTCGTGCTGATCGAAGCGAACACCGCGGCGGAGGCGAGTTATGCCTTCTGGGCGGGCTTCGGCGGCCAGACCAAGGACGGCGCGGAGGCGCCTGATCGCGTGCGCATGACCGTTCCGGACAAGCTTCCGGCGGCGGGCGGCGAAGTCGAGATCGGGATCATGCCGCCCTATGCCGGCGAAGCCGAGATCGTGGTCGCCTCCGAAAATGTGATCCTCACCCGCACCGTTTCGGTGAAGGCCGAGGGCACGCGCATCAAACTACCCGTCACCAAGGATTGGGGCGCGGGCGTCTATGTGATGGCGACGGTCTATACGCCGCGCGATCCCGTTGACCGGCCCAAGCCGCGCCGCGCCGTGGGTGTCGCCCATGTTGCGGTGGACGTTGCGCCACGCACCTTCGAGCTGACGCTGACAACGCCCGAAATCCAGCGGCCCAACAGCCAGCTGAAGATCGAGATCGCGGCTACTTCCGGCCCGGTGCGCGAAGACAGCTATGTCACGCTTGCGGCGGTGGATGAAGGCATCCTGCTGCTCACCGGCTTCCAGTCGCCTGATCCGGCCAGCTATTTCTTCGGCAAGCGACGCCTGGGCGTTGAGCTGCGCGACGACTATGGCCGCCTGCTCGATCCCAACATGGGCGCAGCGGGCACGGTCCGGAGCGGCGGCGACCAGCTTGGCGGCGCGGGGCTCAGCGTTGTGCCGACAAAATCGGTGGCGCTGTTCTCTGGCCCTGTGAAGCT
>CAZJZQ010000017.1:11690-37185 GCA_964550535.1 uncultured Rhizobium sp.
AAGCTGGACAATCGCGGTCGCGCGACCGTCACGCTCGATGTGCCGGAGTTCAATGGCGAGTTGCGGCTGATGGCCGTGGCCTGGTCCAAGTCAGGCGCCGGCTCGGCGGCGAAGCCGCTGACAGTGCGCGACCAGGTTCCATCCGAACTCATCCTGCCGCGCTTCCTCGCACCGGGCGACGAAGCGGTGGCGACCGTGACGCTCGACAATATAGAAGGCGGATCGGGAACCTACCGCGCCAATGTGTCGGCCAGCGCGCCGGTGACGGTGGCCGACGCCCAACAGAGCACCAGCCTCAACGCCAGCCAACGGCGCGACCTGACGGCGCGCATCGGGGCGACCACTGAAGGCATCGCCAACCTGACGCTTCAGGTGAGCGGGCCGAACAACTTCGCCGTGTCGCGCAGCTATCCGATCCAGACACGCTCCGCCTGGCTGCCCGCCAGCAATGTGGAACGCACGGTGATCCAGCCCGGCGAAAGCTTCACGCCGCGGCCGGACGCGCTGGCCAGCTACATCGCCGGATCGGGGGCGGTGCAGGTGTCCTTCTCGCCCATTCCGATGGACGCGGCGGCGCTGTTCGACTCGCTCGACCGCTATCCCTATGGCTGCACCGAGCAGATCGTCAGCCGTGCGATGCCCCTGCTTTATGCTGACCAGATGGCGGCGCTGACGGGACGCAAATCCCCATCCGATATCCGCAACCAGGTGCAGGAGGCGATCTCTACCGTCCTCAACCGTCAGGATGCGGACGGCGCAATCGGCATGTGGCGCATCGGCGACCGCCTGGCGACGCCGTGGCTTGGCGCCTATGCGGTCGACTTCCTCGGCCGCGCCAAAGCGGCGGGTTATGTCGTGCCAGACGCCGCGCTCAACCGCGCTTACGATGCGCTGGAGGAATTTGCGGTACGCGAACGCACATGGTCTGCGGGGTATGATTTTGAGGTCTATGGGGGCCGGTACACCTCCGACAGCAACCAGAAGCTGATGGATCGCTCGGTCGCCTACGCCTCCTACGTGCTGGCGAAGGCCGGCCGGATGGATCGTTCGCGCCTGCGTTACCTGCATGACGACCGCATCAATCGCATCGAAAGTCCGCTCGCGCGCGCGCAGATCGCAACCGCGCTGTTCATGATCGGCGACAACTCCCGCGCCGTCTCGGCCTTTGACAAGGCGGAGGAAGCGCTGGGTCACACCAATTCGGGCGACTACTACCAGACGCCTCGCCGCGATGTGGCGGGCGTGCTCGCCCTGGCCAGCGAGGCGCGCGCGACCGCGCGCGTGCAGCGCCTGTCAGACCGCGTGGCGCGCGACCTGCCCGAACCCGACCGCCTGACGACACAGGAGAAGGCCTTCCTTCTGCTGGCCGCCAACGCACTGTCGGGCGGGCAATCCACTGTCAGCGTCAACGTGCAGGGACAGGCGGACACGGTCACGCAAGGCCGCGTCTTCCGCCTCATGGACGCGCACATGCGCCAACCGCCGGCCTTCACCAATTCGGGCTCCGGCCCGCTGTGGGTGACCAGTCTGGCGCGCGGCGCTCCGTCCAGCGCGCCCGCTCCAGCCGCCGATGGCGTCGTGGTGGACAAGCAGTTGTGGACGCCCGGCGGCAACGCCATCAACGGAACCAGCTTCCGTCAGGGCGACCGTGTGATCGTGGCGATCTCGATGATCGCCTCTGAACAGCGCACCACGCCCATGATCCTCGCCGACCTGCTGCCCGCGGGCTTCGAGATCGAGGCGGTGCTGCGTCCCGAAGACGCCGGCAATAACGGCCCGTACCGCTTCCTCGGTGAACTCGCCGTGCCGAACATTGCGGAGGCGCGCGATGATCGCTTCGTGGCGGCCATCGACCTGCGCGACCGGCGGCCGGCGACGGTGGCCTATGTCGTGCGCGCGGTGACGCCCGGAACCTTCACCATGCCGGGTGCGGTGGCGGAGGATATGTACCGCCCCGACACCTTCGGCCGCACATCTTCACGCACGATCGAGATCGCCAGAAGGAACTGATGCTTCGCGCCGCCATCTCCCGGTTGCCGGCATTTCGTTGGCCGAAAGAATGGTGGCGGCGCGTAGCTGTCATTGTGCTCGCCGTCGCCATCCCGCTGAAGCTGGCGGACTGGATATTCCCTCTGCCTCTGGCGCGCGCGAACGATACGTCCGCAGTCGTGAGGGACAGGCGCGGAGCCACCTTGCGCGTGTTCCCGGTCGAGGACGGCAAATGGCGCGTGCGCGCGGATATCGATCGCATCGATCCCGACTTCATCGACGCGTTGTTGATCTACGAGGACAAACGGTTCCACTCGCACAGCGGCGTCGACCCGCTCGCCATTGTGCGCGCTGTCTCGTCGTCGGCGTCGGCGGGGCGCATTGTATCCGGTGGATCCACGATCACGATGCAGACGGCGCGGTTGCTGGAAAAGCGGCCGCGCAATATCGGCTCCAAGATCATCGAGGCGTTTCGCGCCTGGCAGATCGAGAACCGGTTCAGCAAGGATGAGATTCTCGAACTCTATCTGACGCTGGCCCCCTATGGCGGCAACCTTGAGGGCGTGCGCGCGGCGTCGTGGGCCTATTTCGGACGGGAGCCGGACAACCTCTCGCCCGACCAGATCGCCATGCTGATCGCCCTGCCGCAATCGCCCGAAGCGCGACGGCCGGATCTACGGCCGGAGAATGCGGTGATCGCGCGCGAGCGTGTTCTTGACCGGCTCGCGGGTGAAGGCGTGTTCGCCGCCGACCTCGCCGCCGAGTCCGCCGAATATCCCGCCCCCGCCCGCCGCGACTTCCCGTCCATCGCCTGGCACGCCTCTGAGGAGGCCGTGCGGCGGGCGAAGCGGCAAGGGGACATCACCACCACGCTCGACCTCCCCCTTCAGATGCAGCTGGAAACCCTGGCGGGGCGCCACGCTCTCGCCGCACAGGATGGCGTGCAGGTGGCGATCGTGGTGGCCGATATCGCGACGCGCGAAGTGCGCGCTTCTGTCGGGTCTGCGGACCGGGCCGGCCCCGGCGGATGGCTCGACCTCACCAACCGCCCGCGCTCGCCCGGCTCCACACTGAAGCCTTTCATCTACGGCCTCGCCTTTGACGATGGCATCGCGGCGCCGAATACGCGCATCGCGGACGCGCCCAAGCGTTTTGCCTCCTACCGTCCCGACAATTTCGACCGCATGTTCCGTGGCGACGTGACGGTGGCCGAAGCATTGCAACATTCACTGAACGTGCCCGCAGTCTCGGCGCTGGATGCGGTGGGCGCCCGGCGCTTCGTGGCGACGTTGGCTTTTGCGGGCGCGCATGTCGCGCTACCCACGGATGGCGATGACGATGCAGGCCTGGCCATCGCGCTCGGCGGCCTCGGCCTCACCGTGCGCGATCTCGCCGTGCTTTATGCCGCGCTGGGCGACGGCGGACAGGCGCTGCCGCTGGTATGGCTGAAGGAGGAGGCGGAGGAGCGGCAGAAAAATCCGCCTTCCCCAACCTCGATCATGTCCGCTGCCTCGGCGCGCGATATCGTACGCGTGTTGAGCGATGCGCCCATGCCCGCCGGCCGCATGCCGGCACGTCTCACGCAGGAAGCGCCGGTCATCGCGTTCAAGACAGGCACGTCCTATGGCTTCCGCGACGCCTGGGCGGCGGGCGTGGGCAATGGCCACGCCATCATTGTCTGGGCCGGCCGCGCGGACAGCACGCCACGCCCCGGCGTGACGGGCCGTGACGGCACCCTGCCGCTTCTGTTCGAGACGTTCGACGCTGTGGCGCGCTCGATGCCTGCACGCGGTTCCGGCCCCGCCCTGCGCGACGCGGATATGCAGGATGCGAAACCGCCTGCGCCGCTCTCGCGTTTCGAGCGGCAGAACATGCCGCCGCATATCCTGTTCCCGCCGGATAACGCAGAAGTGTGGCGCGACGAGGAGCACGCCTCCTTCGTTCTTGCCGCCGAGGGACAAGGCCATCTGGCCTGGTATGTCGATGGCGCGCCGCTGGGCCGCAACACATCGGGGGATGTGGTGTGGCGGCCAGCTGAAGCTGGCTTCTACAGCCTTACCGTGGTCGACACCCAGGGCCGCTCCGCCAGGACGCGGGTGCGGGTGCGTACGCCGGAAGGATAGGCTGCGCTATTTCGCGCTGGCCATATGCGCCTGCGCTTCCACCACCTTCGCCGCCGCCTTGCCCATCACCTCCGCCATGTGCGCGTAGGACGACGCCATGTCGCCGAGTCCCTGCGTGGCGGATCTGATCTCCAGAATCAGGTCGTGCACTTCGTCTTCGGGCATGAAGGCCGATACGCTGTCCCATCCCAGCCAGCCGGGCCGTGCGTCAAAGCCGAGTATCTGCCCGCGCCGCATCGGGATCAACGCCGTGATCCGCGCCAGCGCATCCGTAGGCGTATGAATCGTCACCATATGCACCGGTTCGAGCAGGACCGGATTGCATTCCGCCAACGCCTCCGCAACAGCGATGCGGGCCGCAGTCCGGAATGCAATCTCGGACGAGTCGACCGTGTGATAGGAACCATCGAGCAGCGTCGCCTCGACATCCATCACGGGAAAGCCTAGCGGGCCTTTCTCCAGCGCATCCCTCACGCCCGCCTCGATGGCGCCGAAATACTGCTTCGGCACCACGCCACCGTGGATTTTCTGGTCGAAGATAAGCCCTGATCCACGCTGACCCGGCCGCACCTCGATCAGCACATCGCCAAACTGGCCGTGACCGCCGGACTGCTTCTTGTGCCGCCCACGCCTGATTGCGGATTTGCGGATCGTCTCGCGATAGGCCGTCTGCGGCCTCCGGGCCGAAACGCTGACGCCGAACTTCCGCTTCAACCGCTCCAGCGCTGTGCGCAGATGCACATCGCCCTGGCCGGACAGGCGGAACTCGCGTGTCTGGGCGTCGGGGCCGAATGACAATCCCGCATCCTCATCCAGCAACCGCGCCATGGCGGCCGTCAGCTTCACGTCGTCAGCGCGATTCAGCGACTCCACCGCCAGAGCATAGACTGGCGCGCGCGGGACGGGCGCAGCTTCAGGCATCGCCTCGCCATCCGCACTCAGAAGATCGCCCCGCTTGGCGCGCTCCAGCTTGCCGAGATACACTACATCGCCCTCCGCCGCCCGGATGATACGCGTCTGCGCCTCGCCCTGCGGCGAGAACATGCCGGCGATACGTTCCTGCGCGCCATCATGCAGCGTCAGCATATCGCCATCCGCCAACTCGCCGGACATCACGCGCACCATGGTCTGCCGCCCCGCCTGTCCAGCGTGGCGAGACTTGATGACATGCAGGCTGCGCGCCCGGGCGCCAGCGCGCGCAGCGGCGGCTGAAAGATCCGGCATCTCATGGCGCAACGCTTTCAGCAGGCGCCGCACGCCCGATCCATTTTCCGCGGAACCGAGAAAGACCGGCACAATGAAGCCGTTGCGCATCTCGTCCGTCAGATCGGCAAGCACGAGGTCCAGTTCCGGCTGCTGGTCGTTGATCAGGTCTTCCATCAGGCGGTCGTCAAAGTCCGCCACCTGTTCCAGCATGTACGAGCGCGCTTCGGCCTCGCGCCCGGCGTCTTCCTGGGGAAGATCGATGCGATCTGACGCTTGGCCCGAGCGGTAGCGGTAGGCGCGCTCCAGCGCCAGATCGATGAAGCCCGACGCCGCGCCGGTCGCCGACCAGATAGGTATCTGGCGCGCGACCAGCGGTTCGGCGCTGAACGGTTGCATCGCCGCGATGATCTCGCGTACGCGCCCCGCCGCCTTGTCGATCTTGTTGAGAAAGATGATGTGCGGAATACCGAGTTCGTCGAGCGTCTTCAGCGCCGGCTGCACAAGATGCGCTTTTTCCGGATCGGCCTCCGCCACGACGATGACAAGATCGGCCACGGGCAACGCCGTGTCCGACTCGCCGCAAAAATCTACCGAGCCGGGACAGTCGAGCACGACATACCGGTCACCAAGATAATCGAAACTGGCGACGTTCAGTTCGGTCGAGAACCCGCGTGCGCGCGCTTCATCGGTGGCGTCGCCCACCGTATTGCCGCCGCCGATAGACCCCTTGCGCGGTATCGCGCCCGCCGCGTGCAGCATGGCTTCAAGCAGCGTCGTCTTGCCGGAGCCGCAGGGTCCGCTCAAGGCGACCACACGCACGGTCGCCGCCTTTCCTTCGCTCATGTTCTGTCCTTCACGCATGGGGTGAAGGGCCGCGGGCCGGTCCAGCCGAAACGCCATACCGGACGCCAGTGAAAGTGCGCCTGGCGGCGCGCCGTCAGGGCCGATCCAGCGGCCCGGGCGTGAGCATGGTGCGCCTCATGGCTATCGCGGGCAATAGGCCAGACATGAAAACGGGCCCCGGCCTGCGCCGGAGCCCGTCCAATCATTGCGTCGCGCCGCCGGGCTTATTCGCCTTCGGCGTCGATTGCGGTGTCGAGGCCCATCGTCATGCCGCGCAGAATGCCCGGCAGGGCGTAGTTCCCCTCGTGGCAGGCATATTCGTAAACCTTCTCGTTCGATTTGCGCATCGGCATCTCGCCCTTCCAGACCTGCGTGTAATTCACGGGGTCATGCACTTCGAAGGAGTAGAATATCTCCACGTCGGAGACGCGGCTGAAACGCTCGATCACCTTGCCTTCGGGCGTCAGCGGGATACGGCCGCGCGCCTGGAGCGGGTGCACATTGCGCGTCTCGACCACCAGCGTGTCGCCCTCCCACCAGCCGACGCTGTCGCCGAACCATTGTTTGATATTGCCCGGCAGGCGCGCGTCATTCTCGCCATCCTTCTTGATGCGGATGATACGAGCGTCGTGGTTCATCTCGATGTTCAGCATGATGTGGTCAGGCGTCTGAACGATCTCGATATTGTTGTTGTACATCGCATTGTTCAGCGGCGGGCCGCCCTGGTTCGCGAACGACACCAGGCAGCGGTCACCCAGCGTGCGGATTTCCGGGCCGGTATTGTTCACGCGGCTGGCCGTGCTGGTGCGCGAACCCGCTGCGCTCTGGCCGCTGCGGTTATAGGGGATCTGGCCGTTGGCCGGTTCGACGATCCAGGACGAACGCCACTCGCCATTGACCTTGGCGTACTCAGAACCGGGGTCGATCCAGAACGCGTTATAGCCCGCATCCGGATTGCGGTCGGTGAAGGCGCCCGCGTTCGGGTCCGTGCGGAGCTGGCTGGTGGCCGCGCTCTGCGTGTACGATGCGGCGTTGGTGACTTCCGCGATTTTCTCCGGCGGGATGACCAGCGTGTCCACGATCATCGCCGCGCCACGATTGCTGCGCGTCATCGTCGTCAGCGAGGCGGTGGACCATACGCCTTGCAGATCGGCCTTGCCGTCCAGCGTGCGCGGCGCCTTGTAATTCTTGTCCCAGGGGCCGAGATCCTTGAAGAACGGAATGGGGCTCTCGAAAGCCTTGGTCCCCGCGATCGGCTTCGGTCCTTCGACCGGTTCGCCGCCCTCGGCATAAGCCACGCCGGAATTCCCTCCCATACGCTGGGCGTTCGCCGCCATGACGCCGGAAAGGGCCAGCACAACAGCGATGGCGGCGGACGTTTTCAGATAGTTCATCAGTTCCTCCTGATACCCCGATGCGCCGGTTCTGTTTGCCGACGGTAATCTCGATTGCAGGAGACTAGGCAGCGCGACGAAATGTGTCGATCCGGTCAGCGATCAACAACGCGAAAGCAGCCCTTCACGTAACGTCCGTTACCGTTCTGGCGGCCGCAGAATCAGCCCCGTCTTGCTTCACGGGCCTTGCTGACCAGCCTCAGCGTGGAGGCATCGCGCTTGCCCGGCTCGCCGCCCGCGATGGCTGCATCCAGTTCCTCGGCCAGCACCTTGCCGCGTTCCACGCCCCACTGGTCGAACGGATTGATGCCCCACAGCACGCCCGCAGCGTAGGTGCGGTGTTCGTACAGTGCGATCAGCGCGCCGACGCTCTCCGGCGACAGGTCCCGCAGGATGATGGTTGTCGAGCCGCGCCCGCCCGGCATGTGCATGTGCTTCGCCTGGGCCGCGGCTTTCTCCGGCGCGACGCCCGAGGCCAGCAACTGCTTCTCCGCCTCCGCCGATGACCGGCCGGCGAGCAGCCCCTCGGCCTGCGCAAAGGCGTTGGCCAGCAGGGCTCGCCCGCGCGCCGCATCGCCAGCGCCCGCATTCAAGGCCAACACGAACTCGATGGCGCTGTCGCGCATCCCCTGATGCAGCAACTGGTGGAAGGAATGCTGGCCCAGCGTGCCGGCCGATCCCCACACCACAGGCCCCGTGGCGCCAACCATGCCGCCCGGCGCATCGTCCGCGGACTTGCCGTTCGATTCCATCTCCAGCTGCTGAAGGAAATCCGGCAGCTTTCTGAGCCGGTGGGCGTAGGCCAGCACGGTGCGGCTGGCGACGCCCAACGCGGTGTGCAGGAACACATCCATCATCGCGAGCTTCGCCGGTGTGTTCTGCGCCAGCGGCGTGTCGCGGAAATGCGCGTCCATCTCCGCGCCGCCCGCCAGGAACCGCGCCCACACATCCGCACCCAGCGCGATTTGCAGCGACAGTCCCACCGAGGACCACACCGAGTAGCGCCCGCCCACCGTCTCATCCATCGGGAAGATGCGATCCGGCGCCGCGCCCCACGCCTTCGCCTTGTCCGGTGCGGACGACACGGCGGCGAGGTGCGCGTTGGCCTTGTCCGGCCCCAGCCCCTTCACCAGCCACTCACGCGCGAGTGCGGCGTTGGAGGCCGTCTCCGGCGTCTTGAACGATTTGGAAACCACGATCACCAGCGCCGTCGCGGGATCGACGCCAGCCGTCGCCTCCGCAAAATCCTCGGGATCCACGTTGGCGCAGAAGCGGATATCGATGCCGCCGCCATAGCTGCGCAGCGCGTCCCAGATCAGGCGCGGGCCGAGGTCCGAGCCGCCGATGCCGACGTGAAGAATGGTTTTTAGCGGAAAACCGAGCCCGCCGGCCGCCGCAGACGTCGCAAACGCCGCTGCGCTCTTCGCCTGCTCGCGCATGGCCGCCACAGCCGGCACATTCTCGCCGCCGCCGCGCAGGGCCCAATGCATGGCCGCGCGGTTCTCCGAAGCATTCACCACCTCGCCCGCGAACAGCGCACGGATGCGGTCAGCCAGGTTCCGCTCCAACGCGAGCGCCTGCATCGCCGCCATGACAGCTTCATCCAGCGGCTGCTTGGCGACATCGGCTTCGACGCGCGGCGCGCGCCAAACGAACTGTTCAATATCCGGGCGGGCCGTGGTTTCACGCAGGTCACGAGCGCCTATTCGCGCCGCTTCCGCCTCAATCCGCAGCCAGCTTGCCAGAGTCATGATCAGTTTCCCTTGCGGATAGTCCTGAAATGAAGGATTTGGCGCGGCGGATGTAGCAGAGTCGTTCGCCGGGCGTCACGCTCCGGCAGCGGGGAAGGGCCATAAATGTCAGCGTTACGGGTTCCTGCGGCGGTTTTCGCCTGCCTTTTCGTTCTCAGCGCCTGCGGCCCGTCGGGCGAGAAAGCAGGCACAGCGGCGGCTCCGGCCACACTGGGCGAGCCCCGGCTGACGCTGGCCGACCTTCCGGCCCCCTATAATGAAGCGAACCTGACCAACGGCCAGATGGAATTCGTGAAGTGCGGCTCCTGCCACCAGACCAAGCCGGCTGACGGCCACCGCGTCGGCCCGAACCTGCATGGCGTGTTCGATCGCGGCCCCGCCGGCGCAGCGAGCTTCCGCTACTCTCCCGCCCTTGTCGCATTCGGTGAAGGCCACCCGAACTGGACGCCCCAGGACATCGATCACTGGCTGGAAAAACCAGCCGAATTCGTCCCCGGCAGCTCGATGTTCTTCAACGGGATGAACGACGCCACAGCCCGCCGTGACGTGATCGGCTGGCTGATGATCGAAACCTCGCGCGAGACCAATTAGAATTTCTGCCAGTAGGAGGCGAGGAAGCCAGCCTCCTCGAACGCGCCGGAAACTTCGGCGCGATAACCAAGCCCGACGCTGACCACTCCGAAGTCCCGGATGAAAGTCAGCTCGGCCTTGGATGAGAACGCGCCTTCGCCGCGCTCCTCCCACACCTTTGCGACACCGTGCCAGTGATCGGTCAGCGCCACGCCGACAGTAACCTCGTCCAGCGAACGCGTGCAATATTCCCCCTGCTCGCGACGCCCGCTCTCGATATTGGCGAACCCTTCGCGACCGAGCAGGTTGAACGACACGCCAAGCGCCGCACGTGTTTCAACGCCGCTGCCGGTGCAATCGGAGTTCATCACCGAGTCGCCCGTCAGCACGCCAACCTGCAACGCCACTGCCGCACGTTGCGACAGCGCGAATGACTTTTTCAGCGACGCTTGCGCGCCCGTTCGATGATCGAACTGATCCAGATAGGAGAAGCTGGTCTCAAGCTTCACGCCCGCTTCCCATCCACCGCCCAGGCCATATTGCAGCAGATCATCCGCGCGCCAGATTTCTCCCTCGTCGCGCAGTTCCCGGGATAGCGTCGTGATCGACTGACCTTCGCCACGCGGCTGCGACCACGCGCCAGCGGCGGCCGTCTCAACCATCGCGCCCGCGCCGGACAGCGCGAGCATCCAGCGCGCCATGCGCGCTTCCAATGTCATCGAGTATTCCCCCAACCCCGCCGGTTACGCCCGTTTTACAAGGCCTAACTGTCGTAGCCCGGGAGTGCGCGGTCAAGCTTGCGAAGATACCCCGGCCACGCGAGTTGCGCGCCAATTCCTCGCGCCGCAGCGCTCTGCTCGCGCACTGTCTCGATGGCGGCGCCGGGCGCCAGGCGAAGGTGATCGCGCCCCTCGGTCGCGGCGAGCACCTGGATGCGGCACGCGCGCTCAAGGAAGAAGATGCCCATCCAGCACTCCGCCGCCGTCGGCCCGGTGGCGAGCGTGCCGTGGTTCCACAGAAGCATGAGCGATTTGTCGCCGAGGTCCTGCACCAGCCGCTCGCGTTCACCGAGATCGAGCGCAATGCCCTCATACTCGTGATAAGCGAGGTAGGGCAGCACAGCGAGCGCATGCTGGCTCAGCGGCAACAGCCCTTCCTTCGTGGCGGCAACCGCGATGCCCTGGTCGGTGTGGAGATGCAGGACGAACTTCGCATCCTCCCGCGCGGCATGGATCGCGGAGTGGATCGTGAAACCCGCCGGGTTGATGTAGTGTTCGCTCGGCTCGACGATGCCCCCGTCCAGATCGACCTTTACCAGCGACGACGCGGTGATCTCGTCGAAAAACACGCCATAGGGGTTAATGAGGAAGTGATGCTGCGGCCCCGGCACACGCGCGGAGATATGGGTGAAGATTGCATCGTCCCAACCGTGCAGGGCGACCAGCCGGTATAGCGCCGCCAGTTCGACCCGAACCCGCCATTCCTCCGCGCTGACGCGGTCTTTCACGCTCAGGGTCTTAAGGTCGTCGGCCACGGCGCGGTCTCCCTCTGGTCTTCTCCCGATCCTACACCCGGCTGTCCGGCTGGTCACGATATGCCCTCGGGACATCCTTTCCTTGGGTTACGTTGTGTCGATTTTTACCCAAATGCGCTCTAAGGGGGCTGTAGAGCGTGGAGATCGGCCATGAACGCCGGCGGTCCCAAAATTCATTTCACGGCCTCCCAGCGGCCCGACGCCCGCACGGCGTTCGACCGCATGGTGCGCCGCTATGGCCAGACGCCGCTGGAATCCGCAGAGGTGATCGTGTGCCTGGGTGGCGACGGCTGGATGCTCGACACGCTGCGCGCCCGCCTCCAGGATCGCTTGCCGGTCTATGGCATGCACCGTGGCACGGTCGGCTTCCTGATGAACGACTACGCCGAGGAAAACCTGCCCGAACGCATCGATAACGCCGTGCGTGCGGTGATCTATCCGCTGGCAATGAGGGCCACGCGCCTCAAGGGCGAGGAAGTCACCCTGTTGGCCATCAACGAAGTGTCGCTGCTGCGCCAGACCGCGCAGACCGCCAAGCTCAAGATATCGGTCGATGGCCGCGAGCGGCTGGGCGAGCTGTCGGCGGATGGCGTGCTGGTGTCCACGCCTGCGGGATCGACGGCCTACAACCTTTCCGCGCATGGCCCTATCCTGCCCATCGGCGCGAACCTGCTGGCCCTGACGCCCATCTCGCCCTTCCGTCCGCGTCGCTGGCGCGGGGCGCTGTTGCGCCATGACGCGCGCGTCGAGATCGAGGTGCTGGACGCCGACCGCCGCCTCGTCGCCGCCTCCGCTGATACACAGGAAGTGCGCGAAGTCACGTCCATCGCCGTCCGCGAAGATCGCACAAAGCCGATGACGATGCTGTTCGACGAAGGGCACGCGCTGGATGAGCGCATCCTTCGCGAGCAGTTTTCCTTCTAGCGTCCCTCTCCTGAATCTGTTGATCTGAAGCTACCGGCCGCCAGAGCCGATGCCCTGGCGGCAAAAGCTTTGTTAATGATCGGTGCGGCAGAATAACCGGACAGAGACGGTCACAGGCCGCATGCGCATCGGGGACTGAGGAAATGGCCAATCAGAAGCCAGTCGAGATGATCACCCCGCCCAACTCGCTGCGAGCGAAGATCGGCGGACCGCTGCCAGCTCTTGATAAATCAGCTATTGCGCGCGCCGAAGCGGCGCTCGGCTCCCTGTCCGACAAGTTCGAGACGTGGATCGAAGAGGAACTCGCGCGCCTGCTCGAAGCCTGGGCCACCTACGAAAAGAACCCGGCGCCGGCGGACAACCGCAGCGAGTTGCATCGCCGTGCGCACGATCTGAAGGGCTTGGCCCCAACCTATGGCTATCACCTCGTCGGCCGTATCTGCGGCTCCCTCAGCAAGCTGACGGGCGAAGAGCACGAGGACGTGAAGGCTCCCCTCGCCCTCCTGAAAGCGCATGTCGATGCGGCCAAAGCTGGCGTAACCGGCAAAATCAAGGGTGCGGATCACCCTGTCGGTCTCGCCCTCGCGCACGAGTTGGAAGCACAGGTTCTTGCGCTGGTTGGCGTCAGCAAATAGACTGGGGCATCAGCCCATCACCTGATCCATCCGCTCTTCCGTGAGGCCGTAACCGGCCTCTTCCGGGATCACGAGCGACTTCACCCCGTCACGCACGACGACCTGAGGCTCGACCGTAACCACGCTGCGCCCGCGCGCCGCCTGCTCGGCCTCCGCCGCGCTGGATGAACGCGCCAGGACGGACAGATTCAGCCTTGTCGGGAACATCAGCCGCGCCTCGCCCCGCGCGCGCCGCGCCAGAACCGCCGACGGCGCTTCCCAGACATGATCCACCGCCTCGCGCCCATCATGCCGCGCGCACTGCCCCTGCGGCGCGGCGACCAGAAAGAAATGCGTATCGAACCGCCGGGGCTCGAAGCCTGGCGTGACCCAGTGCGCGAACGGCGCCAACCGTTCCAGCGACAGGCGCAACCCCGCCTCATGCAAAAGGCGCGGGAAAAGCGATGGATCCGCCTCCACATCCGCCCGCAGCGCATCGAGCCGCGCGCAAACCTCAACATCGGGCTCGCCGCCATCGCTGATACGGCGGGCCAGCAACAGGCCGGATTCCTCGAACGTCTCGCGCGCCGCCGCCACGCGCAACGCCAGCGCGGCGCCGCTCAGACCACCACTCGCCAGTTCCGGCCAGTGATCGCCGCTGTCGGCCTCCGCCACCTTGCCGCCCGGAAACACCCACGCGCTGGCGCCGAAAGCCATCTCCGCGCTCCGCCGCACCATCAAAACCTGCAAGTCCGGCGCATCGCGCAACAGCAGCACGGTCGAGGCAAGACGCGGCGCGTCAGCGGACTGGGTCACTTCAATTCTCCACACGCGATTTACGCTTGATTCACAGGCGGCAACAAAGGCCGCCCGATTTGATGAAAATTGCACGATCCGGTTTGGGCCAGTCTTCAGCACGTTCTGGTATCCCTCAAGGACAGTACAGAAAACAACCGGAAACAGACCTATGGCTGAAGTCCGCGCTTCCCACCTGCGCCTTGTCGTCAACGAACCCGCGCCCGTGCAGGTTCGCAAGCCGCAGTTGCGTTTCCGGCCGATCGTGCGCCTCGAAGATGGCGCAGCGTTCGGCATGCAGACGGATGCGGACATCGCCTTCGAGGACACGTTCCACCCGCGCCACCTGAGCGGCGGGGCCCTCCCCTCCGCCGCCGGCTGGCTGGGCGACCTGATCGAGCGCGCCGCGCGTCTGGCGGTCGAGACCAACAACCCGCTGCGCCCGATCGCCGTGTCAGCCCCGATGGCCGCGCTCTCCGACCCTGACGCGCCAATGGCCGCCGAAGCGGGCGCCGCGCGGGCCAACATCCTGCCGCAGGAAGTCCGCATCGACTTCTGCGACACCTCGGTCGTCGGCATGGAAGATCTGGCGCTGGACCGCCTCGACGCGTTCCGCCGCCGTGGTTTCCGCGTGGGCCTCGACGCCCGCAAGAGCTGGCGCACGCCGATGGGCGCCCGCGCCCGCATGACCTTCGAGACCGTGCGCGTGAATCCCTCGAAGTTCGAAGCCATGGACGTCTCGATGGCGCGTCTTGAGGCCTCCTCGGCCGACGGCGTGGCGTTGGTTGCAGAGAACGTCCGCTGGCGTGACGCAGAGGCGCTGGCCGACATTGGCGTGCATTTCGCCCTGGCGCCGCGCGCCGACAGCTAATCAAGCGTCCAGCGAGGGTTTTCCCCTTGCCCTGAGCAATGCAGGCTCATAACCCTGCGCGCCATGGCCGTTTATACCGATATCGACGACGCCGCGCTGGCGGCCTTTCTGGGCGAGTACAATCTCGGCCCCGCGATCGCCTTCAAGGGCATCGCGGAGGGCGTGCAGAATTCCAACTTCCTGCTGGAAACCCCAAAGGGCCGCTACATCCTGACCGTGTTCGAGACGCGGATCAGCAAGGACGACCTGCCTTTCTTCATGGGCATGATGGGGCATCTGGCGGACAAGGGCTTCCCCGCCCCCCTGCCCGTACCCGCGCGCGATGGACAACCGCTTCGCACGCTGGCGGGCAAACCGGCCGTCATCGTCACCTTCCTGCAGGGCATGAGCCCGCGCCGCCCGGACGTCGATCAGTGCCGTTCGCTTGGCGCGGGTCTGGCGCGTCTCCACGCCGCGCTCAGCGATTTCCGTATGCGCCGCCCGAACGATCTGTCCATCGCCGCGTGGCCCACACTGTTCGCGGGGCGCGAGGCGGCGGCGGATGCGCTCGCTCCCGGCCTGTCGAAACTGATCGCCAGCGACCTCGACACGCTGAAGGCATCGTGGCCGAAGAACCTTCCGGCCGGCGCCATTCACGCCGACCTGTTCCCTGACAACTCTTTCTTCCTCGATGGCCGCCTGTCGGGCGTGATCGACTTCTATTTCGCCTGCACCGACTTCCTCGCCTACGACCTCGCCATCTGCCTCAACGCATGGGCGTTCGAGAAGCGCGGGGAATTCAATCTCACCAAAGGCCGGGCGCTGATCGCCGGTTATGAAAGCGTGCGCAGGCTTGAACCGCGCGAGCGCGCCGCCATCCCCGTTCTCGCACGCGGCGCGGCGATGCGCTTTTTCCTCACACGTCTGGTGGATCTGGCCGCCACGCCGAAGGACGCGCTGGTGAAACCGCACAACCCGCTCGACTACGCCGAACGCCTCGGCTTCCACCGCCAGGCCAAATCGGCGGAGGATTATGGAGCGTGAACGATCTGCCTCCCTCTCCCGGTGCAACAGCCCCGGAAAAGGGAAGCCTGATTGTTGCGCTCATGGTTTCTGCACCGATCGCCTGTGCAATAACTGTGGGCGTCCCCTCGGTAGGGTTCGCTTTGTTCGCGGCGCTGTCGACGCCTGGCGGGTCACCATGGATGATACTGGGCGCGCCAATTTTCGCGACCTTGTTCGCCGTGCCATTCGCGCTCGTGACTGGCTGGCTGTTCGGATTTCCGATCACCCTGGCAATCTGGCTGCCCCAATACCTCCTGTTGCGCAGGATGGGACTGGATGGGCGCAACTCCATGCTGATCTGCGGCGCGATCACCGGTGTGCTCGCGATGTTGCTGCTAACGCAGACGCCTCTTCCGTCGCCTCCAATGGTGACAGACTTGCCCTCGGCTTGGAGAACGTTGTGGTTCGCTACGACCGGGGTCCTTGCCGCTTACTTTTTCTGGCTCATCCGCCGCCCGGATCGCGACTTGACGCAACGCGCGAACCCAACGACCCCAGCGCCATGAGCGAGACAATCGAAATCTGGACTGACGGCGCGTGTTCCGGAAACCCCGGTCCCGGCGGCTGGGGCGTGCTGATCCGCGCGGGCGGCGAGGAGAAGGAGCTGTTCGGCGGCGAAGCCGGCACGACCAACAACCGCATGGAACTGATGGCCGCCATCACCGCGCTGGAAAGCCAGCCCAAGGGCTCGAAAGTCATCCTCCACACCGACTCCACCTATGTGAAGGACGGCCTGACCAAGTGGATCATCGGCTGGAAGCGCAATGGCTGGAAAACCGCCGACAAGAAGCCGGTGAAAAACCAGGATCTATGGCAACGTCTCGACGCCGCCGCCGGCAGCCACAAGGTCGACTGGCGCTGGGTGAAGGGCCATTCCGGCCACGCCGAGAACGACCGCGCCGACGCGCTTGCCCGCAAGGGCTGCGATCAGGCGCGCAGGAAATAGAAACCTAGGCCAACCGCACCAGCAGCGTCGTCCCGTCGGCGCCGGTGACCACAATGCGGTCGCCCTCGGAGATGATTGCATCGTCCGATTGTTTCGCCAGCCACACAGTGTCGCCGACGCGCACCTTGCCACTACGCTGATCGAACATCGTCGTCGCCTCGCCGCCCTGTCCGATCATGCCGGCTGTGCGCGCGTTGAGATTGGGGTGAGAGGCCGGTGCGCGGCGCAGCCCCTTGAACACCGTCCGCCCCGCAACCACGAAGGCCAGAGCCGACACGCCGAAGAACACCAGCTGCCCCTGCCATCCACCGATGGGCGCCGGCACGATCAACACAAAGATGGCCGTGATAAACGCGCCCAGCGCCACCCACAGCAGATCGAACGTCCCGGTCGCGACTTCCAGTGTCAGCAGGGTCACGCCAAGACCGATCCAGTGCCAGAGCGTCAGCCCTTCCAGCATTCCGATGACAGTATCCATCGCCTAGCTCCGGGTCGCGAACGGGCTGGGCGGAGACCCGCCGTCGATCGGGTTCGCCCGCTTGGCGCTCTCGGTCAGCGCGCGCACGCCCTCGATGGCGCCCACCAATCCTGCGAAATCGGCGGGCACGATCACCGTTTTCTGCTGGTTGGATGACGCCAGCTTGGCGAAGGCGTCCACGTATTTCTGGCCGAGGAAGTAGTTGATCGCATTCACATCGCCGCGCGCGATGGCGTCGGACACCATCGCAGTCGCCTTGGCTTCCGCCTCGGCTTCCCGCTCCCGCGCCTCTGCGTCGCGGAAGGCGGCTTCGCGGCGGCCCTCGGCTTCCAGGATTTGCGACTGCTTCTGGCCCTCGGCCTTCAGGATGGCAGCCTGTTTCATCCCCTCCGCTTCGAGGATTTGCGCCCGCTTTTCCCGCTCGGCCTTCATCTGGCGAGCCATCGCCTGCGTGATGTCAGCGGGCGGCGAGAGATCCTTGATCTCGATGCGCGTCACCTTCACGCCCCACGGCTGCGTCGCCGCGTCGATCACCGACAAGAGCCGGGCGTTAATGTCATCGCGATTCGACAGAACCTCGTCGAGGTCCATCGACCCCACCACCGTCCGGATGTTGGTGAGCGCCAGATTGGTGATCGCCCGGATCAGGTCGTTCACTTCATACGCGGCCGGCACCGCATCGATCACCTGCGTGAACACCACCGCGTCGCAGGACACCATCGCGTTGTCGCGCGTGATGACATCCTGTTGCGGAATATCGAGCACGTTCTCCATCATGTTCAGCTTGTGGCCGATGCGGTCCACGAACGGGAAGATGAAGGAGAGCCCGGGGCTGAGCAGGCGCGTGAAGCGTCCGAATTGCTCAACCGTGTACTGATACCCCTGAGGCACCACTTTCACGGAGGCGAATACAAGGATCACGCCGAACACGAACAGGATCAGCGGCAGACCGAAACCAATGTCGAAGATATCCATGTTCCCCCGTCCTCCCAAGCTCTTGGCAGGATGGGGTTTAACACAGCGGACAGGGCCGGTCCACGAAAGCCGGCCGTGCGGAAAAGCCTAGAACTGGCCCAGCATGTAGTCAGCGGCGGAAACACGGAACTCGCCGCCATCCTCGACATTCAGCTGCGTGACCACGCCATCGTCGACCACCATGGAATAGCGCTTCGAGCGCTGGCCCATGCCAAAGCCCGAACCGTCCATTTCCAGGCCCACGGCCTTCGCAAAATCGCCATTGCCGTCGGCCAGCATGATGATGTCCTCGCCAACCTGCTGGTCCTTGCCCCACGCGTTCATAACGAACACGTCGTTCACCGAGATGCACGCGATGGCGTCCACGCCCTTGGCGCGCAGGTCGGCGGCCTTTTCCTTGTAGCCCGGCAGATGACGCGCGGAGCAGGTCGGCGTGAACGCGCCGGGCACGGCGAACAGCGCAATTTTGCGGCCATTGGTGAGGTCCGCGACAGAGATTTCGGACGGCTTGCCGTCCTTCATCGTCTTGAGGGTGGCGTCGGGAAGGCGGTCGCCAATCTTGATCGTCATGTCCATTCTCCCGGGAGAAAACTGCGGTGGTTATTGATGATCTATTCGTTTTTGGCCGCGCTGGCGATTCCATGAAGGTGAATTTTCCATTCAGGCCGGCGATCTACGTGCTTGCCACGCGCGTTCATTAGTCGGACGATGAACGCTGCTGACGCGACGTCCGTGGCTGGACCAGGAGCAAGACATGCGCGTACAGGCATCGCTGGCCGGAAAACTTTTGATCGCGTCTCCCGCGATCGAGGACCCCCGTTTCCGTCAGGCCGTCATCCTCGTGTGCACGCATAACGAGGATCATGCGATGGGCATCGTCCTGAACAAGACCGCCGAGAATGTGAACCTGCCGGAACTGCTTGATCAGCTTGGCGTCGATGGCGAAGCTGCGCCCGAGGATGCGCATGTCCTGTCCGGCGGCCCGGTGGGCAAGGATCGCGGTTTCGTCCTCCACTCCGACGATTATGACAGCGACGGCGCAACCCTGCCTGTGTCTGACGGGGTCTGCCTCACCGCCACACGCGACATCCTCCACGCTATGACGTCCGACACGCCGCCGGAGCGTTATGTTCTGGCGCTGGGTTATTCCGGCTGGTCCGGCGGCCAGTTGGAAGAGGAACTCGCCGACAATGTCTGGCTGGTTGGCTCCGCCGACACCGCGCTGGTGTTCGACCGCTCGCTGGACACCAAATGGACCCGGGCTCTCGCCCGCATCGGCGTCTCGCCCGACCGCCTCCAGGTCACCGGCGGACGGGCGTAACACCGCCGTTCCCCACATCCGCGTGATTTGCAGGCGTCCCGCTCCGCGAGCTAGATAACGGGACAGGGGCGGCGTCCCAGAACCGCCCCATCGCCAGATTGCCCGCCGGAGGACACGCCATGCCGTTTGCCCGTTTGCGCCTCGCGGCGCTTGCTGCTGCGATGATGTTCGCCGCACCTGCCGTCGCGGAAGATGCCATCAAATTCCCGCAAAAGCTGGACCGCAAAGACTTCCAGGCGATGATCGCCGACGTCGGCCCCGCTTATGTCGCGGGCCAACCCACTGAAGCCGCCCTGCGCGAGATGGTGGCCAGCGGCGTCAAGACGATCATCAACCTGCGCACGCAGCCCGAAATGGATAACCGCCGCCAGGTTCCTTACGACGAAGCCGCGCTGCTGAAAGAGCTGGGCGTCACCTACGTCCACATCCCGCTCGGCGGACCCGACACGCCCTACACGCCCGAAGCGGTCGAGCAGTTCACGAAAGCCTTCGAGGCGGCGGACGGCAAGGTGCTGCTCCACTGCACTGTCGCCTGGCGCGCCAGCCACATGTGGGCGGCCTATCTGGTGAAGCACAAAAGCTACTCTGTCGAGGAAGCCGTGCGCCATGGCGAGGCCATGAACTATGGCGGCTACCCCGCCGGCGGCGTCCCGTTC
This sequence comes from uncultured Rhizobium sp., assembly GCA_964550535.1. Lineage (GTDB taxonomy): Bacteria > Pseudomonadota > Alphaproteobacteria > Caulobacterales > Hyphomonadaceae > UBA7672. Next base: position 31,725 of record CAZJZQ010000017.1, read on the forward strand.
CACAAGCTGATGGGCCGCTAGTCTCAGAAGAAATCCGGGACCGCCGGGCGCCTGCCCAGCCCCTCACAGCTCCAGTCCGCTTCAGCACGCACCGGCCGGAAGCGGACCAGACTATCCAGCTGCATCAGACCCGCGATTGAATATCCGCGTTCAGATTGTTCACCCAGCGATTGTAGTTGCGGTGAATGTCGCCTGTCTTGGCGTTATAGTTCAGCCCCTCGCTGTCCACATACGTAATGCTGTAGTTTGTGGCGGTGTAGTTCACGGCGACCGTCGCCGAATGTTTCGCCCGCACGTCCAGCTTCGCAACGATCCGGCCCGGCGTCTGTTCACGCACCTTCCAGCCGCGCGCCTTCAGCGACTGCAACACGGCCTGCTCCACCTGTTGCACCGTGTAGCCCGGGTTGACCGAGGACTGCTCGAAATTCATCAACGGCTTGGACGTGAATGTGCACGCCCCCATGGACAGCATGGCGGCGGCGACGAGTACGGAACGGATCATGGATGTCTCCCTCAACACTGCGGGGAACCTAAATCCAGCGCCTCAGCCGCGTCCAGCGAAAGCTAAAAGGCGCGACAGGCGACCCGAAATTTCTCCCAAACCCGCTAATCTCCAAACACAGCCACCTGCTCGCTCGTCGCCAGCAGCACGCCGGAACGGCTCCACAGTTTCAGCTCGTGATCGAAATATCCGCCCTCGCAGCGGCGGCAGTGAACTTCGCTCAGCACGAAGCCCGCGCCCGTCTCCGCAATCTCTTGCGGCGTTGCGTGGAAGTGCGTCGTCATCGACACCGTGGACGAGTTCACCCGCGCCTTGCGCCTCCACATCACACGCGGCGGCGCGAGGTCGGCCATCGCCGCCAGCATCAGATTGTCCAGCGCGCGCCCGCGCCTGTCGCGCACCCACACCAGCGAGCTGGCCGGGTCGTCCGCATCATGCTCCGGCGACAGCGGGCCGGGCGTCGCCCAGCGCATCACGAACTGCTTGCCGAACGCGATGTCGGGAGAGCTGTCGGTCAGCCCCTCACTCTCGGGTGGCGGAGGCGCTGGCATCACGGCGTCGGTGAACCGCGTCGTCTCGCGTCGCACGCCGAACGTCGCCTGCGCGTGCGCACAGACCTTGCCCCGCTGCACCAGCTCCGACCGCCAGAACTGCAACCGCGCACCAGACCGGATCAGCCGCGTCGCGATCTCGAACGGTCCCTCCGCGATGGCTTCGATGAACAGCACCGACAAGGACAGCGGCGCGCCCTTCACGCCGGGCTCCAGCATCGCAGCCTTCAGCAACGCCGCTCCCGTCCACCCGCCAAACTGGCTGCCGAACCCGCGATAGTCCGCATCGACCATGCCGGACCAAAGATTGTCGCCTGCAGGCGTGAGCAGAAGGGAGTCTTCAAAACTGAGCATCCCCTCACCAACCTAGGTTTGGCGCGGAGGTCAATGACGAGGTGAGAGTAGCGAGGCTGAAGTGCGCTGGCGCCAGACAACTCCTCCCCCGCAGCGGAGGAAGGGCGAGACCTACCACCACTTCTCCGGCCGCGCCGTGAAGCCCGCGGCGTCTTCCAGCGCCGCGGCGACACGCAGGCAGGTTTCCTCGTCCAGCGTCTTGCCGATCACCTGAAGGGCCAACGGCAAGCCCTGGCTGTCGAGGCCAGCCGGAACAGAGATCGCTGGCACGCCCGCGAGGTTGGCCGTCACGGTGAACACGTCGTTGAGATACATCTCGACCGGATCGCCTGACTTCTCGCCATACGCAAACGCCGCCGAAGGCGTAGCGGGCGTGAGCAATGCGTCGCACTGCGTGAACGCCGCCTCGAAGTCCGCGAGGATGCGCGAGCGTACCTTCTGCGCGCGCAGATAGTATGCATCGTAATACCCCGCCGACAGCACATAGGTGCCGATCAGCAGGCGCCGCTGAACCTCCGCGCCGAAACCCTTGGCGCGCGTCTGCTCATACGTATCGGTCAGCGAACCATTGCCCGACTGGCGCGCGCCATACCGCATGCCGTCATAGCGAGCGAGGTTCGATGAAGCCTCCGCCGGCGCCACGATGTAGTAGGCGGGCAGCGCATATTTGGTATGCGGCAGCGACACGTCAACGATGGTTGCGCCGCCCGCCTTCAACCACTCGATGCCCTGCGTCCAGACCTTTTCCACCTCGGCGGGCATCCCGTCGATGCGGTACTCCTTCGGCACGCCGATCTTCATGCCCTTCACCGACCGGCCCAGCGTCTTCGACCATTCAGGCACGGGCTGGCGGATAGTGGTGGAGTCCTTCGGATCGCCCGAGCACATCACCTCCAGCATCAGCGCCGCATCCTTCACCGTCTTGGCGAGCGGACCTGCCTGATCCAGCGAAGAAGCGAACGCCACCATCCCGTAACGGCTGGCGCGGCCATAGGTCGGCTTGATACCGACAATACCCGTGAACGCCGCCGGCTGGCGGATCGAACCGCCAGTATCGGAAGCGGTCGCGGCAAGACACAGATCAGCCGCAACGGCCGTAGCCGATCCGCCCGACGATCCACCCGCCGTCAGCTTGGCGTTTGAACCTTCGCGACGCCACGGGTTCGCAGGCGGTCCGAAGCGCGACGTTTCGTTGGAGGAGCCCATGGCGAACTCGTCCATGTTCAACTTACCCAGCATCACCGCGCCTTCGTCCCACAGGTTCTGCGTGACGGTGCTTTCATACGGCGGGGTGAACTCACCCAGGATGTTGGAGCACGCAGTGGTGCGCACGCCCTTGGTGCAGAACAGGTCCTTGATGCCCAGCGGCGCGCCTTCCAGCTTGCCGCCCTGCCCCTTGGCCAGCTTCGCATCGGCGGCCTTCGCCATCTCCAGCGCCTTGTCGTGCGTGACGACGACATAGGCGTTGAGATGCGGGTTCGCCGCATCGATCTGCGTCAGGAAGTCCTGCGTGATCTCCTGCGAGGAGAAGGTCTTCGCCTTCAATCCATCGACAGCATCGGACAGGGTGAGTTTCGTGAGGGAGGTCATTTTTTACAGCGCCGGTCAGGAAGCCTTGGGCCGCATCTCGTGCCCATAGTGCGCGAACAGTTCGAACATGCGGTCCAGCGTGATGCCCTCCCGCTGTTCCTTGATGATCGGGTGATCCGCCGAGTTGTCCGGTTGCGCCCCCTGGATCAGCAACAACGGCGGCGCGCCGTCATTCTGCTGGAAAGCCACGCCCATGAGGCTGAACGTATCGGGATAGGTCCCCAACCGGTTCACGAGGCGCGCAGGCGCCCGCGCATTGTTGTCCAGCGTCTCGTTGCGGACGGCCGCCACATACCCCTCGAAGTCGGGGCGGTTCAGGCTGGCCCACACGGTGAACATGAACGCCCATGTTCCCGCGCCCCTGATTTGTAGCGGCAGGCGCATGCGCAGCGAAAAATACTTCCCGTCCCACACGCAGTAGTTCGCGGACAGGAAATTGCCCTCCAGCCGCAGCGCGGTATCCGGCTCGTACTCTTTCGGTCCCGGCCATGCGATCGGCGTCAGCATGTTGATCGGGAAAAGCCCCATGTGCTTCTCGCCGCACGAGCAGGTCAGCTCGCCCGCGTTGAACTTAATCCAGCGCGGATCGGACAGGACTGCGGGATCTTCGTTCACGGCGTTCATTCCACCACCTTCGGCACGACAAAGAATCCGTCTTCTGATTTCGGGGCGTTGGCGAGCACCTGGTCGCGGATGTCGCCGTCCGTGACCTTGTCCTCGCGCAGGGGCAGGCTCATGGCCACGGGCGAGGTCATCGGCTCGACGCCGTTCACGTCCACCTCGTTCAGCTGCTCGATCCAGGCGAGAATGCCGTTCAGCTCGGCCGCCATCGGCTCCAGCCGTTCCTCGGGAACAGCGATCCGGGCCAGCCGGGCCACCTTCCGTACAGTGTTCTTGTCGACGCTCATCGGGTCTGGGGCTTTCTCGTCGTCCGGTAAATTTCCTACAGGCCTGCCCTAAACGCCCAGCCGCCGGGACTCAAGCGGCTAACTCCCCCTCTACGACACGGTAGAGGAGTGTTCCGTGCCTCCGGTTCGGGCTATCTGCTGCACCCATGGCCCTCGTCCCCCTCACCGACCTGCCCCCAAAAGGCGCGCTCCTGGGTCTCGATCCGGGCGCAAAAACCGTAGGCGTCGCCGCCTGCGACCCATCCCGCCTGATCGCCAGCCCAGTGGAAACCATCGTCCGCGGCAAGAAACTCGCCCCCGTCCTCGACCGCCTTTTCCAGCTTTATGACGAGCGCCGCTGCACCGGCATCGTCCTCGGCCACCCCCTCAACATGGACGGCTCGGAAGGTCCGCGCAGCCAGTCCGTCCGCTCCCTCGCCCGCCTGATAATTGAACGCCGGGACATTCCTATCGCCCTCTGGGACGAGCGGTTATCCACAAGCGCTGTGGAAAAGGCTCTGCTGGAGGTGGACGCCTCACGCTCACGCCGTGAGCAACTTGTGGACAAGCTGGCGGCCGCCTGGATTCTCCAAGGCGCCATCGACCGGCTGGCTGAGGGTTGAGCCGGCATTTTTCTCCCCCGGCGCCAACATCTTATTGAGGCGGGACAGGTTCTCTAGACCGCCCCCGCTTGCTCGTCCGCGACTCCCACGCTATGCCCCCCGAAATCACGGGTGCTTCACGCATGGCGGACTTCGCCTACGCCTTTCCCCATCGGCACTTATTGGGGATCGAGGGCCTGAACCGGCTCGACATCGAGCAATTGCTGGATCTCGGTGACCATTATGTCGAGCTGAACAGGCAGCGCGTTAAGCATGCCGACGTTCTGGCCGGACAAACGCTGGTCAATCTGTTCTTTGAAAACTCCACCCGCACGCAAAGCTCGTTCGAGATTGCCGGCCGCCGCCTCGGCGCGGACGTGGTCACCATGTCGGTCGCCACATCCTCGGTGAAGAAGGGCGAGACCCTGATCGACACCGCGATGACGCTGAACGCCATGCATCCCGATCTGCTGGTCGTGCGCCACCAGGATTCCGGGGCCGCCTCCATGCTCGCCCGCAAGGTCGGCTGCAGCGTCATCAACGCCGGCGACGGCAGCCACGAGCACCCCACCCAGGGGCTGCTCGACGCGCTCACCATCCGCCGCCGTCTTGGACGCCTCGAAGGCCTCGTCGTCGCCATCTGCGGCGACATCCTGCACAGCCGGGTCGCCCGCTCGAACATCAACCTGCTTCAGAAGATGGGCGCGCGCGTCCGTCTCGTCGCGCCGCGCACGCTGCTCCCCGGCGCCGTCTCGCGTCTCGGGCCCGAGATCTTCCACCGCATGGAAGACGGCCTTGAAGGCGTCGACGTGGTCATGATGCTCCGCCTTCAGCAGGAACGCATGGACGGGTCGTTCCTGCCTTCGACGCGGGAGTTCTACCGCTTCTGGGGCCTCGACTCCGAACGTCTGGCGCTGGCCAAACCCGGCGCGTTCGTCATGCATCCCGGCCCGATGAATCGCGGCGTCGAAATCG
>CAZJZQ010000018.1:0-5313 GCA_964550535.1 uncultured Rhizobium sp.
TCGTCGGCGCGTTCTTCGTGAACCCCGACAACTGGCAGCCCTTCATCCCCGAGCCCACCGGCGTTCAGGGTGAATTCGGCTGGAGCGGCGTCATGCGCGCCGCGACCATTGTGTTCTTCGCCTATATCGGCTTCGAGGCGGTTTCGACTGCGGGTCAGGAAGCGAAGAACCCCAAGCGCGACATGCCCATCGGCATCATCGGCTCGCTGGTGGTCTGCACGCTGCTTTACATCGCCACCAGCCTCGTGCTGACCGGCATCGTCCCCTATCCGCAGCTGAACACCGGTGCGCCGGTGGCCGACGCTGTGAACGCGTTCGGTCCGCAGTGGAAATGGCTGGCCGTGTCGATCAAGGTCGGCGCTATCGCGGGTCTCACCTCGGTGATCCTTGTGCTGATGTATGGCCAGACGCGCATCTTCTACACGATGGCGCGCGACGGCTTGCTGCCTTCGCCGTTCTCTCGCGTGCACAAGAAGTTCCAGACGCCGTGGATCAACACGCTCGTCGTGGGCGCGATTGTCGCGGTGTCGGCGGGCGTATTCGACATCAACACGGTGGGCGACCTCACCTCGGTCGGCACGCTGGCGGCTTTCGCCATCGTCTGCATCGCGGTAATATGGCTGCGCCAGACGCGTCCGAACATGGAGCGCGGCTTCAGGGTGCCGCTCTATCCGGTTGTTCCGGTGGTGGGCGTGCTGTCCTGCCTCTATCTGATGTTCCAGACGCCCGACAATGTGCGGATGTTCTTCCTGTGGTTCATGCTGGCGGCGATCGCCCTCTACTTCGTCTATGGCATGTGGAACTCCAAGCTGGCCAAGGGGATCGTGGTGACAGGCCACGAACCGCCGCCGCAGGATTTCGAGACGCCGCAGCCTCGTAACCCGCAAGGTTAAGACGGGCAGGGGGCGGCGCGCCGCCCCCTTTTCCGCTTCTCCTCCCGTTTGCGGGAGCCTCATTGCCAGAGCCGCCCGGCGCCGCTATCCGTCGCGCGGATCAGCCGGAGTTGCGTCCATGACCGAAGCCGCCATTCAACCCCGCAATGACTGGACGCGGGAGGAGATCGCGGCGCTGTTCGACCTCCCCCTGCCGGATCTGATGCACCGCGCGCTCAGTGTGCGCGCCGCGAACTGGCCGGGCGGGCGTATCCAGAAGTCCCAATTGCTGTCGATCAAGACGGGCGGCTGCCCGGAGGATTGCGGCTACTGCTCGCAGTCCGCGCACTTCAAGACCGGGCTGGCCGCCTCCAAGCTGATGGATGTCAACGCTGTTGTGGCCGAGGCCAAACAGGCGAAGGCCAACGGCGCCGACCGTTTCTGCATGGGCGCGGCGTGGCGCAGCCTGAAAGACCGCGACATGCCGAAAGTGTGCGCGATGATTTCGGCGGTGAAGGCCGAGGGCCTCGAAACCTGCGTCACGCTCGGCATGCTGGAAGACGGGCAGGCCGAAAAGCTGAAAGAGGCGGGGCTCGACTACTACAATCACAACCTCGACACTTCGCGCGAATACTATGGCAAGGTCACCTCGACGCGCACGTACGAGGATCGCCTTGATACGATCGGCAAGGTGCGCAAGGCGGGCGTCAGTGTCTGCTGCGGCGGTATCCTCGGCATGGGCGAAAGCCGCAGCGATCGCGTCGGCCTCGTGCATGAACTGTCGATGATCACGCCGCACCCGGAAAGCATCACCATCAACGCGCTGATGCCGGTCGAGGGCACGCCGCTGGCGCATGCCGAGCCGGTGACGACGGTTGAGATCGCGCGCGCCATCGCGGTTGCGCGTATCGTGCTGCCTGGATCGTGGGTGCGGCTCTCGGCTGGCCGCGAGAACATGACGGAAGAGGGGCAGGCGCTCTGCCTCACGGCCGGAGCCAATTCGATCTTCGTCGGTGCGCGTCTGCTGACGACCGCCAACCCCGAAGCCAGCGAAGACGAGAAGCTGCTCGACACGCTGGGCCTTGATTGGGGCTCGCGCGAGGATAAACCCCACGCCTGTCCGCCGCACGGCTGCACGCCCAGCGTCGCAGCCGAATAGATCATGACCGCGGTACAGGCCGTCATCTGGGATTTCGGCGGCGTCTTCACGACCTCGCCCTTCGACGCCTTCAACCGTTATGAGCGCGAGCGCGGCCTGCCGGAAAACTTCCTGCGCGGCGTGAACGCCGTGAATCCGGACGCCAATGCCTGGGCGCTTCTGGAGCGGTCGGAGATCGACGGACCGGCGTTTGACCGGATGTTTGAAACTGAATCGCGCGCGCTGGGTCATGGCGTTCCGGGGCGCGATGTTCTGGCGCTGTTGTCGGGTGATCTGCGGCCGCGCGTGGTCGAGGCGCTGCGTAACTGCAAGGCGGCGAGGCTGAAGGTTGGCTGCATCACCAACAATGCGCCGGCAGGCAAGGGCGCCGGCATGTCCTCCAGCGAGGAGAAGGCGCGCCGGGTGGGCGAAGTTTTCTCCCTGTTCGATCATGTCATCGAAAGCTCGAAGGCGGGCGTGCGCAAGCCGGACCCGCGCATTTATCAGATGATGTGCGGCGAACTGGGCGTGGAGCCATCGGGCTGCGTCTATCTCGACGATCTCGGCATCAACCTGAAGCCGGCGCGCGCGATGGGAATGACCACCATCAAGGTGCTGTCGGAGGAGCAATTGCTCGCCGATCTGGTGAAGGCGCTTGGATTCGAGGTCTGAATGCTGTTGACAGGCGGCGAACCGGGCGGGGGAATCCCGGTCCCGCATTTGATCCGACGGCGTACGACATGCGCTTGCCCCGATCCCGCCAGCCTGTTTCCGCTATTTTTGTGCTGGCTGCGCTGCTTCTGACGGCGTGCGATCCTCCGCCCGCGCCAGAAGTGACCGAAGCGCCTGCCGGGGATGAAGCCGCGCCCGCCGTGCTGCCTGGTCCTGTCATCGCCCGGCGCGAACAATTGCTGGACATCGCGGAGACGGGCGGGCCGTGGGACATGGCGCGGGTGGCGGGCGAGACGCCGGATTTCCGGTCCAACACCGGCGGCATGCCGCATCGCGACTACTGGTATCTGAAATATCGCACCGGCGACTGGCCGATGGCGCAGATGGGCCGCGTACTGTCCTGGCCGCATGCGACGGAGGAGACGCCCGAGGGCCGCGTCTTCGTCTGGCCCTATATGGCGCGGCTCAGCGTCGATCAGATCGACGCCCGCACGGCGCGGGATATTGAGAATCTGGCGGGATCCAGCGCGGTGGAGGCCATGCTCCAGGGCGCGCCATGGCCCGGCTACAGCCTCGGCATCCGCGAGGACGGGGCGTGGCTGTTCTTCGTGTCGGGCGTCGAATAGGGGGGCGCTACGCCGCCTTCTCCGTCTTGCCGATACGCGGAGGTCCGCCATGGGCCGCCTGCGACGGTCCGAACGCCCGGTCCAGCACCCGTGTCGAATCCAGCGCCAGAGTGATGGACTCGCTCATGTAACCCAGGATTTTGAGATTGTTGCTCATGACGTGCAGCGCCTCGGGCCGCTTGTCGGTCGCGATGGCGTCGCAGCGGTGGATCACTTCGGCGCGCAGCATCATCAGCAGGTCTTCGAGCTTGTAACCTTCCGGATGCTTCTCGGAGCACAGAAAGCGGGTCATTGGCGTCCCCTTATTTGTCGCCGGCCAGCAGCCCGGTGGGGTGCTGTGGTCTTTTGCCGTCTTATGCCTGAAAATCGCTGACGCCCGGTTCCGCGCAGGTGCGAAAACGAAGCCCGGGCGTTCACCTGTCGTCAGGAAGTGGAAACCGGAAGGAGACAGCGATGAGCAGGCTTCTGGGCGCGGCGGCGGCGCTGAAATCGCTGCCGCAATGGTTGGCGGTGGATGGACGCGACGCGATCACGCGCAGCTTCACCTTCAAAGACTTCAACGCCGCCTTCGGTTTCATGACCCGCGTGGCGCTGAAAGCGGAGCAGATGAATCACCATCCCGAATGGTTCAATGTCTGGAACAAGGTGGAGGTGACGCTCTCCACGCATGACGCAGGCGGCGTTACGCAGCTGGACGCCGATCTCGCCGCGTTCATGGACGCGCTGGCCTAGCTCGGGAAGACGATGACGGAGGCTAGCGCCACGCGGGCCTCACCCGGCCCCAGAACGCCGTCCACGGCCTTCTGCATGCGGGCGTAAAGGATGTCGGTGTCCGGCCGGTCGCCTACCACATAGGACAGGCTGGCGTAGGACAGGACGGCGTCGCGCATCGCGCTGGTGATGCGGGGCATCAACGCTTCGGCTTTCTTCCGCGCCTTGTCCGAAGGGATGTCTAGCCCGGCGTCCACGGCCAGCACGCCATGCACCGTGAAGCCCCGCGTGATCGAGGCGCGCAGGCCGAAAGTCGGCAGATAGGTCTTGGCGCCGGTGATCCGCACCGCCCGGGGGTCGGGGCCCGTCTCCCTCTGGTCCGCAGCGGGCGGGGCGGCGAAGGCGGGGGCCACGCCGGAAGCTGACAGGATCAGGCCGGCGGCCAGACCAGCCGTCAGGAGGGGGGGCGCGAGACGCTTCATGCCCCGTTTATCGCCCGGCCAGCCTTAACGCCGGATTGCGGCGGCTACGGTCCGGAAAATGCCGGACATGCGCATCCTTGACGGGCGAGCGGCTTGGGAATAGCTAACGCCCTCCCAAACCGGGGTCTGCCAAAGTCTGGCTGGACAATCGGGGCCGTAGCTCAGTTGGGAGAGCGCGTCGTTCGCAATGACGAGGTCAGGGGTTCGATTCCCCTCGGCTCCACCATTTCACCTTGAAATAATTTGACATTTTGTCGCCCTAGGTGACTATCCCGCCAACCAGCCCTCCAACCGGATTTTTGATAGCCGCGTCGTCGAGACGACTTCCGAAAATCGCTTTGCCAGCTGTGGATTGAGACAGGCTGAAGCATGTTGCGACGGCGGATGACCGATCGCAAGAGTCCGCTTCGAGCGAAGGCCTATCGCGTCGGCTATTTCCGCTGGGCGATCATGCCGGGCGTACTGGCGGACGCTCGCAAGATCGAGCGCGAAGGATGATCAGATTTGCCGTCAGTCGATGGGGGCTCGCGCTTCGATCCAGTCGAGGCGCGCCGCGTCGAGGCGATCGTGTCTGTCCATGCCGCCTGTACGGGAGACGACGAGCCGTGCCTCGTCTTCAGTGTTGAACGCCGGCCATTCTGGTCCGCCGGCCTTGCCGGGATCGCCATTCCTGATGAAGGCGACCCAGTAGGCGTTCAGCGAATCTGACACCGCCATATCTTCGGCGTCGAGAGGCCGCTGCCCGGACTGGCCGCCGAACACATAGCGCGTCTCCGCACTGTGGCCCGCGCCATAGGCGTTCGGCCGGTTCG
>CAZJZQ010000018.1:5323-29845 GCA_964550535.1 uncultured Rhizobium sp.
CGAACGCCTATGGCGCGGGCCACAGTGCGGAGACGCGCTATGTGTTCGGCCGGTTCGCCTGCGGGACATAGGCGAAGTGGTAAACATAGGTAGGCGCACGCTTCGTATGCAGACGCGCCAGTGCACGGTTCGGCTCGCGGTTGGACTCGTCCGCCATGACACGGGCGACGATGCGATCCGCATCGCCTGTGTTGTCCGGGTCGTAGGCAGCGGAAAAACCAGGCTCTCTGACGAGTTCTAAAAGGCGTTGCTTCGTATCGACGCCGCGGCGGAACAGGCTGGCGTCATCATCCGTGTCACCAAACAGATAAGGCATCGCTGCCTGTTTTCCCTGACGAAATCCTTCCTCGATCGTGCCTGTGATCATCATGCCGTCTGCGATCGGGCGCGGCCGGTCGGCCGCGCCGGCGGATGCGGCGGGCGCGCGGAGCTGGTCCAGCGTCAGTGCGCGCAGGGCCGCGGCGGCCTCCGGACCGGTTCCCTTGATCCCGAGAGATTCTGCGAAAGCGAGCCCCGCCATCTCGGCGCTCGGCCGGGCGTCCGACCTTATAGGTGCAATTTCAAGCCGGCCGAAATTGGATTCCGAAATTGCCTTGGCGAACAAGCCGCGGGCTTGCGGCGCCATCATCAGATATGCGGTTGAGATTGCGCCGGCCGAACTGCCGCCAAGGGTTACGTTGCTGGGGTCGCCGCCGAATGCGGCGATGTTATCGCGCACCCATTCGAGCGCGGCGATCTGGTCCATATTGCCGTAGTTGGCGAGAAGGCCCTCCGGTCTTTCCGCGGTAAGCGCCGGATGGGCGAACCAGCCCGCGCGGCTGAGCCGGTAGTTGATGGAGACGACCACCACCCCGGATCTGGCGAACTTCGATCCATCCGTGCCGCCGCCTGAGCCGCCTGCGAAGCCGCCGCCATGGATCCACACGAACACAGGCAATCCTGACTTTGATGTGGCTTCGGCGGGTGTAAAGATGTTGAGGAAGAGGCAGTCTTCCACTTCGGCGCAGGAGGCGCCGTTCTGGCTGGCGTCGCGTACCCCGACCCAGGGCAGGGCGTGCCCGGGCTCGCGCCATCGCCTGTCGCCGACCGGCGGAGCCGCGTAGGGCAGGCCACGGAAGATGGCGACGCCGTCCTGCACGATTCCTTGAGCCTGCCCCTGGCGGATAGAGACGGCGGCGTCAGACAACACCGGAATTGCGGGTTCGCCTGTTTGCGAAGGGCTGCCCGCGCAACCGGCCAGCAGGACGATTGAGATCGCGGCTGCGGCTAGACCGGATTTCAGCTTCATGGCGCATCTCCTGCTTTCGCGGTGATCAGTCGGCGGGGTGAGGTTACGGAGCTGCGCTGGCGGCGTTGGGGCTAAGCATGCGGGCCAGCGTGCTGTCGCGGTCGATCAGCACGTGTTTAAGGACGCCGGCGACATGAACGACGACGCCTATGGCGAGGACTGCCGCGGCCGAGCTGTGCGTCCTGACGGCGATTGCATAAATCGCGGGGCTATGAGTTTCAGGTCCGCCGATGCGCAGATCGCCAAGGAATATGCCCGCGCCGCTCGCCAGCCCGGCCGTCGGCCCGCTGATGAGCATGGCCGCCAGCGAAGCCAGCAGCATATGGTGGATCGCGGCGCCAAGCCGGAAGGCCCATCGCCCCTGGCTCGGCGATCTTGCGGGATGGCCTTGCCGCCATCGCCAGATCACGCGCCCCGCGAGGACGATCCAGCACGACAGGGCAATTGTGGTATGCAGCCGTCGTGCAGCGTCTCCCTGTGTTGCGATCGAATCGCCAAGAAACAACAGCAGCACGATTGCGCCAGCGGACAGCCAGTGCAGGGCGATGGAGGCCCAATCATATCCGCGTAACCGTGCACGCGGCTGGGGCGCCCGGCCCGCGTGGCGTGGATACGAACTCAAAGGGTTGTTTGCGTTCGTCACCGGATTGCCGTTCCGTCAGTTCGCCTCGGCGTAGGCGGCCCGGATCGCGCCGGCTGCGCGTGTCGTGTTTGGATAATCCGGTTTGAGTTCCTCGGTGATCGCCGCCACGGCGTCGTCAATCGTTTTCCCCTGCCGCTTCAGATCGGCGGCGCGTGACTGGATACGCGTGAGGTAGGAGCGGTAGGCCGCGATGTAGCCGGCGTCGCCGATCGGGCCGTGACTGGGCACGACCACCTTTGGTTTCAGCGCATCCAGCATGGCGAGGCTCGTCAGCCATTGTTTCGCGCTGGATTGCGGACTGGCGAAGGCCGGCAGGGCGCTCATGGCGAGGTCTCCGGAGAAAAGGACGCCGTCGGCTTCCACCCAAATCGCGGTGTCGCCGGGCGTGTGCGACGGCCCGCCGGAAAGGAGACGCACTGTCAGTCCGCCGAGGTCGAGATCGTAGGCGTCTGAGAAGGTGACGTCCGCCGCCCGGAACGCTGCGCCTTCCAGCAATGTGCGATTGGTCTCCGACCTGGCGCGAAATACGTCCGCCGTGCGCATGCCGGCCTCGGCGATCTCGTTCACCTGCGCCTCTGACCGGATCATGACGGCGGTGTCGGGAAAGGCCTGCGCGCCGAGGTCGTGCTCCGGGTGCACATGCGTGGTCACGAGATGGATTTTCCTGTCGCCGCCGAGCTTGCGCGCCTCGGTCAGCACGATCGCGCCATTGGGCGCGCCCATGCCTGTATCGATCACCAGTATCCCGGCGCTCCCCACGATGAAGCCGACATTGGGAACGCCTGGCGCGCCGTTGTCCGGTATGGCGTAGATATGAGCCGAGATCTTTTCAACGGCGCCGGCGCGCACCATGGGCCCCGAGGCCTGCGCGGCGGCAGGGGGGATCAGCACGGGCGCCGCAGCCAGCAGGCTGGCGATCACGAAGACGGGCATCCACTTCATCAGGTCATCCTCCCTGTTGCGGCCGGCCGGAGACTATCCCCCGGCGACCGGCGCAAATGTCGGCAGCAACCGCCCCAGCAACAGCACGAGCACCCAGACGCCAAGCGATGTGGCGGCCATCATCCGCGCGCCCGCAGGCGCTGGGTCCTCCGCGGAAAGATTGGCGATAACCGAATGCTCCGCGACCGTGAACCAGGCGGCGTTGAGGCCCGCGACGAGGATCAGGGCCATCTTCCAGTAGAATGCGGGATTGGTGAAGTAGAGTTCCGGGTTGGCCGCTATGAGGCATGCGCCTGACACAAGGTTGATGGCGAACCCCAGAATGGCGAGCGGGATCAACTTCAGCACCGAGGAATAGGATGTCGTCCGGAAGAAGCCGAGCACGCGCAGGTCGATCGCGATCATGGCGCCCAGCAGGAGCGACAGGCCGATGAAATGCGCCGTCTCGCACGCCGGGAAGAGACCGGCGCTGGACCGCATGGCTTCGCCAATCGGGCTTTCGCGCATCAGCTTGCCGAGCTGTTCGATCATGTCATGAACGGGGGTTTGATTGTGTAGGCGATCTGACGTCCGAATACGATCGCGAGCAGCCATGCGGCGGAGGCTGCGACGGCGACGATTCTTGTCGAGACAGGGAACGGAAGCGCCGCGCCATCACTATTCTTCGCGCGCAAGTCGCGAGCTGATCGCAGCATGTACCAGATGGCGAAGGCGCCAATGAGGATGCAGGCGAGCTTGATCAGGAATTCCGCATTCACGATCACGCGCGTCGCTTCTGTGGCGAAGATCAGCGCGCCGGAAGCCGCGTTGACCGCGAATCCCCATAGCGCGATGGTCGAGAACTGGTCGAACGTCCCGGTCGAGAGCCCCGGCGCAAGGCCGATCACCCGCGCGCTCATCACCAGCACAAGGCCGACGACCATGGCCATTCCGATCGCATGCAGGCAAAGCAGCGCCGGATAGACGTAAGGGTCGGCCGCCAGGAACTGGACGAAGCTGGTTTCCTGAAGCCAGGACAGAAAATTCATCTCAACTCTTTCGCAGCAATGCCGCCATGGCGGATTGTTCTTCCGGTCCCGCCGCGCCCCGGAAGACATGGCGGCGGAAGGGGGCGGCGGCGCCGCCTACCAGCGCGCGTTCGGGTGATAGCTTTCGATCCCGACCATCTTGTCGATGCTGCGTTCGACGCAGGGCGGCGGTTGCAGCGGATCACGCGTGTTGCGGATCAGCGTCCGCTCCTTCACGAACGGTTCCGCCAGCACATCCGGGTCGTTCACCGTGATCTTGTAGTGCAGGCCGCCTTCGGGCGTGAGACTTATCTCCTCGGTTGTCGCCATGTTGTAGGTGTGGAAAGCGCCGTTGTCCGTCAGCCACGTGTCTTCGCCCAGCGCGACCGTCTCAACCACCAGCTTGCCGCCTTCCCAGCGGCCCACGCTGTCGCCGAACGGGCCTTCCTCCGCATCCTCACGGTGCGCCCGGCCATCGGTCGGGATGATGCGCCAGAAGGACCCGTTCAGGTCCTCATAGAGAAAGACCACCTGATCCGCTGTCTGCACGATCTTGTCGGGCGTGCCCACGCGGGGAAGGCCGGGGTTCTGGCAGCGGAGAGCGGGGTCTGTATTCACCTGCGTCTTGTCGAGTTCATCGACCTTGGCGAGGAACTCTGGCTTGTATTTTGGAAACTGGGCGCGGCGTCCGGCCGCTGCTGCAGGATCAAGGCCTGTCGATGCAGCGCTCGCCGGTCCAGCGGGGCCGGCGCCGCAACGTGGACCGGCGCAAATGCCTCTGGAATCCTGACGCGGCGGCGCGGCCAGACGGAAAGTCCATGAACCGTTGAGGTCCGGCTTTTCCGCTTGCGGCGTTTGCGACGCGGCAGGAAAATTCGCGGACGCCGCCGCAAGCCCCAGCAGCGCCGCAACGGACGCCGCCTTGATCACTGCGTTTGTCATGATGTCCCTCCCGGCCGCCCGGCCTATTCCCTGAAACCTTCGAAGGTGATGATCTGGTCGTCTGCGAACTTCAGATAGAGCCCCCAGACCACGTTCGGGTCCTTGAGGCCCGGCCGCACATGGACCTCAACCTCCTTGCCGTCATTGCGAAGCCTCTGGGCGGTCAGGCCGGCTGCGCGCGCCATCGCCACGGGCACGGACTCGATGTTGTAGACTTCGACGCCGCCGCTCTTCGGAACCTCAAGCGTGTAATAGATGTGGGGGTTCTGCCAATAGACCTTCGTGATCTTGCCCTTCAGGACAACGCGCTCCTCCATGTCGAACTGCTGGGCGAGTCCATGGTGGGCGCCAGCTGGCGGCGCGGACCCCGCAATCATCGCCGCCACAACAGCTGATCCAACCGCAAGGCGCATCTCTTCCTCCTGTGCGCAGCCGTGACGTCCATTGCCGGGCGCCGGCGTCATCTTTCCAGGCGGGAGGCGCGGGCCCGTCCCCCACCCGTTCTAGATCGCATTATGCAATCGATCTCAGAAAACTGCAATCGATTTTAGTTTTGGCATGAAAGCGTTGTCTGACGGGGGCGCCTCAGGCTGGCGCTGGGCCGGTCGTTTCGCGTTCGGTCCACTCACCGATCTCGATTCGACGGTCCCGGGTGAGGGGCCGCCCATCGACAAGCCATTGCTTCAGAACATCCGCCGCAAGCAGGCCCATCGGTGCGGGGTTGAGATGGATGGTTGAAAGGTTCGACAGGGCGGGGCCGGCGATCGTGCTGCGGTCGCGGATGGCCACGACAGAAAGGTCTGCGGGAACCTTGATCCTGAGTTTCGCCGCCGCTTCCAGGATACGGGATGCGTCGCGAAGGAAACCGAAAATCACGGTTGGCCGTGCAGGCTTGTTGCGAAGCGTACGGAGCATGTCGGCGATCTCCGCGTCGGTCGCCGCTTCGCCAAGCGTGACACGTGCCGTTTCGAGGTTGCGAGACTTCGCGGCGGCCTCAAGCGTATTCAGCAGCTCCGGCGCCCGCGCTGACGACAGGATGACGGCGCGCCTGTGGCCCAGTGCGACAAGGCGGCCGGCGCACTCGCCCGCCGCGCGCTTGATCGTCGGGCCGACGAGCGGAAGCCTGTTATAGCCGCCGCTCTTGGTGATGAGAGCCATGACGGGAATGCCCGCGCTGATGTATCCTTGCAGCGCGGCGCCCTCGCCATTGCCATGCACGCAGACCAGGGCGTCCACGCGACGTTGCAGAAAGCGGTGCACAAGGCTGTCGAAATGGTCATTCCGGCCTTGCGCCGTAGAGATGAAAAGACTGTAGCCGATCTCGTCGAGGCCCGTCGCCGTCGCCCTCAGAAGCTCCATGCCCAGCATGCTGGTGAGGTCGTGATAAACCATGCCCACCGTCATGGTGCGAACACTGCGCAGGGCGCGCGCGGATTCGTTCAGCACATACCCCAGTTCCGCCGCCGCTGCTTCAGCCTTGCCCTGGTATTTCCTGTGAACTTTGAAACCGCGCAGGGCGCGCGACGCGGTCGCCTGCGACATGCCGGCGCGCGCAGCAACATCGCTCAGCGTGACCTTTGGA
Source organism: uncultured Rhizobium sp. (assembly GCA_964550535.1). Classification (GTDB taxonomy): domain Bacteria; phylum Pseudomonadota; class Alphaproteobacteria; order Caulobacterales; family Hyphomonadaceae; genus UBA7672. The sequence goes on from CAZJZQ010000018.1 coordinate 11,728, forward strand.
TTCTTTGTCAAACCGACCTCTCGACTGCGGCTCTGGCCCCGGAACAGAGGCTAATATGGTTGGTCCGGGGAATGAAGAGACTGGATGGCGCGGGGTCGGGGCCGAAGCGTGGAGCTTCTGGCGGAGAAACTTGCTTTTGAACTGGCGGGCGCCGGAAGCGTCGAACTCAGGCTGGGAACTCAGGCCGGAGCTGAACAGGGCGCGCCTATACTTGGCGGAATAGATGGCGGCGAGGAAGGCGCGGTCGTGGCGCCGGCCGCCTTTCCACGACCGCTTGACTCAGTCCGGGAAGATCAGCCAGAGTGATAAAATGAAATCGATTGCAATTTTTCTGCTCGCTGCGGCCTTGGCTGCTCCCGTGATGCTCGCCGGGGCCGCCGCGCAGAGTCCGCCGGCGCCGCAGCCCAAGCGGATTGAGGCGGCGCTGGCGAAGGAGGCGGTGGAGGCCGCCATCGCCCAATGCGCGAGCGAGGGGCTGAAGGTGAGCGCCGCGGTGGTCGATGCCGCGGGTAACCCGGTCTATGTTTACGTACCCGATGGCGTGCGCAACGGCACAGGCGACATCGCCGTCCGCAAGGGCATTACGATGACGATCACGGGCAAGCCGGCGTCAGAGACGCGCGCGCTGATCGAGGCGGACGCGGATATGAAGGCGAAGGTGGAGGCCAATCCGCGTTCCATCCTGTTCCCCGGCGGCGCGCCCCTTATTGCGGGCGGCGAGATGGCGGGCGCCATCGCCGTATCCGGCGCGACCGGCGCACAGGACGAGGCGTGCGCGGAAGCCGGAGCCGGGAAGATTGCGGCCAGGATAAGGTAGCCCTTTCCCGGCCCGGCTTGTCTCCGGGCCGGGTCCTCTAGAATCGGGTCCTTTGGAATCATGAATGCGGCTGCCCCCCCCTCGTCAGCCATCACATTGCGGACAAAAGACAGGCGCACATCTAAAGCCGGGTTGAACCGGGAGGCAGGGCAGGTATGGGGATTGGAGATGGTGCTGCCTAAGTGACTTGAACACGTGACCCCCGCATTACGAATGCGGTGCTGGGCGCCCAGAGCATCGGTTGAGGACGAGCATCGTACCGCAAGACATGCCATATCCCCTTGTAGCACAGAGTCACGGAATATCACGATGGCATAAGGGTTTATGAAGAACCCGGAACGCCCGCGCCGCTCGTGTGAAGAGGCGCCGATGGCAATTTTCGTTTCCTCCTATTTCCTCAAATCACCCGCGATTCCCGCGTGGGATGCTTACCAAAATTCCGCCAGCAGGCTGTCCGCGTAGAGTGCTGGGAGATGTGGCGTGAAGCTCAACAAGCGGACGATTGACGCCCTGCCGCCGGTTGAGAAAGGTGTGCGCTTCTATTGGGACGACGGGCTTCCGGGCTTCGGCTTGAGAGTTCGATCCTCCGGCAAGAGACATTTCATCGCTCAGTACAGAGTGGGGGTGGCGCCAATTCAACACGCGGAGAAATCGATCAGCCGCCTGCGCGCGCGAAATGTGTCATCCTGCATCATGATATCTCGTTTTGCGAAGTGAACCGCCCGGGTGGCCCCGGCTTCTCCACGGTTTTTCTGGCGCCTCGCAGCTTGGCCGCCTGTCGGTTGAGCAGGAAACTTGCATTATCCCCTCATTGTAGGAAATGTCAGGCAAAACAGGGGCGTGACTCGGGGGGCCGAGGCCTCGCTTGCCTCGCTGCGGGACGGCGCCATGAGCGTGGAAATTAAAACGGCCGAACTGCTGGCCAACTGGCAGGAAGGCAGCGTGGACGCTCGCAACGTCCTGATTGCGCGCTTGCATCCTGAACTCAGCGTGATCGCCGCGGCCCGCCTGCGGTCGGACCGGGGCAGTTCGCTCTCGACCGGCGACCTGATCAATGAATCCGTTATGCGGATCGCCTCCGCCGAGGGGCTGTCGATCACCGATCGCACCCACATGCTCGCACTCGCCTCTCGCGTGATGCGTAACGTTCTGGTCGATCACGCCCGCTCGAAACTGACCGCCAAGCGCAAACACCAGAAGGTGGAAATCACCACCCAGCTGGATGGCGGACAAAGGTTTGATCTGATTGCGCTCGATTCCGCGCTTGTAAGGTTGAAGGTGCTCGACACCCAACTCGCGGAGCTGGTGGAGATGCGGTATTTTGGGGGGATGTCGGTGGGGGATGTCGCTACGGCGACGGGTCTGTCCGAACCGACGGTGAAGCGCCGTTGGCAAGTGGCGCGCTCGTGGCTGCTCGACGCGCTGCAGAGCCCGATTGACCGGGAATGACCGGTATCGCGCTTGATCGCGATGCGCTGGCGCTGTTCGAGGCGTTTCTCGAAGCAGCGCCGGGCGCTCCTGACGCCTGGCTCGCGGAGCGGACCACGGGGCGGCCGGATCTGCTCGCCCGCGTGAACGCCCTGATCGCCGCTGAACGTGAGGTGCAGTTGCGCACGGGCGGGGCGGTGACCGACGCCGATGTGGAGACCGAGGCGCCCTCGCGTCTGGGCGGTTATCTGATGGTCGAGCGGATCGGCGCGGGTGGGATGGGTTCCGTCTATCTCGCGCGGCGTGATCGCGGCGATTTTGAACATACGGCGGCCATCAAGGTGATCCGGCCCGGCCTGCTGTCGCAGAAGCTGGTGGATCGTTTCCGGCGCGAACGGCAGATTCTGGCGCAGCTACGCCATCCCAACATCGCTCAGCTGTTTGATGGCGGGGAGACCGAGGACGGTTCGCCCTATATCATCATGGAGTTCGTGGAGGGGCAGCCGCTGCCCGCATGGGCCGAGGCGACGGAGGCCACGTGCGATGAAAGGATCGACAAAATCCTGCAGGCCTGCACGGCGGTTTCGTTCGCCCACGCCAACCTGATCGTGCATCGCGACATCACGCCGTCGAACGTGCTGGTGACGGGATCGGGCGTGGTGAAGCTGATTGATTTCGGTATCGCCCGGCCAGCCGGATCACCCGACCTGCCGCCCGGCACAACGAAGGGCTCCGCTTCGCTGCGTACGCTGAGCCTCACGCCGGGCTATGCGGCGCCCGAACGCACGACCGGGGCCGAGCCGACGACCGCGGCGGATGTCTATTCGCTCGGCAAGCTGGCGCAGAAGCTCCTGGCGTCGTGGACCAAGGAGCCGGAACTGGCCGCTATCGTCTCGCGCGCCACGGCCTACAAGCCGCATGAGCGTTATCCGACGGCGGATGCGCTGGCGGCGGATCTGGCGGCGTGGCGCGATGGGTATCCGGTCTCTGCGTTTGCGGGCGGGAGCGGCTATGGCTTCCGCAAGTTCATCGGGCGGCACCGCAAGGCGGCTATGGCGACGGCGGGGGCGCTGGTGTTGTTGCTTGCGGCGTTCGTTGGAACAGGCGTCGCATGGTTCATGGCGGACCGGGCGCGTGCGGCGGAGGCGCGGCGGTTCGAGGATGTCCGGGCGCTGGCGAATTACCTTTTGTTCGATCTCAACGACCAGCTGCGCGGCGTGCCGGGCAACACCACGGCGCGGGCTGATCTGGCGGCGAGAGCGCAGACCTATCTCGACACGCTGGTGGAAACGCCGGGCGCAAGCCGCGACCTCCGCATGGAGACAGCGAAAGGCCTGATCCGGCTGTCGGAAATCCAGGCGTCGCCGCTGGACCGCAATCTGGGGCAGGACCGGTTTGCCCGGGAGAACCTACAGAAGGCGCGCACGATGCTGGCGGGCGTGCAGGACGAGTTTGGCGACGCGTCTGACGTCGCCATTGCGCAGGGCCAGATCGAAGCGATCGCCAGCCTGATCGAATTCTACAAACACACCGACCCGGAAACTTCGCTGACGCTGCTTAACGCCGGCAAGGCGGCGATTGCACGCGTGCCGGAGGCGGAGCGGGACCAGAGCTGGCGCATCGCGCAACGCGACCTCAGCCGCGCCGAGATCGAACGCCATACCGCCAACGAAGAATTTGATGCGCTGATCGCCGCGGCGGACCAGCATGACGCCTTTGTCGAGGCCTGGCCCGCGGACGAGCAGGGCGAGGCGGCCGATGTCGAACATGCCTATGCAGCCTACAACCGTGGGCTCGCCTGGCATCTGATGGCGCGGCATGAGGAAGGCTATCCCGTGATGCGCGGCGCGCATGATGTGTTTGTCGCGGCTGAACAGCGGGCGCCGGGAAATCCCTTCCTGCTCTACATGATCGGCTGGAGCGGAGCGGACGCCTACGCCGCCGCTGCCGAACTGGGCCGGGCTGTCGAGGGCGAGGATTTGCTGGCCAGCGCCCAGCGCGCAGCCAAACGGCTGGTCGAGATCGAGGACAGGGATGAATCCGCGCGTGTGATGCGGATCATGGTGGGAGAGTCCTACGCCCAGCATCTCGGCAATGTCGGCCGTTTTGACGAAGCCATTGCCGAACAGCAGCAGATCGTCGCCGCCAAGATCGCGGACATGGACGAGACCAGTTCCGGCGCGGATGCGGGCTGGGGCGAACTGATCCTCGGCACGATCGCGAAAAAGGCGGGGCGCCGCGACCTGACGTGCGAGGCGTTTACCAGCGCGGAAGCACGATTCACCAGGGCGGATCAGGCCGGTCGTCTGGTCGCCTTCCATGCCGCCTTCCTGCCCGGACTTCGCGCCAGCGTTGAACTGTGCCGCGCCGGACGGCCCCTGTCGGAGTTCGGTCCCCTGCGCTGATCGCGCGACGGATCATGGGGCGGGCGGGAAAATCTGAAAAATCCTGCTTCCGTGCGCAAGATTCTGCTGTTGCGGCTGAGCCGCTTTCCGGAAAACGCACGCTTATCCCAGTGAGGGCCCCGTTCGGACGGCGGGGCCGGCACGGGGGAAGTGGATGGCAGGGCGGCTGGCGAAAACGATAGGGGCGGGCATATGCGCCGCGTCCATGGGCGGTTGCGCCATCGTCAGCGACCTGGGCGCGACGGGGCTGGCGGAGAATATCGAAAGCAATGCGGCGACTCTGAACGAGGCGCACACCCGCGCCATGGGCGCCATCATCGCGGTTAACGTGCTGCGGGCGCGTGACCGGTGGCCGACCAACTACACGACGCTGTCGGGCATCAAGTCAAACCCGACGCTGGCGCTGAACGGGTCGGCGTCGCTGGCGCCGCTGGGGTTCGGCAATCCGGCGGACCCTTTGTCCAACTCGGCGCTGTCGCTGTCGCGCAACGAAACCTCGAACGCCGAATACTCGGTGAACCCGTTTGCGAACAACGAGAAGACGCAAAGCCTTCTGAAGCCGATCAAGCCGGAGACGATGCTCGACTACTGGAACGCCGGCTGGCCGCGCGCGACGCTGATGTGGATGTTCATCGACGCGGTGAAGTACAAGGACGCGGGCGCGTATGTCTTCATCAATGGCGATGATTTCGCGGACCAGACATCGCCCTCGGCTACGGACGCCCGGCGGTTCACCACGCTGATCGAGGATGCGGACAGCGGGCGCATCGCGTTCGGGCAGCTGGACTTCGCGGGGCAGGATGAGCGTTCCTGCGCGCCTTACGATCCCGCTTATGTGCGCGAGTCGCTGGGCGACAGCGCGGCGGCGGGCGAGACCCTTTCGGGCTCCATCGCCGCCATCGAGAAGCTGACGGGCAAGCGCCTGGTGCTGGCGCGCGATAACCGCGCGGTGCGCGGCGCAAACGAGCCGGCGCTGGCGACGGACCGGTTGCAGCGTCAGTTCATGCTGTGCGATCCGGCCCTGCCGCGTTGGGGCTTTTTTGATGTTGCGACGGGCGATGAAGTTGCGGAGATCCGCACGCGTTCCTTTGATGACATGATCTATTTCCTCGGCGAGACGCTACGCGTCAGCGAGGGGCGCTCCGAGGCGTCCATCGGCGGCGTTGTGCTGTTCAAGACCTATCAGAATCGCGCCGGGCTCTCCTTCGCTGTGAGGGTGGAGCATGCGGGCGGCGTCTATTTCATCGCGCCGCAATCGCCGCAGAAGCTCGACGGCGATCTGGATGACCAGACCGGCAACGTGCTCGGCCTGCTGAACCAGCTGTTCCTGTTCGCTCAGTCCGACGAATTCCTGCGCGCGCCGGACGCTCGCATCCGATGACCGGCGCACCAGCTCACACCATCAACAACGGGGATCGCTCATGATCGAGGAAGAAATACTCGCCGGAGGCCCAGACCAGCTTCCCGCCTGGATCGAACTGGCGCTGTGGAGCAGCGTTGCGCTCGCCGCCGTCTGGTTGCTGTTGACGATTTTCGTTCATCTGCGCCGCAGCGCGTCGAACCTGACGCCCGTGAATGCACCGTCCGCCAAGAAAAGCGCGACGCCCGACTTCATGAAAGTCGACAAAAAAGCACGCGCCGCACAGATCAAGCGCGGCGAACAGTATGAGAAAGAACTCGTCCACCGCGAAGCTGCGGAGGCGAAAGCTTCGGGCGTGGTGAAACGCGCTACCTTCCTGCAGCGGCTTGCCGGTTTCGCCACGCTGCTGGTCTCGATCTTTTCGCTGCTCTCCACGGCGATCGGCGTGATCATGCAGGTCGATCGCATGGGCAGCACGTTCGGCCAGACCGACCAGCTTGTGCGGATCGTGCAGAAATACCCGATCCCGTTCGCTGTGTGCGCCTTCGTCATTGGCTACTACGTCGTGATGTTCTTCGTTCAAAAACAGTGGAAGCGGCCGGTTCACTGATCCTGCCGCCGCGTACCCTCCGCAGATGGAGCCTCTCCCATGAAATCCGTTCAGTTGACGATCAGCGATCCGAACATCGTTGCCGAATTCGTTCGTCAGGATACGTTCAAGGCATTCTTCGAAAAGCGTCTTGAGGTGCCGCCCGACTATATGGGGCTCCTGATGCGCAACGGGCAGTTCGTGGAAGCCTACAAAGGCGCGCACTTCTCTGTCGGTGGGTTGTTCAACCAGCTGAAGGGAATTGTAGGCGGTTCGCAGTCGGTCAGCCTGCTGCTGGCCGACCTGAAAACCTTCCAGGTGAAGGCGGATTTCAACGCGATCACCAAGGACAAGGTGGAAGTGCGCGGCGTCGCCGTCATCGACTTGCAGGTGAACCCGGACAAGCCGCAGAACATCATAGGCCTGATGGCCGCCCGCAAGGCGTTGACCAAGGACGACATCGCGCGGCGTATCCGCGACACGCTGAGCGACCGCGTGTTCGAGGCTTCGGTCAGCCGGATGAACGCCAATGAAGTGCGCGGAAATCGCGGCCTGCAGGACCTGATCCAGGCGGACACGATGAAGGAGATCGAGCGCGTGCTTGGCGACCTCGGCGTGCTGATCCGGCATTCGTCGGTCGAGTGGGCGATGAATGATGTTGAGAAGGCCGAAATGGCCCGCGCTGCGGCAGAACGCGCCGCCAGCGAGGCCGAATACCAGTTCACCGTTCTGAAACGCGAGATGGAGCGCCAGAACGAGACGACGGAACTGAAGATCGCCTACAAGCTCAACGCCGACGGGCTGGCTCTGAAATCCGAGCATGACTTGCAACGTCTGGTCATGGATCAGGAGATCGACTTCGTCGATGCGCGTGAGACCGGCAAGCGCGTGCAGGAGATGAAGGTCTTGCAGCACGAGATTGAGCTGCTGCGTACCGAGCGCCTGCACAAGTTCGAGACCGAGATCGCCAGCGCCACGCATGCCGGCGTCGACATGAAGCAGGTGGAGGAGCGCCGCCGCAAGATCGAACGCGAGACCACGCTGCTCGACAAGGAGCACGACATCCAGCTCCGCCGCCTCGAAAAGCAGTATGAATACGAGACCCGCGAGGGCGAGATCGATATCCGCAAGAAGGAAGATGGGGCGGACTTCCAGCGCCGCAAGACCGAAGCGGATGTGAAGTCCTTTGAACAGCGCACGGCTTTGGAAACCCAGATCAAGGCCGACAAGGCGGCTCTGGAAAAGCTCGAAGGCATGCAGGACCTTCAGGCAAAAGAAGATCGCCGCCGCCTGGAGGAGCGCATCCGCGAAGGCGAGACGCGTCACAAGCAGGAGATGGACCGCGCGCATCTGGAGGCCAAACGAGAGGAAACCCGCCTCCAGCATGGCGGCCGCATGACGCCGGAACAGACGCTCGCCGTGAACGCGGGCCTCAGCCCTCAGGTCGCGAAAATCCTGGAAGAGCAGGCGAAGGCCGCAGCGAACAATGCAGGCAATGCGCAGGCCATGGAGCTGATGAAACAGATGGTCGCCATGGCCGACCGCAACACCACGCAGACGGCCGAACAGGCGAAGGCGCTGGCGCAGATGATCGTGCAAAGCTCCGTGGGCGTGGCTGGCGGCGTTGGCGCGGCGCGCGCGGCGGCGGATGGCGGTGGCGCGCTCGGCTCGGCGACAACGGTGGAATGCCCGAAATGCGGCCGCACCAATGAAGCGAAGGATCGCTTCTGCACCGGTTGCGGCGAGCAACTGCGCAAGTAGCGGCAGAGGAGGCGCGACACGATGTCAGAAGGCCGCAGCCATGCCGGCGCCGTGCAGCCCTGCTGCTATCAGCGCGCTGCAACGCGAGGGGCGATGTTCTGCGGCGAATGCCGCTCGCCCATCCTGCGCTGTATGGCGTATGAGGATTGCGGCGGTTTGCTGGGGGCCGATGGCCGTTGTCCGGTCTGCGTGGCGCCCCAACTGTATCTCGATGCGGGCGCAAAGCGGGATGTGAAGGCGGGCGGGGCTCTCGTCCTGCCGCTCGTGTTCCGCAATGACTCACCGGTGCGCCGTCCGCTGTTCGTCACGGGTGTATGGATACGCGAGGGCGGCGGCGCGCTGCGCAAGCAGGATGCGGCGTGGGAGCGGCTGGAGGCTGGCGCTTCCAATCCGCTCTGGGTGCAGACCGGCGCGCTGGAGCGTCAGGGCCGGTCGCTGTTCGAGATCACGTTTGTGGTCGCCACGCGCTATCGCTGGCGCGAGGAGGTGTTCGCCTTCCGCTCCAGCCTCGAACTGGATATCGAGCAGGGCGGCGGGGTGGTCATCAACCAGACCATTCATGCTGGCGGCCAGGACAGCGGATTGGGCGGCACGGTGAACGCGCCGATCCGTATCGAAGCGGCCAGCGGCAATGATGACCGGCAGGACCGCCGCACCGAAGCAACGCAGCTTGGCCTGACCCGCGCCGATGTGTTCGAGCGCGAACAAGGCGTGCGAGGCTATACGGCGGGTCCGTTGAAAGGCGCCTCGGTTGCGCGCAACGCGATTGTGGAATGGCGCGGGTTCGCCCCGGGCGAGGCGCCAGCGGCGCGGCCGATCACCACGGACGATTCCATTCTGGCCGCTGGCCGCTCGAACCTGCGCGAAACAGGGGGCGAGGTGGATGTGCGCCTGCTGGTGCGCAACGAACAGGGCGCGCTGAATGAAGAACTGTCGCGCGCGGTGTCGCGGCGGCATCTCGATATTTTTCTGCAGAATGGCCGTGTCTGCCTGCACGCCGCGGGCGAGGCGGGCGTGCAGATCGGCCAGCGCCGCATCGCGCGCGATGGCATCGAGCCGATCGAGCAGGATGATGTGATCCAGATTCTGCCCAAGCACGCCGACGCCATCACGCTGCAAGTGCGCATGCGCGCGCATTTCGGCGAGATCAGCGAGATCGTGTTCACGCGGAGGCCCGCTTCACCCGAAGGCGCATCATGAAATGTCCCTCCTGCCAGTCGGAACTTGCAGCGGACGCGCGCTTCTGCGGCGGCTGCGGAAAGCCGGTCACGGTGGCGGCGGCGCCGGAAGTTGATCTTGCCGGCCTGCGCACCATTGAGGTTGCAGAGACGCGCCAGCCGTCGCGCGGCGACCAGAAGCGGCTTGAACCCGGCGAGACTTTTGCGACTCGCTACGTTATCTCCCGTTTGATCGGTGAGGGCGGAATGGGCGTGGTCTATCACGCGCTCGACACGCTGACCGAAACCGAGGTTGCGCTGAAGCTGATCCGCGCCGACAGGCTGGCCGGGCAGGATGCGGTGAAGCGGCTGATCCGCGAAGGCGTCACATCGCGCGACATCCGCCACCCCAACGTGGTTGCGGTCTATGATGTGGGTGAGGCGGATGGCCAGCCCTTCATCTCGATGGAGTTTCTGAACGGCCGCAGCCTGCGCGCCTGGAATCGCGAACGTATGCAGGGGCCGGACTGGTCGTTGAAGGCGGCAGCCACGATCATCCGCGAAATTCTGGCGGGGCTGGAAGCGGCTCACAAGGCGGGCGTCGTTCACCGCGATCTGAAGCCCGAGAACGTGATTCTGCTCAGCGAGCCGGCGGATGACCATGTGCAGCTGAAACTGCTCGACTTCGGCATCGCGCGGGCGCCCAACACAGGAGATACGGGCGCGACCAGCCTGGGCACGCGCGGCTATATGGCGCCGGAGCAGGTGACGGCGCCGGATGCGGCGCGCGAATCCGCCGATCTTTATGCGCTGTCGGTGATGTTCTACGAGCTTCTGGTCGGTGTGGTGCCCCAGAATTTCTGGCAGCCGCCCAGCGGCGGCCGCGCCGATGTGCCCCCGGCCATCGACAAGCTGATCGAGCGTGGTCTGTCGCCGAACCCGCGCGTGCGGCCGCAAAGCGCGGCGGAGTATCGTCAGGCGCTGCACGCCGCGCTTGGCCCGGCGCCGCGGCCTGAGGTGCAAGCCGGCGGTTCCGACGTTCAGGACATCATCAAGAAGACAGCCGACTTCTTGAATACGCGCGTCGTGGCGCAGGACGGTGATGCGCGGCGCGGTTCTGTTCCGGGGGACGGGCGGCAGCGCACGCTGTGGCAGTGGTTCACCCATGTCGTCACGAAAAAATTTGCGGATGCAAAAGGCCGCGCGCACCGCCGGGAATACTGGGGCTTCAATCTCGGCGCGTTTGCGATGATCTTTGCCGCGGGCGTGGTGGACGGGATCGAGAGCGCGTCCGCCAGCTATGATTCCTACGGCGATATGGGCGAGCCGGCGTATCTTTACAGCGGCATTGCGTGGCTTCTGCTTCTCGCGCCGTCGATCGGGGTTGCGAGCCGCCGCCTGCATGATCTTGGCCGGTCGGGATGGCTCGCGGCGTTGCTGGCTGTGCCGATGCTGGGCTTTGTCGCGGCGGTCGTGATCGGCCTTCCGGCGGGTCAGCGCGGCGATAATGCGTATGGGCCTGATCCGCTGGGCGGGGACGCGGCATGAAGTGCGCCGCCTGTCATACCAACAATCCTGACGACGCAAAATTCTGCGGCGCATGCGGCCGTGCGATGCAAGCGGCTGCACCTGCGCCCACGATGGATATAGCGTCGATGCGGACGGTGGAGAGCGGGCTGTCGCCTGCGCAGCAACCCGCTGAAGCTTCGCTCGCGCCGGGCGCCGTGATTGCGGATCGCTATGAGATTCGCGCGGTTGCGGCCGGGGCGTCCGGCGGGCTTGGCGCTTTCCTGGCGCATGACCGGGTGACCGGTGCGGATGTGGTTCTGAAGACGGCGCCGGGCGCGATGGCCGGAGCCTATGGCGGCGCGCCCGCCGTGATGCGGGCCGCGCTGGCTGCGCGCAACATCCGGCATCCGGCGGTCGCTGCGATCTATGATGCGGGCGAGACGAACGGGCTTGTCTATTTCGTGACGGAACTGGTCGAAGGCCTGTCGCTACGCGACTGGAACCGGCGTTTGCTGGGGTCGGGCGGACAGTTGGGCATATCGCCGATCTACACGCTGGTGATGATGCTGATCGAGATTCTGATCGCTCTCAACGCGCAGAACGCGGTCAGCGTGGATCTCAAGCCTGCGAACATCATGCTCCTGTCAGATCCGGCGGAGCCGGATGTGCGGATAAAGCTGACGGGCGTGGGTCTGCCTGCGGCGGAAGAAGTTACTGGGGGGACGGGCACGGGCTTCGGCGGCGATCCTTATCGCGCGCCGGAGGCCCTGACGGCAGGATCGGCGGCGCCGCTGCAATCGGCCAGCGTCTATTCGCTGGCGATGATCCTGTATGAACTTCTCGCGGGCGTGCCGCTGTCAGGGCATTGGCGGGCGCCGAGCGAAGGACGGACCGATGTTTCGCCTGCGCTGGACCAGCTGATCCAGACGGCGCTATCGAACAATCCGCGCCTGAGGCCGCAATCGCTGGAAGCTTTCCGTGACGCGCTTATCAAGGCGGCGCAGACGAACCCGGCGCCGCAGCCGGGCGGCGACCCCAAACCTGCGCCGCGCAATGATCCAAAGCCTGAGCCCAAGCCGAAGCCGGTGAAGACATGGGCGGTCCCGGATTTTCTTGTCCCGGTCCTGAAGGCGATCAACATGCCGTTGAGCGGCATTATCATGCTGCTTCAGGTGATCGGCGGGTTCATTCCGATGATGTCCTATGGCGGCCGCGTTGGCGCCGGGCCGCCGAGGCGCGGTGCGGCGCAGGCCTTCGCCGGACTTGCGGTCATCGCTGTCGTGGCGCTGGCCGGATGGGCGGCGTGGACGTGGATGAAGGATGGCGGCTTCTCCCTGATTGCGCAGGACGAAACCCTGGATGGCGAGCCGCAGGATGACGGCGCGGACCGCATGCCCAACCTTGAGCCAGATGACCTGAAGACGCCCGAGCCTGAGCCGGTTACGCCGCGCTCGCGGTTTGCATCCTTCAACGGTTACTGGACCGACGATTTCGGCGGGACGTGGAATGTCGCGGCCGATAATTCCGGCGCGGTGCAGGCCGTATCGGTGGCGGGCATGCTCGCCGGATCGCAGATGGCCGGAGCGTTCAGCGGCCAACGGTTCGAATTCTTCGTCGGCAACGCCTACGGTTCCGCCAGTGCGGCGGGAAGCTTCGACGGGCAGTGCCATATCAACTACCAGACGCTCGACCCGTATGGCTCGGGCCGGATGGTCAACGCAGTCTTCCACATCAATCACCAACCAGGTGCGCCATGTCCATAACAGGCGCCGCTGCAACCTGGTGTCCGCAATGCGGGCGCGTCTTCGACAACAACGCGAAGACTTGCACGTCGTGCGTGGTGATGGGGCGCAGCGTCGAGCTGGTGCGAGGAGAGACGCCAGCGCCGCCGGGCATGTGGCAGTGCGCCAACTGCGGTCTGTGGCGGATGGACGGCGAAACCTACTGCGTCTCCTGCAGGATGGTCAGACGAACCGGAACCAGCGCAGCCGAAGCAATCACGACAGGGAAGGGACAGACGATGAGCACAGGATATGGAGCGTTGCCCGTCAGCAAGCGGACGCTGAAGGGCTGTCTGTTTGAAGCGCGCCCCGCCGCCGCGCCGCTGTTCAGGCCGCCGCCGGGCAGCGCGCCTGACAGGATCGACCTCAGGCAGTACTGCTCCCCCGTCGAGGATCAGGGACAGACAAGTTCCTGCACAGCCAATGCTGTCGCCGGCGCTCTCGAGTATCACCAGAACCGCATGGGCGGCGGACTGAAGGATATCTCGCGCCTGTTCGTGTACTACAACGCGCGCAGGATGGCGGACATGGAAGGGCAGGACAGCGGCTGTTTCATCCATCACGCGATGGCGGGCGTGCTCGCCTACGGCGCCTGCGAGGAATCGATCTGGCCGTTCGATGCGCGCCAGATCACGAAGCGTCCGCACGAGCAAGCCTACAGCAACGCGATGCAGAACGAGGCGATTCAGTATGCGCGCACCCCGCTGGGCGGATCGGCGATCCAGGTGCTCGCGGCGGGTCTGCCTGTGGTGTTTGGAACCTATCTGCCCCAGCGCTTCTACGCCGAGGCCGAACGTTCCGGCGTGATGCCGGCGCCGGCCGAGCAGGTGGAGCCGCCCGCTGGCGGCCATGCCATGCTGATCGTCGGTTACGACCTGCCGTCGAAAATGTGGCTGGTCCGCAATTCGTGGGGAACTGGCTGGGGCGACGGGGGCTATGTCCGCATTCCGTTCGCCTCGCTTGAGGCCTATTCGCTGCCGGATCATTTCTGGACCATCGGCGCCATCGAGAAAGCCGCGCCCGGCGCACTGCGCGGGGCGCCTGTCCAGGCTTCGGTTATGGCGACACAGCGGGATGCGCCGTTCGAGGCGCGCGAAGCGCTGGCCCGGCTGTCCGGCAAGGACGGCCGCGCGGGAAGCGGCGAAGGCGATCCTCGCAAACTGGGCGGCCAGGCCTGCTACCAGTGCGGCATCATCTACGACAATTACGCCACCAAGTGCGCCAAGTGCTGGGGTTCGCTGGAGCCCTACAACGCGAAGGCCGGAGAGTCGTCCTCGTCTCAGGGCGACGCGGCCCACCCGCGCGGCTATTCGGGCGCACCGCTTCCAGTCAGCGCGCGGCGTCTCGACGGATGCCTGCTGGAGACTCGCGTTTCCAACGCGCCTGTCCTGCGTGCGCCTTTGGGCAATGTGCCGGAGAAGATGGATCTGCGTCAGTATTGCTCGCCGGTGGAGGATCAGGGCCAGTCCAACTCCTGCACCGCCAACGCAATCGTGGGCAGTCTGGAGTATCACCAGCGCCGCCAGCAGTCGGGCGGGCACACCGATCTGTCGCGGCTGTTCGTCTATTACAACGCCCGCCAGCTCGCGAATGCGCAGGGCGAGGATTGCGGCAGCTTCATTCACCACGTGATGGCGTCGGTGCTGGCGCATGGCGCCTGCGATGAGAACATCTGGCCGTTCGACCTGTCGCGCGTGTTGCAGCAGCCCTCGCAGCAGGCCTACAAGGATGCGATGAACAACGAAGCGATCCAGTACGCGCGCACGCCGCTGGGTCAATCGGCGCTACAGGCTGTCGGCGCCGGACTGCCGGTGGTGTTCGGCACCTACATTCCTTCACGCTTCTATGACGAGGCGGCCAAGACGGGGCTGATGCCCGGCCCGGCTGAACGGCTTGATCCGCCGGGCGGCGGCCACGCCATGCTGATCGTCGGTTACGACCTGCCGTCAAAGACGTGGCTGGTGCGCAATTCGTGGGGGCCGGGGTGGGCCGATGGCGGTTATGTCCGCATTCCGTTCGATACGCTCGGCGCCTATTCGATGCCGGACCACTTCTGGACGGTCGGCGCGATCGAAGGGAGGCAGGGGCTCTCGCTCTCTGGCCCGACACCGGCTGCGGCGGCGCAGGCCACGCGCGCGGGCGCGGCGGAGGAGTTGCGTGAGGCCCTGAGCCGTCTGCGTGGCGAGCTGCGTTCGGACTTCCAGTCCGAACTGGATCGCCAGAAGGCCGACATCCGCAATCGTCTGCGAAATCCTTGAGGCGGATCGGGCGGCGGTAACCAGCTTTCCCCAGCGTTTGCGGGCGTTTTGGCCCGCGCGCCGGGGCGGTATCTAATCGGTTATTAACCGCCTGAATTTACGAATTTTCCCAAGCCCGGTATGGGTGGAGGGACGTCTCACATGCTTTCGATGATGAAAGGCCGGTCCGCCGGCCCGGCTCCGGCGGGCGTCCGCGCGGACCTGTTCGTGCAGAATGACACCAAGGTTCGCGATGCGGCGCTGACCGCAGCCATCGAAGCGATGACCGGCGGCGACTATTCGCATTTGCCTGAAGGGACGGACGAGTTGTCCAGCGCTCTGCGGCGTCTTGGCGAGAAGTTGAATGGCGGTCTGCAATCCGATCTTGGCCGCGTGGTGGATATGTCGGTGCGCGCAAGCGAGACGTCGATCAACGCGGCGCACATGCTGGCCAATCTTCGCAATGTGGAATCGCGCGCGCATGGCATCGCGGCGGCGGGTGAGGAGATGGTGGCCACGGTTCGCACCATCGGCGCCTTCGGCGAGAACATCTCGCGCCAGGCCTCCGACGCGGAGCAGGCCGTCGCCGCCGGAGTGCAGGCGACCAATGCGGCGCAGGAACACATGACGCGCGTGACAGCCGCCGTGGCGGATACGGTGCAGAAGGTGACGGTGCTGTCGCAATTTTCCGAACGCATCGCGAAGATCGCGGACAGCATCCAGCAGATCTCCGACCAGACAAACCTTCTGGCGCTGAACGCCACCATCGAATCGGCGCGCGCGGGGGAGGCGGGCAAGGGTTTCGCGGTCGTCGCCGCTGAGGTGAAGGCGTTGTCGGGCCAGACGCGGCAATCGACCGAGGAAATCTATGCGATCATTCAGCAGCTGCGCGGTGAGATGCAGGCGGTGCTGAGTTCGATGTCGGAAAGCTCGGCGGCGGTGGAGGCGGGGCGCAACGCCATCGCGGATATCGCCAGCCAGAACGTCGCCATCCGCCAGCGCATGGCGGAGGTGAGCCGCAACACATCGGACATCGCCGGCACGCTGGGCGAGCAGGCGATGGCTTCGCAGGAAGTCGCGGGCGGCGTGATGCAGATCGCGGAAAGCAGCGGCCAGAGCGTGCAGGATATCGAACGCATCGTCGCCGCGATGGACTCCGTCGAGAAGATGATCGGCGCCGAGCTGAGCCGCTTTGCCAAGATGAACATCCCCGGCAAGATCGTGAAACTGGCCAAGTCGGACCATGTGATGTGGAAAAAGCGGCTGGCCAACATGATGGTGGGCCGCGAAGGGCTGCGCGCCGAAGAGTTGTCGAGCCACACCACCTGCCGCCTGGGCAAATGGTACGCCTCGGTCGAGGAGTCGAAATACCGCGATCACCGCGCTTTCCGCGCGCTGGCCGAGCCGCACCGGGTCGTCCATGCGCACGGAATCGAGGCGGTGAAGCACTACAATGCTGGCCGCACGGACGCCGCCCTGGCCGAACTCGAAAAGGTGGAAAAGGCGTCCGTGGAGGTGTTGCGCTGCCTGTCGGAGCTGGACGCGGCCTGATTTCGGGTCAATTCCCGGGTATCTGCGGCGTTTTCGGTTTGTAAACCGGCTGGGATATCCATATCCGGGTGTCAGCCTGAGCCGGAGACCCCATGAGAGCCGTTCTTGATATCGTCCTGATCGTCCTCGATCTGATGATCTTCCTGCTCGTTGTGCAGGCGATCCTGTCGTGGCTGCTGGTGTTCAACGTCATCAATGCGCGCAACCAGTTTGTTGCTTCGGTGTGGAGTTTCCTGAAAGCGCTGACCGAGCCGCTGTTGCGGCCGATCCGCAAGGTGATTCCGGGCTTCAACGGGCTCGACCTGTCGCCGCTGGTGCTGATCCTGGCCATCATCCTGCTGCAACGGGTGATCGTGTATTATGTCTATCCCGCTGTGATCTGAGTCTGTGGCGGCCGGGGCCGCTTCGTGGCTGTGGCGCGCCGTTCCGGGCGGGGCGGAGCTGCGGGTGCGGGTGACGCCGAATGCGGCCAGGGATGCAGTTGAGGGGCCGGGCGAAGACGCCTCCGGCCAGCGCTTCCTGAAAGTCCGGGTGCGCGCGGTTCCGGAGAAGGGCAAGGCCAATGCGGCGGTCGAAGCGCTGCTGGCCCGGGCGCTCGATGTTCCGAAATCCGCCGTCTCGGTGGAAAAGGGCGAAACGCAGCGCATCAAGACCGTGCGAATCTCCGCCGATGGGGCTATAGGCTCGCGTCTTCAGGCCCTCGCGGGAGAGGCGCCGGGAGGCTGACATGCCGGCTGAGCTGATCGACGGGAAGATCGTTTCGGAAAAGGTCCGCGCCGCGGCGGCGGCGGCGGTCGCGAAACTGCCCGGCAAGCCGTGTCTGGCCGTGGTGCTGGTGGGTGATGACGCGGCCAGCCAGATCTACGTGAAATCCAAGGGCGAGAAGACCGAAGCGGCGGGCATGCGCTCGATCACGCGGCGCCTGCCCGGGTCTTCGACGCAGGCCGAGGTCGAGGCGGTGTTGCGCGAGCTGAATGCGGATGCGGAGGTGGACGGCATCCTGCTGCAACTGCCGTTGCCCAAGGGGCTGGATGAAGCGCGGGCGATTGCCTGTATCGACCCGATGAAGGATGTGGATGGGCTGACTGAGTTGTCGGCCGGGCGTCTGGTGCTGGGCAAGCCGGGTCTGCGGCCGTGTACGCCGGTGGGCTGCGTCATCATGGCGAAGCATGCGCTGGGCGATGACCTCTCGGGCAGGAATGTCGTAGTGATCGGGCGCTCCATCCTGGTGGGCAAGCCGGTGTCGCTGTTGTTCCTGGCCGAGAACTGCACGGTCACCGTCGCGCATTCGAAAACGAAGGATCTCGCCGGGCTGTGCCGGACGGCGGATATTCTGGTTCCCGCTGTTGGCCGCCCCGAGATGGTGCGGGGCGATTGGGTGAAGCCGGGCGCCGTGGTGATCGACGTCGGCATAAATCGCATCCCGGCGCCGGAAAAGGGCGAGGGGAAAACGCGCGTGGTGGGCGACGCTCACTTCGCCGAATGCAGTGAGACGGCCGGATGGATCACGCCAGTGCCGGGCG
>CAZJZQ010000018.1:29855-33380 GCA_964550535.1 uncultured Rhizobium sp.
CGGTGGCCTGCCTGTTGCGCAACACCGTGCTGGCGGCGTGTGCGCGGCGGGGGTGGGCCGTACCGGGGGAGCTGGGCGGCTGATTGCAATAAGTGGCATTATTTGCTGCTTATTGCCCCTTCGCGGAGAAGGCTCATGACCGTCAAATTGTCGATCTCTTTCACGGACGCTCACGCCCGGATGATTGGGGACGCCGTTGCGTCGGGCCAATACGCTTCGGCCAGCGAAGTTGTACGAGAGGCTTTGCGCCAGCGTGACCGTGCTATTGACGCTGCGATTGCAGACGGCGTCGCCAGCGGTTTCGCCGAAGCGCGGCCAATTGGTGCAATAATTGGCGAAGCCAAGCGCGGTTGGAAGAAGGGGGAGCGGGTTGAGGTTAAGGCGATCAAGGCGCGCAGAAGCTGATCTGGTTGATATTTGGCGCCATGTGGCCGGCGACAGCCCAACGGCAGCAACGGAGTTGGTGCTCAACATTGATGCGCGATGCAAGTTGCTGCTTACACAGCCCCCGCATGGGCCCACTGCGGGGCAGAGTTCATAAAGACATTCGCCAGCTGATCGAGGGCGAGTATCTAATCTTCTACCGGATAACCAGGGACACGATGGATATTGTCCGCATTCTGCACGGGCGGCGCGATCTCAGTGACTGGTAGTGTCTTCAACGCTCTCTGGGCCGCTCAGTCCGGCCTTTGCGCCATATGTGGTGAGGCCATGCCGGCCACGCGGTGGGATGCGCCGCATGCGACGGTGTGGAAGAAGATGCGGCCGACCTTCGATCACATCCGTCCGCGCGTGAAGGGCGGGGGCGATGAGGTGGAGAACCTCCAGCTCGCGCATGCTGTCTGCAACAAGCGGAAGGGCGATGCGTGGCGGCCGCCGCGTAACTGAGCAACGCGTCGCCGAGCTTTATGCCGCCGCGCGCACGGGCTTGGGCCGCGTGCGTTTCCAGACGCGCCAGCCGAGCAGGAAGGCGAGGATGGCGGCGTGAATCCACGGGCCCGGCTGGGAGCCTTTTTCCGCGAAGAAATGGTGCGTCACCGCGAGAATGGCGAGCGGGTAGATCAGCCAGTGCAGCCGCGTCCAGAGCTGTGCGCCGAGCCGGCGGATCATGCCGTTGGTGGAGGTGAGCGCGAGCGGGATCATCAGGACGAACGCCGCCATGCCGAAAGTGATGTAGGTGCGTTCCAGCACGTCGGTCCACAGGGCGGGCAGGGAGAAGCGCAGGTCGAACCACGCATACGCGACGATGTGGAGCGCGGTGTAGAAGAACGCCGCGAGGCCGATCCGCCGCCGTACACGCAACAGCGGCGTCCAGCCCGTGATATCCTTCAATGGCGTGATCGCCAGCGTGATGAGGAGAATGCGCAGCGACGTCTGGCCGAGGAAATGGTGCGTCCACTCCGCCGGATCATAGCCCAGCATGGATGGCCAGCCGTTCAGCGCGAACGCCCACTGCTGGATCACCAGCGCGAAGGGCGCCAGCAGGGCGATCAGCGTCAGCGGTTTCAGCCAGTGCTTGCCGAATGCTGCGAGGGCGGAGGATTTCGTGGCCATGAACCGGTCAGTGGTTCTTGATCAGATCCATGCCCTCATACATGTGGGCGACGTATTTCTCATAGCCGTTGAACATCTCGGTGCGGCGGAAGCGGCTTTCTTCCTGCGCGCCGCCGCCGATGCCGAGTGCGTTGCGCGCGGCGTTCTGCGTGGTTTCGCCGCGCACTTCCTCGATCTCCTGGCTCCAGCGCGGGTGCTGGCGTCTGGGGTTCACGTTGGAATAGAAGCCGTATTCGTGGGCCGCGGCCTTGTTCCACGCGGTTTCTGGCTCTTTCTCGACGAAGCGGATCACGGCGATGGATTTCGGTGACTTGTAGCCGTACTTCCACGGCACAACGATGCGCACCGGCGCGCCGTTCTGCTTGGGCAGCGCCTTGCCATACATGCCGACCGCGACGAAGGAGAGGTCGTTCATCGCCTCGTCCATGCGCAGGCCTTCGGTGTAGGGGAAGCGGATGCCGGTCATGAAGCCGCGCGCGCCATTCATTTCCTTCTCGTTGAGATGGGTTTCAAACTGCACATACTTCGCCTTCGCCGTGGGCTTCAGTTTTGTGATGACGTCGGCCAGCGGCACGCCCACCCACGGGATCACCATCGACCAGCGCTCGACGCAGCGCAGGCGATAGACGCGTTCTTCCAGCTTTGCGTAGTCGATCAGGTCGGCGAGACCGTAATTGCCGGCGGCGCCGGTTTCACCCTCGACGCGGATGGCCCAGGGCGAGGTGGTGAGACGGTGCGCGTTGCGCTTGGGATCATATTTGCCCGTGCCGAACTCGTAGAAATTGTTGAAGCCGGTTGCGACGTCTTCGGACGCCAGCGGGTCGGCGATTTTCCAGTCGG
This sequence comes from uncultured Rhizobium sp., assembly GCA_964550535.1. Taxonomy (GTDB): domain Bacteria; phylum Pseudomonadota; class Alphaproteobacteria; order Caulobacterales; family Hyphomonadaceae; genus UBA7672. The sequence goes on from CAZJZQ010000018.1 coordinate 32,250, forward strand.
TCTTGACGAATTTCAGCGTCTTGCCGGGGGCGGCGTGTTTCGCCGCGTTCTTGACGCCCTGCGTTTCCATCTGGGGCTCGGCGCAGGCGGCGCCCACGCCCAGCGTTACGGCGGCTCCGGCGGCGACCAGCGTTCTGCGGCTCATCACCAGGGATTCCGGCGTGATCTCGCCACGCAGGTCCTGCCATGCCTCGTTCCGGCGGAATTTCAGTTCCATAGACGCCTCCTGGTCCCCGCGACGTTTTTCTTTGTACGTATATAATAGCGCGTGGGATCAGATAGTTCGACCACTCTCACGCGTTTGGGAAGAGGCGGGGCGCAGGCGGGCAGGCGCCTGTTCCGTTGCGGGGCGGCGCCGGTTACGCTGCTGGGGCTGCTCGCTTGATGCGTTCGTGAAGGGAGTTCCGATGGTCCGTTCAGCGCTGTTTGCCGCGACAATCGCTGGCCTTTCCGCCTGTGCGGGATCGCCCGGCGCGCCGCCGGAGGGGCAGGTCTGTCCCTTCACCGTCACCAGCGCCGATGCGTGGATCAACATGATGCCCAGCGTTGGATCGCGTAGCAGATCCTTGCAGGTGTCGGTGGGGCTGGCGGATGCGGGAGACGCTGCGTCGCTGCAACTGTCGCCGGAGAGCACGCCGGGGACGCTGGTGCTGGAGCTGCGGCCGGGTTCCGCGCCGATCCCCGGGCAGGCGGCTTACCGCGAGGCGGCGGGCGATCCGCCGCGTGAACGTGTGTCGATCCGCTGCGGCGGGACCGAGGTGCGCGCGATCGGCGAAATCATGCGGGTTTACTGACCCTCGTGCGTTGACGCCGCAGGGGCGGCTGATGGAGCGCGGCGGTCTTGGCCTTGGCGGCGCCCTCCTGTAGATGACCGGCGCGGGATGAACGTCCCGCTGTCAGGAGACGTCATGCGATTGGCCTTTTTCGGCGATGTGGTCGGGCGCGCGGGCCGCGCCGCTGTCGCCGAACATCTGCCGCGCGTGCGCAGCCGGCTCGGTCTCGATTTCGTGGTGGTGAACGGGGAGAACGCCGCCGGGGGGTTCGGCATCACGCCGTCCACCGCGCAGGACCTGTTCGATGCGGGCGCCGACTGCATTACGCTGGGCAACCATTCGTGGGACCAGTCGGAGG
>CAZJZQ010000018.1:33390-37046 GCA_964550535.1 uncultured Rhizobium sp.
GCCATCACCTATATCGAGCGCGAGACGCGGCTGCTGCGGCCCTACAATTATCCGCAGACGCTGATGATGCCGGGGCGGGGATCGCAATTGTTCACGCTGCCGGATGACCGCCGCGTGTTCGTCGTCCAGATCCACGGCTCGGCTTTCATGGAGTCGCTGGACGATCCGGTCCAGGGCGTGGCGCGGGCGCTGGAAGAGGCGCCGCTGTTGCAGGTGGCGGACGCCATCATCGTGGAGATGCACGCGGAGGCGACGGCCGAGAAATACATCATGGGTCATTTCTGCGATGGCCGGGTGAGTCTGGTTGTCGGCGCGCATACGCATGTGCCCACGGCGGATGCGCAGATTCTTCCCGGCGGCACGGCGTATCTCACCGATGCGGGGATGTGCGGGGACTATGACAGCGTGATCGGCATGAAAAAGGAGCCGATCGTGCGCCGCGCCTCGACGCGTCTGCCGACGGAGCGCAAGTCGCCGTCGGAAGGTCCGGCGACGATGTGCGGGGTCTATGTCGAGACGGATGACAAGACGGGGCTGGCGGTGCGCATTGAGCCGATCCGGGTTGGCGGGCGCCTGTCGCAGACCTTGCCAGCCGTCGACTGACCGCTTTACGCGGCTGCCTAACCGTTTCGCGCGGCAGCAAGACGCAGCATTGTGACCGGGCGAATATGAAAACGATTTCAATTCGCCGCGTGCTATTCTAGAAATTATGCTCGCAGACATGCCTCAACGGCAGTCTCTCGGGAGGAAAACATGCAGAAGAAAATCAAGCTGGCCGTCGCGAGCCTCGCCGCGCTGGCCGCTGCCGCGTGCGCGTCTGGCGCGGGCGGAAGTGACGCGGTGACGGCCGATGCGCCGCACATCGCATCGTCGGTCGCGGCCCCCGCACGGCCCGCCGCAGACACAGAACTGGATCAGTATCGCAAGCCTGCGGAGATGCTGGCCTTCGCCGGCGTGAAGCCCGGCATGAAGATTGGCGAACTGATCCCCGGCGGCGGTTACATGACGCGCGTGTTCTCTGGCGCGGTTGGTCCGGCGGGCAAGGTCTATCTCTTCAACAGCGCCCCCAACGCGCAGCGGCCGCCGGGCTTTCTCGCGCTCGTCGAGGACAAGGCGAACTATCCCAATCTTGCTTTCATTCAGACCGACTTCACCACGATCCCCGCGCCCGAGCCGCTGGATCTGGTGTGGACGTCGCAGAACTATCACGACATGCACAACCCCGGCCGCAACCTCGACATCAATGCGGCGAACAAGGCGGTCTATGGCGCGCTGAAGCCGGGCGGCGTCTATGTGGTGCTGGATCACCAGTCGGCGGATGGCGTGGAGTTCGACGCGCAGCTTCACCGCATCGACAGGGAGAAGGTGAAGAATGAAGTCCTCGCCGCAGGCTTTGAGTATGCCGGCGAGAGCGATGTGCTGCGCAATCCTGCTGACCCGCGCACGGCAGGGGTGTTCGACGCATCGATCCGCCGCAAGACGGACCAGTTCATCCTGAAATTCCGCAAGCCAGCCTGATCCGCGCGCGGCGGCTGGAACGTATTCTAGGAACCGGGGCTGAACGCGATTTCAACGCGCTTCAGCCCTTTTTCTTCCAGCGCTTCGGCGATGCGGTGGCGATGGCATTTGGCGCCGTCGGCGCAGAAGCAGAGCAGGACCGAAGGCTTCTGGCGGCAGAGGTCCGCGCATTCCAGCAACGCAAGCTGCGCTTCGGGTTGCATGAAGGCGCGTTCGTAGATGGCGCGGAACTCGTCCATGCGGCCGGCGCGGTTGGCTTCGCGACCCGCCTTCGGCGTGCCCAGTGCGCGCAGGTGGATATAGTCGATGCCCGCCTCGTCCAGCGTCGCCGCCAACATCTTTTTGGAGAAGCCGGCGCGGCGGGAGTTGGCGACGTCGCGCACATCGATCACGCGGCGGACATTGCGCGCGTTCAGCCCTTCAATGAGGCCGGGCAGGGTGGTGTTCTCGTAGCCGGTGGTGAAAAACGTGCGGGGCATGACCGCAAGGTGGGGGCAAAACGTTGGCCGATCAATCCATTGGCCGATCAATCCATTGGACTGAACGGAAGTTGCGTCAAACTCGGCCGGACGCCCGGCGCAGGCGGAATGTCGCGATCACCTGCGAGAAGCGGCGTTGTGTGTTGATTTCTGATGGCGCGCCTGTGTCGCGCGGCCCTGCCTGGCCCCTGCCTGCCCCCTACCTGCATTGGGGATTGATGCTCTCGACATAGTTGGCGATCACGTTGATTCCGCGCGCCGCCTCTGCCCCCGCGAAGCCTTTGATATGATCGTAGCCGATCGTCTCCGGGTATTGCTCCAGATAGGCTTTCGCGACGGGGAGGTAGGACCAGTGCCACTTCTCCTCCTCGTAGCCCGTGGGCCGGTCCGCGCCTTTGCGTGAATAGACCTGGCAGAAGCCGAAGCGTCCGGCGTTGGCGGTCAGCCAGTCATACTCAACCTTGCCCTTGCCCGAGGCGAAGTAGGAGTTGGTGAGGTCGTTGAGATCGAAGTCCGTGCCCCAGTGATGGCGCGACGTCGCGGGCATTGACGAGAATTCCAGAATCTTGCGCGCGCGGGCTTCGGGATCGCTGATCGTTTCGTTGAGTTTCTGGCCCCCGACGCGGGTGCGGCCTTCCCACTTGTCTTCCCAGATGCGCTTCTGGTCGCGGAAGGAGCGGAAGGCCGAGACGGCTTTCAACTGGACGCCGTCGGCCGCGGCGGCGTCGGCCATGGCGGCCAGCGCATCGACGGCCAGCGCATGGCCCCAGACGCGGCTGCCGCCGAGGTATTTTTCGGGGATGCGTTTGAAGGCGGGGTCGCTGGATGGATCGACGTCGCCGGTGAGAAGGGCGCGCGATACGGCGCCGGTGTCCGCGGTGTCCGATGCTGTTTCGAGTTCAGGAGCCGTGCCGGGCGCTGTCTCTGTGGCGGAGGCGCCGGCCGGGGGCGGGGCGGGGGCGTCGCCGGGAGCGATGGAGACGGTGGCGGGCGGGCGCTCCACGTCTTCGCCGGCGACGGGTTGCGGTGTTCCCACGGTCACGTCGCCGGGCGCCGCCGCAACGCTCTCGATCGCGGCTGCGTCCTTTCCTCCGCCGCACGCGGCGAACAGGATGGCCAACAGGGGGAGCGCGGCGTGTCTGATCTGCATGTGGCCACCACAGCACGATCCGCGAACCGGCGCCACCGTGAGGTGCGGGAGGAGATGCAGGCGAGGGCATTGGGAGCTGTGGCGTGTCTCTGGCGGGGGGGCGCCGCTGGTAGAACCATCCGCCTGCGTTATGCTTCGGCGCGGCTCAGGTGCGTGCGGTGCACCGGTCCTGCCCATCTGTCTCCTCACCCACGAGAGTGGTGGTGGGCGAGTGAGGTGTTCACCTAACCTTCGTGTCCTTCGTGGACCTTTGTGTCTTCGTGTTTGTCTTTGTTGCGGTGAAGAAGAACACCAAGGCGCGAAGGGTTCACAAAGAACACGAAGATGACGGTGGATATGGTTGAGCCTTCGCACGGGTTTGAGCCCTGCGGGATGCTGCCATGTTTTAGCTCCGGGCATGAGGGAGCGGGGCGCGCAATGCGCTGTAGGCGTGGCGGCTGGTTTTTAAGGCCAGGCGCCGGGGTAGTCTGTAGTCTGGTGCGCATTCACGCGCCCCGGTGATTGTTTTC